>JBGUTC010000025.1:0-50859 GCA_045132895.1 Clostridia bacterium
GTACAGTTACCGCTGCCGCTTTGTCTAACTCTTCACGCAATTGTTCTGTGTAAATGTTAGCACGGTCACCATATTGATTGAGCCTTTTTAAAGATACGCTATCCAGCTCCAGTTCTTCATAAAACCCTGTCAGCCTGTCCAGCAATTTTGCCATCAAGTCATCATAGGATTTTTCTGAATACCTTTTCTGGCTGTAACATTCCACAATGTCCTGCAACACCAACCGCTCTAAAACCTTTACTTTGTTCTCAAGTAAAATATTGTTCATTGTTTCTCCTTTCTTTTAAATGATTTATTATAAGCGGTTGTATTGTAGCACAAAAAATTTTCCCAAAATGCAATTTGCAAAATTGACAAGTCATGCTTAATTTTTGTAAAAAAAGCATACAAAAAAAGCTACTATATGGTGCAAATTCATATAGTAGCTTTTTTCGTAATTTTTCCTAACTGTGGAATACATGTGGTCGTGACCTGTTTTTGAGTAAAACTCGTCAGGCGACATCCTCGGCTCCGCCGCCTCTTGCGATACCCAAAATTCTCCGCTCGCTATTCGCTTCGCTGAATTTTGACCGCTACGCCAACAAATCCTCCCTCCCCCTGCCACTGGCAGCGGTCGGATTTGTTGCCCAAAACAGGAACCTGCTTTGGGAGCAAATAACATAGATGCACGTTCTTTTATCGCAAACAAAAAACTCCACAGCGCCCTATGGGCACTATGGAGTTTTGGCAGAGCCGAACCATAGAGATATTTTAGTTTTACTTGCGATATACTCGCTCACGCTCGTGCGATATATTTGCTTCACAAATTCGATATAACTTCACTTCATTTCGTTGCGATATGATATAAATTCCTTTTCTCGTCCCGAAGGGACATATCTCATCGAAGATATATCGCGTACGAAGTACATATCGCAAATTCCGTCAGGAATTTATATCGCTGAAAAAAAGACAGATTTCTTTGTCGAAATCTGTCTTTTTTTCTGGTCGGGGTGACAGGATTTGAACCTGCGACATCCTGCTCCCAAAGCAGGCGCGCTACCAAGCTGCGCTACACCCCGATATGAAGTTGTTAACATTCCTTATACCAATAAAAGAACAGAATGTCTTCGGTGCCGACGCCTCTTGCGGCACTAAAGGCCGGTGCACCATACTCTAATAAGCACCTCTACCTATAATATATTACCCTTTCCCGTCCGTTTTTTCAAGTTAATAAGCCCCTATTTTCCTAAGAAATTCAAATTTATTCTCTGATTTCTTTTATTTTCTTTGATTCTCTACGATTTTCTATGCAAATCATAGAGAATTCCGGCCACAAGCCAGATTCCCAATATACCGAAAAATACATAGCATGACTTGACAAGAACAGAAAACTCTATAAAGGAAAGAGGAACGGAAATAAGGCAGACCAAACAAGCCGCCGGTCTTTTTTTCACCCCTGCATTCCCCAGGCTCTGAATCACAGAAAAGCCCGTAGACACCGCCGTTGTCAACATGGCCATAAAAAGCACCACCGAATATATGCCGTAAGCCACTGCGCCCGCCTGCTCAGACAGAAGCAACATCGGCAGTTCACTGCTCCAGACTGATTCCGTAAAAAACAGCGCAAGGCAGCAGAGAAAAACCATACCCGTCAGCAGGGCTCCTCCCAGCAATCCACCACGCCCGGCGGTTTTTTCGTCTTCTGCAAGGCCTGCCGTCGGCACTAAGACTGCCGTTGCCGTTAGCATGTTATATCCCACATAAAAAAGAGCATAGGGAAGAAACAGAGCATGTCGGTTCACCGGTGGCAGAAATGCCGGCACAGTACCCATCCAAATGGCATAAACAGCTACTGCCACCGTGCCCAAAAGCATCAAAGGCGAAAAAATTACATTCAGCAGGGATAGTCCCTTTAAGTCATATAAGAAAACAAAAAGGCACAAGACGTCTGTCAGCAAAATACCGATAACCGGACTCACGGATAGCCGCTCAGCAAAAAAAGCGCCGGAGCCTGACAGCATCACGCAAAAACTAATGGAGAGAAACACCTCAGTCACAAAACCGAGGAAGGTTGCGGCTCTTTTTCCGAAAACTTCTGTCAAAAATGCCCGATGGGTTCTTTCTTTTAAGTGAAATGACCGTTTCAAAATCTGCTGACCCAACAGGCAGAATAGCCCGCCGGCCAGCAGACATCCCAAAAGTCCGCGGCGATAAAAGCGGACAAAAAATAACATGAGTTCCTGGCCGGAAGCAAAACCGGCACCTAAAACCGTGCCTACATAAATTGCTGAAATTTTTATCAGATTTTTTGCTTTTTTTTGCAAGAAAAAAACCCTCCCTGCCCAATAATGCAGTTTTATGTAAACTTAATGTTTTATCTGTGTTAATGCGGTTTTACGGATTGATTACAAACATTTGTTTTGTTAATAAAAACTGTTGATAACCTGTTGATAATGTTAATAACTCACCCAAAAATCCGTTTTTCCACACAATTTTCTGTTAATAACCCTGTTAATTGTGTGAATAACTTTTTGTTAAAAAAGTATTAAGGTTTACATAACGCCGCGAAAAAATAAGCCATTTTCGCACAGTTTTTGCTTTCGATTTTCTCAAAATTTACTTTTCTTTTAATTTTTATGCCCCTCGTCTTGCAATTATGCGCCCATTATGTTATGATAAGTTAGAAAAAGTAAACCAATGGCTTTTTATGCCAAAAAAACTGTGGGAAAGGATCCTTTCATTATGAACGTTCGAGTTTTAAAAGATATGACCCCCGAGGAAAAAGCTTTCGTCTTAAAACGCGCAGAGCTTGATATCAGCCAGCAAATGGAACTTGCAAAAGAAGTTTCTGCTGACATCGCGGCAAATGGCGATGTCGCTGTTTTGAAATATACGGCAAAATTTGACGGCGTGACCCTGGAGAAAGATGCGATTAAAGTTCGTCCGGAAGAAATCGAAGCAGGTTACAACCGCTTAGACGAAAAGACTCGTGATGCCATTGCTTATGCCGCCAAGAATATTCGCAACTTCCACGAAAAGCAGATGCCGGAAGAAATGTGGTTTACCAATGTTGACGAAGGGTTAATGGTTGGCGAAAAAACAACACCGATTGTTGACGTTTGTCTCTACGTTCCCCGCGGTAAGGGAAGCTTTCCTTCCGTTCTTCTGATGCTGGGTATTCCTGCGGTTGTTGCCGGTGTTCCCAAAATTTGTGTCGTGACACCGCCTAACGAAGAAGGTAACTGTGACGACGCCATCTTAGCTGCTGCAAAAATTATCGGTATTACCGAAATTTATAAAGTCGGCGGTATTCAGGCTGTTGCTGCCGTGGCTTACGGTACAGAAACCATTCCCAAATGCCACAAAATCATCGGCCCCGGTAACTCTTATGCCACCGCTGCTAAACGTGTTCTCTCCGGTCAGATCGACAGCGGTCTGCCCGCCGGTCCCAGCGAAGTTATTATTTTAGCTGACGAATTTGCTGATCCGGAAAAAGTTGCTTTAGACGTTATGATTGAAGCAGAGCACGGTCCTGACTCTGCGGCGCTGCTCGTTACGCATTCCCGCGAACTGGTGGACAAGGTTCTGCCCATCATCGAGCGCCAACTGCCTAAACTCTCTGAAAAACGTCAGAGCTTTATTAAAACAAACTTTAATACTTACGGCGGCGTAATTCTGACCGAATCTCTGGATGAATCCATTGATTTTGTTAATGAGTATGCACCGGAACATATGGAAGTTATGACACAGAATCCCTTCGCTGACCTGGAAAAAATCAAGAATGCCGGCGAAATTCTGTTAGGAGACTACACACCGGTTACCCTGTGTAACTTTGTGTTAGGTCCCAACGCGATTCTGCCCACCGGCGGTTTTGCAAAAACCTATTCTTCCGTTTCCGTCATGGACTTCTTAAAGCGTTCCTCTGTTGGCTATGCAAGCCGGGAAGGCTTTATGCGTGTTCGTGAGCATGCTTCAAAGATTGCCCGTGTTGAAGGCTTTGATGCGCACGCTCTGGCCGTTGAGGAAAGGAGTACCGACAAATGAAAAAAACGGTTTCTGTAACTCGTAAAACATCTGAATCCTTTATGAAAGTCTCTCTGGATGCAAACGGTCTTGCACCGGATTACAGAAAAAAAATCAAAACCCACGCTCCCTTCTTTTCCCATATGATTGAACATATCGCCTGGAGAAGCGGCGTTACGGTTACAACAGAAATTTCTTTAGACGAATTCACGTTGAATCACGTTATTTATGAAGATTTAGGCATCACATTCGGTAAGGCCGCCCGGAATCTCATCTGGGAAAACAAGGCTGAAGGCGCCACCGGTTACGGCGACGGCATCGGCATCATCGACGAAGCCAAAGCCACCTGCGCCATCAGTTTTGAAGAACGTGCTTATATCGATTTAAACGACAGGAATATCACCATGCCCGCTGAAACCGAAGGTGTTTTAAGTGAAGATTTAGCCACATTTTTAGAAGGTTTCTGTCAGGGCGCGCAGTGCACTCTGCATATTGATATTGAAAAAGGCATCAACGGACACCACATCTGGGAAGCGGTCTTCCGTGCTTTGGGTATCGCTTTAGGTCGTGCCTTTTATCTGGACCCTGCCAGAAAGAATCTTTCTGCCGGCGTTGCAGGTGCTGTGACCTTTACTGTTGAATAAGGAGTTACCTGATGTTAAACCCATTATTAAGCCAATATGATACCGTTTTACTGGATTTAGACGGTGTTATCACCAGCGAGCAGGTTTATTGGAATTCTGCTACGCTGACCGTTTGGGAACTGCTTTTTTCAAAGCAGTATTATGGAACGGAAGAAATCAATCCGAAGGAGTTGACCGCCCGTTTACCGGAACTGCGGAGCAAAATTTTTCTGGATGACAGCGTCATTCAGTTCCTGAAAAACAAAGGTGTCAACAACAACTGGGATTTATCCTGGGTCATTGTGGCAGGAGCTCTGTTCTTAAACACCCGTGATTTCTCCGCTATTTTCGATTGGGTCAGAATCCTTCCTGCGGTAAAAGACGGATTGTACGCCGCAGTAACGGAAGTACTGCTCTTTTCCGGTATGCCGGAAGAAGAGGCCATTCAATATGGTGGTCTCTGGAAAACCATTCAGTTCGTTTTTCAGGAATGGTTTTTAGGCAGCGAACTCTTCCCGAAACACTGGGGAAGCCCCTCGCTTCTTCCCGGAAAACCCGGACTGACCTTTTCTGAAGAGCCTCTAGTTGAAAAAGAGCCTTTAATCCGGCTTCTGACCGAGATTGCCGAAACAAAGCGCTTGGGAATCGGCTCCGGTCGTCCCCGTATTGAGGCAGAAAACCCCTTGCGGTCCTGGGGTGTCTATGACCTGTTTGAACAAGATGCCATCGTCACCTATAACGACGTTATGGATGAGCAGGAAGCCTTTGCAGAGCAGCTTGGCGGTGTTTCCCTTTCGAAGCCCCATCCGTTCATGTTCCTGCGGGGCACTTTCGGCACAAAGCACACCACGGCGGAGTTGCTTGACGGGCAGTTTGATTCTGCTACCTGCAAAAAAACGCTGGTTGTCGGCGATGCCGGATGTGACCTGTTCTCCGCTAAAAGCGCAGGTTGTGACTTCGCCGCAGTTCTCACGGGAATTGACGGGGAAAATGCGAGAGGATATTTTGAAGAAAACGGAGCAGATTATATACTGCATAGTTTTCTGGATCTTTTAGAAGCATAACTTAGTTTATTATTTAATGAAATACAGGAGGAAACTAAAATGGCAAAACAAGTAACAAAAGACACAATCATTATGGATGCTTTAAAGCTGGATTCCGGCACTGCTAAATTCTTCTTCGAAATTGGTATGCACTGCCTGGGTTGCCCCTCTGCAAGCGGCGAATCCATTGCTGAGGCTTGTGCTGTTCACGGCGAAGATGCTGATGCTTTAGTAGAACGCATCAATGCGTATCTGGCAAGCGTTGAGTAAAACGCAAATTTTAGCGGCGACGGTTTTCCGTCGCCTTTTTTCTTATAAAAATAGGAGGAAACTATGGACACAGTTAAAACATATCGGCTTAAAATTGACGGCATGCGTTGCGCAGCATGTTCCGCTGCAGCAGAACGTGCCCTGAAAAACACGCCCGGAGTTACAGAGGCCACGGTGAATCTGGCACTAGCCACAGGTGAAATTTCCGGCGGCAGCGATTTAAATCCGGAAGCCGCCATCAGCGCTTTAAAGGCCATGGGTTACAAAGGCACCCTTTTAAAAGAAGATGAAACCGCCATCAGCCAGACTCACGATTTTCACCCGGCGGAAGTCATCATCGGTCTTGTGTTCGGTGCACTGGTCATGTATATCGGCATGTCCCATATGCTCCCCTTCCCCTTACCCTTGCCGGCGTTTTTAGAGATGCACCATAGTCCCCTGGGCTTTTCTCTGGCGCAGTTGATCCTCTGCCTTCCTGTTCTATTTGTGGGCAGGCGATTTTTAATAAACGGTATCCGGCGTTTGGTCACCCTGCATCCCAACATGGATTCATTGGTGGCTTTGGGGACGGGCTCTGCCTTTCTCTACAGTTTCTATCATACGGTTCTGGTCATCCTCGGAGACAGCACCAAGGCCCACGCCCTCTACTTTGAATCCGCCGCCGTTGTTCTGGCGTTGATTTTGTTAGGAAAATTCTTAGAAGAAAAGAGTAAAAACCGTGCCAAAGATGCGATTGCTTCTCTGGCAAAGCTGATTCCCGCCTCCTGTACGGTACTGCGAAACGGCGAAGCGGTCACGGTAAAAAGCGCCGAGGTCGTTATGGAGGAGATTGTTCTCTGCGCTGCCGGAGAGACCATCCCCGTGGATGGCGTTGTATTAGAAGGAAGCGGCGATGTGGATGAGGCCATGCTCACCGGGGAGAGTCTCCCGGTTTATAAGGAGGCAAGTGCCGCCGTTTCCGGCGGTACAATTTTAAAGGACGGATTCCTGAAAATCCGCACCACGGCTGCCGGAGGTGCTACCGCTGCAGCACGGATTCTCCGTCTTGTTTCGGAAGCACAGCAAAAAAAGGCTCCGATTTCCCGGATGGCGGACCGGATCTCCGCTATCTTTGTCCCGGCGGTTTTGGGAATCGCCTTACTTTCGGCACTCATCTGGGCGTTTCTTGGAAAAGATGCCGGCTTTATTCTGCAAATCTTTGTTTCGGTTTTGGTAGTTGCCTGCCCCTGCTCCTTAGGTCTTGCCACTCCCATTGCCGTTATGGTTGCCTCCGGTCGGGGGGCTAAGTTGGGCGTTTTATTCCGGGGCGGCGATGCCTTGGAGCATTTAGCAGAAGTCAATATGGTGCTCTTTGATAAAACCGGCACCGTCACAGAGGGAGCCCTCTCTGTCAGCACGCTGATTCCCGTTTCAGAGGGCGATTTCTCCTGGGTTTCATTAGCAGCCGGAGCAGAACACGGTAGCGTACATCCCATTGCAAAGGCGCTCCATGTTTATGCGCAGGAAAACGAAGTCCCCGTCCCCATTCCCGAATCTGTCTCAACCCAGGCCGGCAAAGGGGTTTTGGCAACCGTCAACAATCAGACTGTTCTGGCAGGAACCAGACGGTATATGGAAGAAAACGGCGTTGATTGCCGTGCTTTCGGAGTTTCTCCTGCCGGAATGGCCCTGGTTTATGTTGCCGTTAACGGCATACCTATGGGCATCATCGGTTTTTCCGACACAGTGAAACCCTCCGCCCCGAAAGCCGTTACAAGACTGTCAGCTATGGGCATTGAAACCGCCATGATCACCGGCGATACCCGTCTTGCTGCTGAGGCCGTTGCGAAGGAAACGGGGATTTCCCGCATCTTAGCAGAGGTTCTCCCGGAAGATAAGGCGGCAGAAGTTTTCAGGCTAAAGGAAGAAGGATATAAAACCGCTATGGTGGGAGACGGTATCAACGATGCACCGGCTCTGGCAACGGCACATGTGGGCATTTGTGCTTTTGGAGGCACGGATGTGGCGGCGGAAAGCGCCGGCGTTTTACTGATGCGAAATGAACTTTCCGCTTTAACAGATGCGGTGTCTCTTGGGCGATTCACTATGAAAATCATTCGCCAAAACCTGTTCTGGGCGTTTATTTATAACACCATCGGCATTCCTCTTGCCGCCGGGGTACTCTCACACTGGGGTATTTCTCTGTCTCCGGCTCTGGCAGGAACTATGATGGCGCTGTCTTCAGTCTGCGTGGTGTCAAACTCTTTGCGGATCACCCGTTTTCTGCCAAAAAACAGATAAAATTAAAAATTTTAAAGACCCGGATGCTTATTTCTTTGCATTCGGGTCTTTTTTTATATAAAAACATAAATATTTCGTTTTTTCCCTTGTAAAAAAGGAAAATTTTTGGTATAATGATAATTGGTGGAGATTCGATTGTTTCGGAAGGACACGCAGAAAGCACGTCTTTTCGGACTTTCTTATACACTTGCGGCAATGTCCGCGAACAGACTCTCTGGAAAAAATTTTTGACCGAGGGTCGAGTTTTCAGTACTAGGAGGTTGTGGTATGAGTACAACAAACAAGCTGGCTGACTTGCAGGCTCGCCGTGCTGCCATTGTAGCAGGCAATGCTGAAAAAACAGCCAAACAGCATGATGCCGGAAAATTAACGGCTCGTGAAAGAATTGCGTTACTCTTCGATGAAGGAAGCTTTATCGAACTTGATGCTTTAGCAGGCTCGGCTGATGCCCCCTGTGATGGCGTTATTTGTGGCTACGGTACGGTGGACATGCGTCCCGTTTTTGCCTATAGCCAAGACTTTACGGTTAAGGGTGGCTCTGTTGGCGCTCTGGGTGGCAGAAAGATTGCCAAAGTCATTGATATGGCCGTAAAAACCGGTGCTCCCATCGTCAGCATGCTGGATTCCGGCGGTGCCAGAATTCAGGAAGGCTCTGATGCGCTGCAGGCAATGGGTACCATTATGCAGAAAACGGCACTGGCTTCCGGCGTTGTGCCCCAGATTGCTGCTGTTATGGGACCTTGCGCAGGCGGTGCTGCGGCGGCGGCAACCCTTTCTGACTTTGTCTTTATGACAAAAGAAGCTGCCAGCCTTTATCTTTCCAGTCCTTCTGCCATTAAAGGCACGACCGGCGAAGAATTTGACGGCGGCGCTATGGCAAATGCTGAAAAGAGCGGCAACTGTCATGTTGTTTGCGACAGCGATGAAGCCCTGATTGCTTCTGTTAAAACCCTGCTGTCTTATCTGCCCTCTAACAATTTAGAGGATGCACCCTACTTTGAATCTGACGATATCAACCGGGTTTCTCCCGTTCTGAACGCTTTGATTCCCGATGCAGATGATGCAGCTTATGATGTTAAGGTAGCGATTTCTGAAATTGCTGATGCAGGCTCTGTTTACGAAGTTTTGCCCCTTTACGCTAAGAACATGGTAACGGCTCTGGCTCGTCTGGGCGGTGTTACCGTTGGCTTCGTTGCTAATCAGCCGGCCGAAGGCGGTCTGCTTGATGCTAAAGCTGCTGAAAAAGCAACTCGTTTTGTTCGCTTCTGCGACAGTTTTAACATTCCTCTGGTTACGCTGACCGATTCTGACGGTTATGCTGCTTGCGCTTGTCAGGAATATGCCGGCATCGCAAGAAAGACGGCAGCTCTTGCATACAGTTTTGCTGAAGCAACCGTTCCCAAGGTCAATGTTATTTTAAGAAAAGCCTGCGGCAGTGCATACATTGCAATGGGCTCCAAGCATATCGGTGCTGATATGGCTTACGCTTGGCCCACGGCTCAGATTTCTGTGATGCATGCAGAAGGCGCAGCAAACATTCTCTACAGAAAAGAAGTGCAGGCAGCTGATGACCCCATCCGCGCCCGTGCTGAATTCGTGGAAAGCTTTAAAGAAACTTATGCAAATCCCTTTGAAGCTGCTAAACTGGGCTATGTTGACGATGTCATCGAGCCTGATTCCACCAGACCGAGAATCATTGCGGCTCTTTTAATGCTGGCAGGCAAACGCGAAAATCTGCCCGCTAAAAAGCACGGCACCATGCCGCTGTAAGCCGGAAAGGAAGGATTAAGATGGATAATGTATATATCCAGGGTGCGGTTGTTGCTGTCATCGGCCTCACCACCGTATTCGTTGTTCTGGCTATCCTCTGGGGCGTTTTGGAACTGATGCGCGTGATTTTCACCGCGAAATCCAGAAAACCTGCTGCTGTTGCGCCGGCTCCTGCCGCTATTCCTGCTGCACCTGCCCAAGAGGACGACAGCGAATTAATCGCCGTTTTAACTGCGGCTATCGCTGCCAGCCTGAACCAGTCTACCTATAATTTAAAAATTAAATCTTACCGCAGAGTTGACGGAGCGCCGGTTTGGAACAGAACCGCCCGCCGCGACAACTTAAACGGTTAAGACTTACATGAATTACATTAAGAGGAGGATACTTCCATGAGAAAATTTATGATAAACGTAAACGGCAAGTCCTATGAAGTTGATGTTGAAGAAATCACCGGTGGCGCTCCTGTTGCTGCACCCGTAGCAGCTGCTCCTGCCGCTCCGGCTCCCGCTGCTGCTCCTGCTGCTTCCGGTTCTGCCGGCGCAGTTTCTGTTGCTGCTCCCATGCCCGGTACCGTTTTAAAGATTAATGTTAAAGTTGGCGATAGCGTTAAATCCGGTCAGGCTGTTGCTGTTTTAGAGGCTATGAAGATGGAAAACGAAATCGCAGCAACTCAGGATGGCGTTGTTGCATCTGTTAACGTATCCCAGGGCGATTCCGTCAACACCGGCGACGTCCTCGTAACCCTGAACTAAGGGAGCATTTTTTGAAAGGGTGATTTAAGTGAATTTATTTATAGAAGGAATCACCAGTTTTATCCAAAATACAGGTATTGCAAAGATTTTTACCGCAACAGAAGGAACGGCCCTGGCCTTTGCCGGCGTGGATTTCGGTAGCATTGTTATGCTGATCGTTGCCAGTTTCCTGATTTATCTGGCAATCGGCAAACAGTTTGAGCCCCTGCTCCTGCTGCCCATTTCCTTTGGTATGTTACTGGCTAACCTGCCCCTGTCTAATCTAATGCACAATGTTTTGTTTGTCGGCTCCGGCGAAGAACATTTCGTTATGGATTTCGGCGAAATTCTGCATCACGGCGGTTTACTTGACCTTTTGTATTTGGGTGTTAAGCTGGGAATTTATCCCTCATTGATTTTCCTTGGCATTGGTGCCATGACAGACTTCTCTCCGCTGATTGCAAATCCCAAGAGCCTGCTTCTGGGTGCTGCAGCACAGCTGGGTGTTTTCGTCGCTTTCTTTGGTGCCCTGTTCTTAGGTTTTACGATTTACGAAGCTATGTCTATCGGTATCATCGGCGGTGCTGATGGTCCGACCGCTATTTTAGTTACAAAATCCCTGGCACCAAAACTGCTGCCCGCAATTGCCATTGCAGCATATTCCTACATGGCGCTGATTCCTATCATTCAGCCACCGATTATGAAACTGCTCACCACGAAAAAAGAGCGCCTGGTTAAAATGGAGCAGCTCCGTCCCGTCAGCAAGTTAGAACGCATGGTCTTCCCGATCATCGTAACAATTGTTGTTGGCTTAATCGTGCCTGATGCTGTGCCTCTGGTTGGCTGTTTGATGCTGGGTAACCTAATTAAAGAAAGCGGCGTTGCTGACCGTCTTTCCAAGACAGCGCAGAACGAACTCATGAACATCGTTACCATCTTTTTAGGTGTAACCGTTGGTGCGACCGCTTCTGCAGATACCTTCCTGCGTGCGCAGACACTGTTCATTGTTGTTCTGGGACTGGTTGCGTTCTCTATCAGTACCGCCGGCGGACTTATGCTCGGTAAATTGATGTATATTCTGACTAAGGGTAAGGTTAATCCCTTAATCGGTTCTGCCGGTGTTTCTGCCGTTCCTATGGCTGCCCGTGTTGCCCAGACCGTTGGTCAGAAGGAAGACCCGACGAACTATCTCTTAATGCATGCAATGGGACCCAACGTTGCCGGTGTTATCGGTTCTGCCGTAGCTGCCGGTGTGTTCCTGGCTTTGGCAAAGGTTCTGTAAATTTTGAAACAGCAACGATAAGATTCGTTGCGGAAAGGAAACGTTGTTATGTCTACGAATTTAAAACCGGTTAAAATAACAGAAACCGCCCTTCGTGATGCACATCAGTCCCTGATTGCCACCAGAATGACCACAGAGGAAATTCTCCCCATCGTGGAAAAACTGGACAAGGTCGGTTACCATTCCTTAGAAGCCTGGGGCGGCGCTACCTTTGATGCCTGCCTCCGTTTCTTAAATGAAGATCCCTGGGAACGTCTCAGAAAAATCCGTGACCGTGCGAAGAACACAAAATTACAGATGTTATTCCGCGGACAGAATATTCTGGGTTACAAAAACTACGCTGATGACGTAGTTGAATATTTCGTTCAGAAGTCCTTGGCAAACGGTATGGATATTATCCGTATCTTTGATGCACTGAACGATGTTCGTAACTTAGAATGCGCTATTAAGGCTTGCCAGAAAGAACAGGGTCATGTACAGGCAGTTGTCTGCTACACCATCAGCCCAGTTCACAACATTGAATCTTACGTTAAAATGGCAAAAGAACTGGAAGAACGCGGCGCAAACTCTATTTGTATTAAAGACATGGCAGGTCTGCTGCTTCCTTATGAGGCTTATGATCTGGTTAAAGCCATGAAAGAAACCGTGAACATTCCCATTCAGCTCCACACCCACTACACCAGTGGTGTTGCTTCTATGACCTATTTAAAGGCAATTGAAGCAGGGGTTGATATTGTTGACTGTGCGATTTCCCCCATGGCACTGGGCACCTCTCAGCCGGCAACAGAGCCTCTGGTTAAGACCCTGCAGGGTACGCCCTATGACACCGGTCTTGACCTTGACCTGTTATCTGAAATTGCTGATTATTTCCGTCCGCTGCGTGAGAAATACTTAGAAAGCGGACTTCTGAATCCGAAGATGCTGGGTGTTGACGTAAACACACTGCTGTATCAGGTGCCCGGCGGTATGCTCTCCAACCTGGTTTCTCAGCTGAAGCAGCAGGGTAAGGAAGACAAGCTGGAAGAAGTTTTAAAAGAAGTGCCCCGCGTGCGCGAAGACTTAGGCTTCCCGCCGTTGGTAACGCCCACTAGCCAGATTGTTGGTACGCAGGCTGTTTTAAACGTTATCATGGGCGAACGCTACAAGATGATCACCAAGGAAACCAAGGGTATCGTCAAGGGTGAATACGGTAAGACGCCGGTTGAAATCAAGGAGGACATCGTTCAAAAGATTATCGGTAACGAACCGAGAATCACCTGCCGTCCTGCTGACCAGATTGCACCGGAACTGGATGCACTCCGAAACGACATCAAAGAATATATTGAGCAGGATGAAGATGTTCTGTCCTACGCTCTCTTTGATCAGGTTGCAGTTAAATTCTTCGAGCAGCGTCGCGCTGAGAAGTATAAATTAGACAAAGACCTGGTTAACATGGAAGAAATGACCCATCCCATTTAATCGGGATGACAAAAAAGCGCAGAGCGCGCAAAGCAAAAGAATCCTATCGCAACGTTACGTTGTGGTAGGATTCTTTTTTGTTCCATAGTTTTCTTTTCTCTTTCCAGGCACTGGCCACATAATTTTTAACAGAGCAGAAACGTAAGGGCGATTTCTGAATTGCCCTTGGCACAATGGTGTAAAAAGCAAATAATGAATGATAAAAATTAATATTATGTCTTGAATTATAGGAACAAAGCCTGTATAATTATATTTGTGCGAAATTACAAAAGATAAGGAGACAGGTCATGAAAGGACGACATCTTGAAAACGAAACCATCAGCTGGCTGGCATTTATTGCCTGCGCTCTTACCTATATCGTCATTTCTCTGAGCAGAAACATCTATTCTCCCGCCATTGCTGCCATTATTCAGGAGGGGTTGTTTTCCAAGGAGCGCGCCGGCATCATCACCGCCAGTTTTTATCTGTTTTACGGATGTATGCAGTTCTTCGGCGGCTTTCTTTGTGACCGTTATTCTCCTTTTAAAATCTTGCTGATCGGCCTGATCGGGTCCCTGTTCTGTAATATTGGAATGGCGCTTTCTCATTCCTTTGTCCCTATGTTGGTTCTCTGGACAATCAGCGGCATTGCCCAATTCGGTACCTGGCCCTCAATTGTTAAGGTCATCGCTTCTGTTATCATGCCGGAGCACCGGCAAAAATCTATGTTCCTGATTTCCTTTACCTACACAATCGGCGCCATCATCAGTTATCTGATGGGCTTAGTCGTTTTACAAATCGCTTCCTGGCAAAGTCTGTTCTGGACTTCTGCCACAGCACTTTTCCTTTGCGGCGTGTTTGTAGTGTATGCAGAAAAGCGAATCAATGCCAATCTGGTAGACGACGAAGAAAATCTGCAGAAAAACGAAAAACGTCCGCAAAAGGCAAATTCGGAATCTCTCCCAATCTGGTCCATGATTTTCACAACGGGTCTGGTCTTTCTTTTCATTCCCGGACTGGTGCGAAGTGCATTAGATACCGGTCTGTCAGGATGGATTCCCACGATGATTGTGGAAAACTATGAGGATATCTCGCCCAGTATTGCCAGCTTTTTAACTGCTATTCTGTTTGCCGTCAGACTGTTCGCAATTTACCTTTTAAACTGGCTATATCCCCGTCGTTGCCGGAATCTTGTCATTGCAATGTGTATCTTGTTTGCGGCCGCTTTACCGTTCATTGGTGTAATCATTCTGATTGGTAAACTGCCGGCGATTATGATGGTTCTTGCTCTGGCAGTTACGATAACCATTATGACAGCTGCAGCACAGGTCATAAACGTTATTATTCCCGCATCTTTCGAAAAGCAGGGAAAGACCGGCGCAGTCTCCGGCATTTTAAATACTTTTGGCGCTTTTGGAGCCATGTCCGGCAGTTATATGTATGGATTCATTGCCGAACGCTTCAACTGGATTGCAACCGGAATTTTTTCCTTTATAATCGCAGCAGTGTCTATTGTCTTTATCCTTTGTGCTGCGCCTCTTTGGAAGCGTTTCTCTGAAAAAAATATCTGATAAACAGTTTAAAAGCCGTTAGGAGCGTCATCTATGAAAGGGCATCATCTGGAAAATGAAAAAATCAGTTGGCTGGCCTTTGCTGCTTGCACAATTGCTTATATTATTGTTACAATGACAAAAAACACCTATTCAACTGCCATTGCGGCTATTGTGCAGGAAGGCCTTTTTTCCAAAGAGAGTTCCGGCGTCATTAACGCCAGCTTCTATCTCTGTTATGGTTGTACACAAATTTTTGGCGGTTACCTGGCAGACCGGTTTCCCCCTTTTAAAATCCTGCTCATTGGAATTCTGGGAACGCTGGCATGTAACGTCGCTATGGCACTTTCAACTTCTTACACTGTCATGCTGGTTGTCTGGAGCATTAATGGCATCGCTCAATTCGGTACATGGCCGGCCGTTGTGAAAGTCATCGCGTCCATCGTCATGCCGGAGCATCGCCAGAAATCAATGTTCTATATTTCCTTTGCTTATGCCTTCGGTGCGTTCCTGAGTTATCTCATTGCGATGGTGGTTCTGAAAGTGGCATCCTGGCATAGTCTGTTCTGGACTTCTGTGGTTGCACTGGGATTTGTCGTCATATTTTTGCTCTATGCCATGAGAAAAATTTCTGCGCACATGATACCGGATAGCGAAGCACCTAAGCAGGAAGCGGAAACAATCGCTCAACCACCCGTAAAAAATATATCCTTACCCACGCTGATTCTGAGTTCCGGCCTAATCTTCTTGTTCCTCCCTGCCTTATCCCGTTGTGTCATGGATATTGGCTTAAAGGGGTGGATTCCCACCATGATGATTGAAACCTACGACGGCATTTCACCTAGTTTTGCCAGTCTTTTGACGTCAATTCTCTTTATTGTCAACTTAGCTGGCGGCGTTTTGGTGAAAATGTTACATCCTGCTCACTGCAAGAATCCCGTTACGGCGCTGGGAATCTTCTTTCTCATAGCGTTGCCGTTTTTAGGGATTATTATCCTGACCGGAAAACTGCCACTGGTTCTCATTGTTCTTTCCCTGTCGTTAGTCACAACCTTTATGGCTTCCACGGGGCAGTTGTTAAACGTTATTGTGCCGGCGGCCTTCTCGAAACAGGGAAAAACCGGAACCATTGCCGGCGTTCTAAACGCATTTGGCGCCTTCGGATGCATGGTAGGCAGTTATGTATATGGATTCATTGCTGAGCGTTTTGGATGGACTGCAACGGGTATTTTCTCCTTTATTCTGGCTGTTATCACCATCGTTGTCGTTCTGATTGCCATTCCCTTCTGGAAACGGTTCTCAGAAAAGAATATGTGACCGGCAATATTAAAAACCCTCCCCAACGGGGAGGGTTTTTTTAATACTTTATAAGAAGACGCAAAAAAGCCGGGAGCAAACGCTCCCGGCTTTTAACTCTTCGTAAGAAACTTACTTCAGGGTTACTTTTGCGCCAACTTCTTCCAGCTTAGCTTTGATAGCTTCAGCGTCTTCCTTGCCGATGCCTTCCTTCAGAACCTTCGGAGCGCCGTCTACAGCTTCCTTAGCTTCTTTCAGACCCAGACCGGTCAGTTCGCGAACAACTTTGATAACCTTGATCTTTTCAGCGCCAGCATCAGTCAGCTCAACGTCGAAAGAGTCTTTTTCAGCAGCAGCATCAGCAGCGCCAGGAGCAGCAGCACCAACAACTGCAACAGGAGCAGCAGCGCTTACGCCAAATTCTTCTTCAATAGCCTTTACCAGTTCAGATAATTCAATTACGGTGAGAGCCTTAATCTCTTCAATTAAAGCAGCAATTTTTTCGCTCATTGTAATTTTCCTCCTAAATTTTAAATTTGTTAATTATTTTTTTAATTAAGCAGTTTCTTTCTGTTCTCTAACAGCATCGATAGCTCTTGCCAGACCAGCAATTGTAGCATTTAAGCCACCAGCCAGCATAGCATATAAGGTATCTTTTGAAGGGATTTTAGAAAGGGCAACAACTTCTTCTAAAGACATTGCTTTACCTTCCATAAAACCAGCTTTGATTTCCAGATTGTCGTTCTTTTCTGCAAAGCCTGCTAATACTCTTGCAGGAGCAACAACGTCATCGTAGCTCAAAGCCAAAGCAGTAGGACCGTTTAAAACCTCGTCAAATTCTGTGTAACCGATACGGTTAGCAGCAAAACGGGTCAGAGTATTTTTAACAACAGCGTATTCGATACCAGCTGCACGCAGCTCGTTTCTCAGCTTTGTATCCTCTTCAACGGTTAAACCACGATAGTCAACCATAACGCCGGCAACTGCTCTCTGCATTTTGTCAGCTAAGGTATCAACCATCTGTTTCTTCTGTTCCAAAATCTTTTCACTTGGCATTTCGATTTCACCTCACCGTTTTAAATAATATAAAGGCTTTTCCCGCAAACGGAGAAAAGCCTTTTAAATGCTTTAAAAATGCCTTCCTCGGCTGGCGCTTTCGCTTTAAATCTCCGAGGAGATACCGGCTGTCTGCGGAAAATATTTAACTAACATAATAACTATACCACAAAGGTGCGGTATTGTCAAGCAAAACTTTTAGTCAAGTTTAGCCTGGGAAATTTTGATGCCAGGGCCCATGGTGGAAGCAACGGCACAGCTCTTGATGTACTGGCCTTTTGCTGCTGCCGGTTTAGCTTTGATGATTGCATCCATTAAAGCTTTGAAGTTTTCCTGCAGTTTCTGAGGACCAAAGGAAACCTTACCGATGGGACAGTGGATGATGTTGGTTTTATCCAGACGGTACTCAATTTTACCGGACTTGATTTCAGCAACTGCTTTAGCAACGTCCATGGTTACAGTACCTGCTTTGGGGCTGGGCATTAAGCCTTTAGGACCTAACACTTTACCCAGACGACCAACAACGCCCATCATATCGGGAGTTGCAACAACGACATCATAGTCGAACCAGCCGTCATTCTGGATTCTGGGGATTAACTCGTCGCCGCCGAAGAAATCTGCACCTGCAGCTTCAGCTTCAGCAAGCTTATCGCCTTTTGCAAATACCAGCACTCTTGCTACCTTACCGGTACCATGAGGCAGGACGATTGCGCCACGAACCTGCTGGTCAGCGTGTCTTGAGTCAACACCTAATTTAACGTGAACCTCAACGGTTTCATCGAATTTAGCTTTTGCGGTTTTGGTCACCAGCTCCATAGCTTCGCTGGGATCATATAAATTGGTTCTGTCAACCAACTGGGCACTTTCCTTATACTTTTTGCCTCTGAACATTATCTTTCTTCCTCCTTTTGTGGTCTTGCAAGCGTTACGCTCTCCCACTTCATTCAAATCGAACTAGCGTCTTAGTCCTCAACAACAATACCCATGCTTCTTGCAGTACCTGCAATCATGCTCATAGCAGCTTCGATGCTTGCAGCGTTTAAGTCAGGCATCTTCTGCTCTGCGATCTGGCGAACAACTTCTTTAGAAACAGTTGCTACCTTTGTCTTGTTGGGAACACCGGATCCGCTTTCGATTTTAGCAGCTTTCTTTAAGAGAACTGCAGCAGGCGGAGTCTTGGTGATGAACGAAAAAGATCTGTCCGCATAAACGGTAATAACAACAGGGATGATTAAGCCTGCGTCTTTTGCTGTCTTTTCGTTGAATTCCTTTGTGAACTGCACAATGTTAACACCATGCTGACCCAGAGCGGGGCCTACAGGCGGAGCCGGCGTTGCTTTTCCTGCCGGAATCTGCAGTTTAATGTAGCCTGAAATTTTTTGAGCCATTGTAAAAGTTCCTCCTCATTAAAAGATGTGGTAATGGCGAACTCCTTTAGAGTTCTCCCACCCAAGGGGCGATTTCTCGCCATTAAATAAAGCCATGTGGCTAAATTTACTGTAATACTTCAATTTGTGAAAAATCTAATTCCACAGGGGTTTCTCTGCCAAACATAGACACAATCACGCGAACGGACTGTTTCTCCAGGTTGATTTCATCCACCGTGCCGACAAAGTCAGCCAGAGGACCTTCGCAAACACGGACGCTTGCGCCCAGATCGAAGTTAACAGAAACGGTCTTACGTTCGATACCCATGGTATGAACCTCTTCCTCTGTTAAGGGAACAGGTTTTGATCCGGGACCGACAAAGCCGGTCACACCGCGGGTGTTGCGGATGACATACCAGCTATCGTCTGTCATAATCATTTTTACCATGACATAACCGGGGAAAACCTTACGCATAACAACCTTCTGTTCGGTGCCTTTATTTTCAACAACTTCTTCCATAGGCACTTTAATGTCCAGAATCAAGTCATGCAAATTCCGGTTTTCAACAGATTTTTCTATATTTGCCTGTACTTTTTTTTCATAACCTGAAAAGGTATGCACAACATACCATCTTGCTTCGTCAGCCATATCATTCAAGAAACGGTACCGCTTCTTTCGCCTCCTTTTTTAGAGTCGTCTGCGCCCTGCGCTACTTAAGGAGCGTATTAACCAGGAACTGAAACAGAAAATCTAAAACTGCAACAAAAACACCAACTGCTAAAATAGAAATAATAACAATACCGGTGTTGTTGCGAACCTGCTTCATAGTAGGCCAAGCAACTTTCTTCAGTTCAGATTTGAGTTCACGGAAATAGCGTGCAATGCCTTTGGCCGCTCTAACGAAGATGTTAGGTTTTTTCTCGCTCATGATACTCTCCATTCCGCCGCCATGCCCGGCACTAAAAGCTCACACCTGTCTGCATGGAAAAACTGACAGGAGCCACCAAAAGAACTTATTTTGTTTCTTTATGAGTGGTGTGCTTCTTGCAGAATCTGCAATATTTGTTCATTTCCAGTCTGTCGGGATCGTTCTTTTTGTTCTTCATTGTATCATAATTTCTCTGCTTACATTCAGAACAAGCCAATGTAATTTTAGTTCTCATAGGTTTATCCTCCTAGAATATAAATTCCAATTTTTGCACAACAAAAAAAAGACCTCTTATATAGGCACATTTAAATATATCATAAGTTTTTCATTTCGTCAAGAGAAATTTTTAATTTTTTTTAAATTTTTAAAAGAGCCGTTCCGACACTCTTTCCGTGTCGGAACGGCATAAAAAAGTTTCTTCTTTATAAAATAACAAGTTATTCCATCTCAAAAGCACCGGTATACAACTGGTAGTATTTCCCCTGCTCTTCAATCAAGCTGTCATGGTCCCCGCGCTCAATGATTTCACCATGCTCCAAAACCATAATGGCATCAGAGTTGCGAACGGTGGATAAGCGATGGGCAATAACAAAAACCGTTCTGCCTGCCATCAGTTTATCCATTCCCTTTTCAATCAAAGCTTCCGTACGGGTATCAATGGAACTGGTCGCTTCGTCCAGAATCAGAACCGGCGGGTCTGCCACAGCCGCCCGGGCAATGGACAAAAGCTGCCGCTGACCCTGAGACAAGTTACCGCCGTCACCGGTCAGCACGGTATCGTACCCATCAGGCAGGTGCATAATAAAGCCGTGGGCATTGGCAAGTTTTGCCGCTTCTTCAATTTCCGCATCGGTCGCATCCAGCCGACCGTAGCGGATATTATCTCTGACCGTCCCCGTAAACAGGTGTGCATCCTGCAACACCATGGAAAGAGACCGACGCAGATCCGGCTTGCGGATGGACGTAATGGGGATGCCGTCATAGGTGATTTTGCCATCGGGCACATCATAAAACCGGTTAATCAGATTCGTAATCGTAGTCTTACCAGCGCCGGTAGAGCCGACAAATGCAATTTTCTGACCCGGTTTTGCATACAGGCTGATATCTTTCAGAACCGTTTTGCCTTCTTCATAACCAAAGGTCACATTCTCCAGGCGCACATCGCCCTTAACCTCAGTATACACAAATCCACCGGATTCTTTAGGCTGTTTCCACGCCCAGAGGCCGGTGCGCTCCCGGGTTTCTGCCAATTTGCCGTCTGCCAGTCGTTTCGCCCGGACCAGGGTAACCGTTCCGTTGTCCACTTCCGACTCCTCATCAATCAAGGCAAAGATTCGCTCTGCACCGGCTAAGGCAGACAGAATACTGTTAAATTGGTTAGAAATCTGAGAAATCGGTCGGGAGAAAGAACGGGTATATTGCAGAAAAGCTCCAATGGTACCGATATCCATCATACCGCCGATAGCGAGCAAGCCTCCGAAGACCGCCGTTAATGCATAATGCAGGTAAGAAAGGTTACCCATAATCGGCATCAGAATATTGGCAAAGGAATGTGCATTGGTTGCCGCCTCGCAAAGTTCATTGTTATAGCGGTCAAACTCTTCCTTAATCTGCTTCTCACGGGAGAAGACCTTAACAACCTTCTGTCCCTCAATCATTTCTTCTACATAGCCGTTGACGCGACCCAGTTCCTGCTGTTGCTTCTTAAAATAATGGGCACTCTTGCCCCCCACAGTCTTAACCACAAAGAGCATAATCGCCAGCATAACCAAAACCAGAATCGTCAGCGTAGGGCTTAAGACCAGCATCATAATAAAAACGCCCAGCACGGTCAGGGTGGAGGAGATGAAGTTCGGTATACCCATACCCACCACTTCGCGCATGGTATCCGTATCACTGGTAAAACGGCTCATCAGTTCCCCATGGGTATGGGTATCAAAAAACTTAATGGGCAGTTTTTGCATAGCAGAAAACAAATCTGTTCTGACGGTTTTTAAGGTTTTCGTAGCAATATTCAGCATAATCCGGTTGTAACCATATGACGCGATGACACCACAAAGATAGATGCCACCCATGACGCAGAGCATACCGATAAAGCCGGACAAATCCACATTCTCCTGACCAATAAACGGCACAAGATAGGTATTGATAACCGGTTTTAAGAAATACGTACCCGCTACATCTGCACCGGCACTGATAAAAATCCCAACCATAACCAAAAGCAGTTGCCATTTACTTTTTCCCATATAACTCAGAATTCTGAGCAAGGTTTTCTTCGCATCTTTCGGTTTCCGCACAGGGCCACGCATGGGGCCTTTGCCGGGACCACCTCCCATTCTTGCCACTTACGCCACCCCTTTCTTCTGGGACTCATAAACTTCCCGATAAATTTCGTTGTTTGCCAGTAACTCCTCGTGGGTTCCGATGGCGTCAATGTTACCATCATCCATAACAACGATTTTATCCGCATCGCAAACGGAGGAGACACGCTGCGCAATGATAATTGTCGTTGTTCCCGCAAGCTGTTCCTTCAACGCCTTGCGAATGGAGGCATCCGTTGCCGTATCCACCGCACTGGTGCTGTCATCCAAAATAATGATTTTCGGTTTTTTCAAAAGGGCACGGGCAATACAGAGTCTCTGCTTCTGACCGCCGGACACATTGACACCGCCCTGGCCCAGTTCCGTTTCATAACCCTTGGGGAAGGACATAATGAAATCATGGGCACAAGCCGCACGGCACGCCTCCACGATTTCCTCCTCGGTTGCATCCGGATTGCCCCACTTCAGGTTTTCCATAATCGTTCCTGAGAACAGGACGTTTTTCTGCAGAACCATGCTAACGGCACTGCGCAATTCCTGCAGAGAATAGTCCCGGACATCCCGGCCGCCAACTAAAACCCTGCCGTCTAAAACGTCATATAGCCTCGGAATCAGCTGAACCAGACTCGTCTTGGCTGAACCGGTTCCGCCAATGATGCCCACGGTCTCGCCGGGATTAACCGTCAGGTTAATCTCTGTCAGATTAAGTTTTTTCGGATCTTTAAAATAAGAAAACGAAACGTTTTCAAAAACCACAGAGCCTTCTGCCACCTGCGTCTGAGAATCCACATCGGGAATCTCGGGGATTTCACTTAAAACCTCACAGATTCTGGCAACAGAAGAACGGGTCATAACAAAATTGACAAAAACCATGGAAATCATCATCAGAGACATTAAAATCTGATTGACATAACTGATAAAACTAATCAACTGACCGTTATCCATAGCGCCGGTGATAACCATGTTGCCCCCGAACCATAAAATGGAGATAATGCAGGCATAGACTACCAACTGCATCATCGGCATATTGCAAATCAGAACACGTTCCGCACGAAGTTGCGCCTCCCGCAAAGCCTCTGCATCTTCTGCAAATTTTTCGTTCTCAAAATCCTCACGGACAAAGGATTTAACCACCCGAACACCAATCAGGTTTTCCTGAATAGAGCCGTTCATCCGGTCGTAGCACGCCAACATCTTTTTAAACCGGGGGAACGCCTTGGTGGCAATAATCGTCAGCGCCGTTCCCAGAAACGGAATGGCAACCAAAAAGACAACCGCCAATTTTACGTTAATCCGGACAGCCATAATCGTGGCACTGATGAGCATAATCGGGGAACGGACAAACATACGGATCAGCATCATGAAGGTGTTCTGCGTCATACTGACATCCGTGGTCAGTCGGGTAATTAAGGATGCCGTACTGAAGCGATCAATATTCGCAAAGGAGAACTCCTGAATCCGGTGAAACACCGCGCTGCGAACCCCTTTACCGAAGCCCATGGCACCTTTTGCGGCAAAACGGGCAGACAGAGCGCCGAAAACCAGAGATAACAGGGCCATCATAACCATCATCCCGCCGGTTTTCATAATATAAATCACATCCCGGTTCGCAATGCCCACATCAATAATCTTGGACATATAAAACGGAATCAGAATTTCCAGCAGCACTTCCATAATGACAGTAATAGGCGCTAAAATCGCATATTTCCCATATCCCTTTAAGCAGGGCGCAAGTTTTTTAATCATCCATCTGTCTCCTTTTTTGCAATTTCCAAACACAAAAAGAAGCCGCCGTTACCTGCGGCTCTTTTAACTATTCTGTATCCTGACGAAGTAAAGCTTCTAAAACCTCTTTTTGGGCTTCATAGCGCGCCAGTTTCTTTTTATCTCCTCGAATCTGCATGGCATCTTCCGGACGGAGCGTCATGTAAAGGCCGGCGGGCAGATTCTCTATGGTGTTATAGGGCGCAAGCTCTTCCAGCGGAATCTTAACGGTTTCCTCCGGCACATGACCAAAGGTTTCGGAAAGTTCTGCATAAGTGCCGATCAACTTTTCGCTTTCAAAGTATTGAAACATGCCTTCATCTACAATCTGCAGGGCACTGGCGGCCGTTGAAAGGGTGGCAACCAGTTTTGTCTGATACGCCATGTAGGTTTCAGGCTCTGTTGCCATCATATTCTGATCCAGTTGCACATATTCAGTTTCAATCAGAACTTTTCCGTCTTCATTCAAATCCAGGGGAAGGACAGAAAAAGCCGCTTCCGTCTGTTCCCAGAATTCATAGTTCACATAACCTTCTGTCGCGGCAATGATGGTCACATCCGGCTTGGTGGAGAACACCACCGTCCGCAGGATGGAAACCAGGCAAATAATGCCGATAACACAGAAAATAAAGGGAATTTTATAATAATCTTTAAAATGCTGCCAGCGTTGTCCCTTGGGAACCTCTGACGGCTTGTAAACATGATCTGCCATAGTTAGCCTCCTAAATTTTCACTATCTTCTATTATATAGGAAATCTCCCTGGTTGTCAAAGCAATCCTGCCTTTGTTTACAAATCTGTCATTTTTCCGCACCCATTCTTGGTAAAAACTACGAATTCCATTGAATTCCATTTCTTGCTGTGGTATAATAAATGTAATGATTGGCTTTGCACGTATCGTATCATAATTTTGGGAGGAATTTGTTATGAAAAAACTTTTCGCACTCTTACTGGCAGTTGTTATGTCCTTTACGCTTCTGACCGCTTGCGGCAATCCGGTTTATGACGATTTCGAAAATTATCTGAATGTCGAGACCGCCGAAATCAATGCAAACTATGAAAAAATCACCGCTGAAGCAGCAACATGGGCAGAAATTGAAGACGATGCAGCACTTGTAGCAAGTCTTAAAGACACTCTGCTGCCTCTCGTTGAAGATTCTCTGACAAAACTTGCAGACGTTAACCCCAAAACTGAAGAAGTTAAGGCCGTTAAAAATAAGTATGTTGCTGTTATGGAAGCATACAAAGAAGGTTTCTCCGACATTCTGGCAGGCTTTGAAGCAGAGGATGCAGATCAGATCAATGCCGGAAACGATAAAATCAACAGCGCTCTGACATTATTAGATGAATATAACGGTGCATTAGAAGCATTGGCTTCTGAACTGGGCGCAGAAATCGAATATTAAGTTTTTCGGGTATTGTACCCGCACCTTTTGTGTGTAAAGCCTTTAACGCTCTGAAAAGATTTCGGTCATTTCAGAGCGCTTTTTTATTGAAAAACTGTGATTTCTGTGATATAATAAGGCCATCTGAAAAAAGGAGTGCTTCACATGAAACAGTTTCTTTTTAAATCTCTTGCCGCCGGCTTTTTGGTTGGAATCGGCGTTGTCATCAATACGATGGCGCCCAACGCCATTGTAGGAGCTATGCTTTTCTCTGTTGCACTGCTGGCCATTATCAAAAACGGCTTGCTCCTTTATACGGGGAAAATCGGATATATTCGTGAAATCCCTTTAAAAGCCTTGGGCATTATGCTTGTCGGAAACCTGATCGGGGTTCTGATTCCTGTTTTCATGATGTTTCAGAAAGTGAATTATCTGCCGCATCTGGCTGCACTTGCAGAAAACAAGTTTTCCGCAGGGTTTCTTCCTCTTTTCTTTTACGGATGCCTCTGCGGGGTCATGATGTTTCTGGCGGTTTTATCAAAAGATACAATCATCACGGTTTTTTGTATCATGACCTTTATTCTTTCCGGCTTTGAACATTGCATCGCGGATTTTCCCTATCTGCTTCTTTGCTTTTCCCCGGTCAACCTTGTTAAATTCCTTTGCGTCGTCTTAGGAAATTCACTGGGCTCTATCGGCTTTTACTTTTTGGTACAAAACTATCCGTTAACAAAACCGGAGGCGTAAAGATTGCCTCCGGTTTTTCGTCCCGAAAAACTTTTTCAAAAAATTTAAAAAACCTCTTTACAAACCCAAGGTCTTATGTTATAATAACTTGGTACGAAAGCTTAAATACTTTCTTTGCTGTCTTAGCTCAGTAGGTAGAGCACTTCCTTGGTAAGGAAGAGGTCGGCAGTTCAACTCTGCTAGACAGCTCCAAAAAAACCGTGAACCAAATGGTTCACGGTTTTTTTTTCTATTTAAAATGATATTCCAGACCAACGTAAGCCAAACTTTCTTCATATGCCACCATTTCATCTTCTGATACCGTTGACACTTGAAGTCTTCTATTAATCCGGTCTCGTCCGTTACAAAGTACATCAAACCACCGTACAATCCAGAATAGCGGCATCAAAATCGGCGCTTTCTTCAGGATCCTATATTTCTTCTGCAAGAACCAACAAGGAGGGAACAGCATAGACAAAAAACTATGAACTTTCCCCTTTTTAAAACTTCCAAACTGGTTTTTTTCTTTGATCATAGTTGAAAGAGCCTTCTTTTTTTCAAGTCCATAAACGCCACTTTCAAAAATAACATTCGTAATATGCTCCGTCATCTCCGTGGGTTCTTTCCCTTCAAACCAAACATCTAATGTTGCTCTTACATTCTGGTAAAAGTCATAAAGAAACAGTTTCTCCAGTTCTTCTTGGATATAATTAAAATTAAGAGTTTTTTCTTTCAGGAACAAATATAAATCACACATATGAAGAATCCCGATACCGGCATCCCGATAATGCTTGGCAAAATGACTGAATAAATAAATAAACATGTCCTCATTGCTAAATGCAAAACCATGCCCGCCACAGGGAATCGCCCGTTTCCAGCCGTTGCCAAAATACGCGTGCAGATCTTTATTATATGACGGAATCAGTTCTTTATGTAGTTCGATTAAAATTCTGTCTTTGATCCATTTGATTTCGTGTTCTGTATCTTTTACAAAAACAAAACCAAGCCCAGCCATAGTTTCCTCAATCAAGGGATATTGCGAAAGTTTTATTAAAATATCAATATCTCCCATCCGACGAAATTCCGGCTGCAGGTATAGCGCCTTTAGAACGCTCCCTTTTAAAACCATATAGTCGATACCCTTAGCGTCAAACTCTTCAGAAATCTTCTTTATATAGTATAACTGTTGTTCATTTAACAGAACTTCATCCAAAACAAACGGGTATAAACCCTCTTCCAGGCTTTTATCAGAAAACATTCCCGAATGATAAAACCCATAATACAGCATGGTCACAACTTTATGTTTATGAGCTAAAGGAATCAAAGATTCCGCAAACTCCACTTCTAAAGGGGCAATGCCTTTTTTCAAAAAACCCGCTTGAATAAAATCCAAAATTTTTCTATATTCTTGTTGCATCTACGCCCTCCACCGACTGGCAATTACTTCCGCTTCTGATCGGACTTACTTTTTAGAATCAAAGAGATCTGCCTTAATTTTTGTTGTTGATATTTCGGGAGTTCGCGGCAGATAAACAACCTCACATAAATCTTTCAAAAAATCAAATTTCCCTTCCCAATCGTCACCCATAACAAATGTATCAATATGATATTCCTTTACATCTGTTCTCTTTTGTTCCCAGCAAGTTTCCGGAATAACCAAGTCTACATAACGCACAGATTCAACCAATGCTTTTCTTTCTTCATAAGTAAAATAGCACTTTTTCTGTTTTTCATTCCAGTTAAACTCATCAGTCGAAACTACAACAATCAGATAATCGCCTAATTCCTTTGCTCTTCTAAGCAAATTAATATGTCCATAATGTAGCAAATCAAATGTTCCGTATGTAATAACGCGTTTCATCTCTATTCACTTCTTTCCTTTTCTAGTTTAGATAAAACCCACTCTGCACATTTTTCTCCCGCAGAGCCATCTGCTATAATTCCAAAGTGCTCTAAAAAGTTTTCAACTTTTTGAACATAGTCTGTACCACTAAAATGCTTAATATTCTCTTCCAGTTCATCATTATTAACACTGATAGAAAACGGCGTAGATGTAATGTCAAAATAAAAATTTCTATCCTTTTTATACGCATCAATATCCGTAGCAAAAATAAAACAAGGACGCTTTGTTATTGCATAATCAAACATCAAGGATGAATAATCACTAATGACTATATGAGCCGCACTAAGTAGTTCTTGTATATCCGGGTATCGTGTCGCATTGACCGTTGTCTGACCGTCAAAATGAATCATAGAGCATTTATCAACAATATTCGGATGCAACCTTACCAAAACAACAAAATCTCCGCCAAACTTCTCCTGACATACAACTACTAGCCGCTTAAAGTCTAACGCATACGCTTCAATAGAATGGTCCGCCCGAAATGTTGGCGCATATAAGATTATCTTTTTACCAGAATGAAGATTATAATATGCTTTAACTTTTTCCGCCATATCGCTAATATCCGACGAAAAGATATCATTTCGGGGAGCACCCCACTCCTGTATGGGGCCATTATACCAAAAAGAACGCCGATAAATATCCGTCATAAATCTACTATCAGAAATCATCAAATCTGTATGCTTTGAATCTCTTTTCGCCATAGCTGTATATCGTTTTCCTAAAGTACCCTCGGCATCCTTTTCAATACGCTTCATGGCAAAGCCATGCCAAGTTTGCAAATAATACTGCCCTTTTTTCTTAAAAACTCTACCTTTTCTACAATTATCAATCCATACTCGTGCCGTTGATAAATGATAAACCTCTCTCCATGTCCTACAAAAACAAGCGTTAACTCCATCCGGAAGCGTTTGATATTCCTTATTATCACGCACAAGCCAAATAATTGTAATACCTGCATTCATTCGCAGTAGTTTTTCTACAATATATTTAGGATTGTCGCCATATCCGCATCCAACATAATTGGAGACAACTACCTTTTTCTTATCGATAGGAAAAAAAACGAACACGCACCACTCAATAAGCCGGATAATTTTTCCTATAAAACTATTTTTTTTCATATCAATTCCCCTATTTGTCCTTTTTCTCCAACCGACCTTTATATTTTAATACAACGATAACTCTATAAAGTAATATCAGGCTTTCTGTAATAGAAGTAGCAATTCCAATTGTCACAACATCAAAACATCTAGTACCATATAAAATCAGTAAATTTATGATATGTACAACCGAACCAAAAACAACAGAATAATTCGCATGTTTGCTTAAGCCCATTGCTCCTAATATCGGAAATCCAAATACATAATTAGGAAGCGCTACCACTACCACAGGTAATAATGCCCGTAATGCCGGCGCCGCACCAGAATATTCTGCTCCTAAAAACCATTCACACAGTGGCTTTGCCAAGATAAAAACAAACATACAGCCAAAAATGATCATTGGTTCTGCTAAAAACATAATTTTTTTCACAATTTTAAAATCACGGTTTTTTACCATATAAGGGTATAAACTATCTGCTATAGGCGACATTCCGCTCTTTGCCGCGGAAATTAATTTATCTGCCGAGGAATAATATGCCGTTGCCATCCCCCCGGAAATCAAATCTAGCACAACCGTATTGGTAGCAGTATAAACCGTACTTGCAATCCTCGACAAAAAAAACATAGCAGAGGTTTTAAACCGACTGATTAATTCACAGAACGAGCAGCGAAGAAACCAAACATCTTCGTGAAATTTTAAGTGTATATATACGCCTATCAACGCCACAACATTACCTATGAGTTCCAAAATGGGTATTAAAATATAATCCGATGGTGATTTAATGAATACAAATACCAAGACGGCAAAGAAAAATTTAACAGAAACTGTTCTGACCGTAATCACTCCCATTTTCTCAATGCCTCGATATAGATAATCAGGAATCAAAGAATTAACCTCTACAGAAAGAAGAAACAGCGCAAAAAATAATGCATGATCATGCCATTGCGGAATAACATAGCATAAAAGCAATAGCACCACAAAAGAAATAATTGACAGCACCAATTTATTCAGTGTTACAGAAGTAAAAATCACAGATAACTTCTTTTTATCTTCTCGATTTAACGAAACTTCTTCTGTCGCCGACAGCAAAAAACCAAAATCCACAAACAAGCGAAAATACATCATAATCGCCGTGGCAACTCCCAATAAACCAAACATTTCTGGTTGTAAAATCCGTGTCTCATAGGGAATGAGCACAAAGCTGATTAAATGAGACGAAAAAGATAAAAGGTAAAGCAAAATGGTGTTTTTAATTAGTGATATTCTATTTTCTTTTTGTGACATTACATTCTTCTCCTACAGGAAATATCTATCCAAAAATCATGTACGGACACCTTTACAATAAAACCACCAAAACCACCAACAACGATAGGTTAGCATCAGTTTTATAATATTTCCTTTAATTGAAATCAAGCTTTTATACCCTCGAATTCGACGGAATAAGTCGTCGCCTATTTGCTCAGCGATTTCTTTAAATTGCAGATATGATGTAACTTTTTGCGCCGAGTTAAATAAAAAACCGTTAATTCTTGACAGTGTATACGCAGCTATCTGCTTTTTCATCTTATTCTTCTTAACATCAATCTCTTGATCAAGATACGAAAGCAAATTCTCTAAATCGTCCATATCTTTCTCCCGATATGCGCCCATAATAGAAGTTCCTGTAATTCGGTAACAATATAATGCCTGATGTAAAACATAGACGCTTTTCGCTTCTAGAAGCATCGGCATGGTTACAGCCAGATCTTCTCCCACAACAATCATATTATCAACAGAAAACTGATATTTCCTATATAAAGATGCCTCTATAGCCTTAAAACAGATACACGGCGAAATCCCATAATCAAAAAAACCAACAGATTCCTTATAAAGAATTTGCCGGCGCAAGTTAGAAAGAGCTTCTTCTGTTACATAAAATCCTTCTGTTACCCCATCACAACATCTTGTCTTCTGTCCTTCATCATACACTCTGAAGTGATCAAAACTAACCACTTCTGCAGAGGTATCAGAAATACAAGTCGCTAAAATCTTTAACATGTCCCTGACAATATAGTCATCGCTATCTAAAGAAATAACATAATGTCCGCAGGCATTCTGAAGCCCTGTTTTTCTTGCACTGACCAATCCTTCGTTTTCCTTATGAATCACCTTAATACGGGGATCTGTTTGAGCATATTCGTCACAAATCGCACCACTACTATCCGGAGAACCATCGTCCACCAGAATCAATTCAAAATCTTTATATGTCTGCTCTAAAACGCTCTCAATGCATTGCCTTATATATCGCTCCGTCTTATAAACCGGAACGATAACGCTAAACATCGGCTCTTGCATCCACTTTTCACCTCAAATATTTTATAACTTTCTCGGAAATTTCTTAGAATTGTGCTCTTTCCTCAGCCTGTTTATTTTTTATCAAAATAACAATCAGGATAACCCAGGCCGGCAGGGCACACTGACAGGCTAAAACATTCCACTCAATAATCATAGAAAGCAGAATCGCCCAGAACTTTTTATTCCCTACAGCCCAAGTACGTTTTAAAATTGTTAAGACCAATATAACCGAGATCAGTAACCCTAAAACACCAAACTGTACACCAAAGGATAAGAATGTATTATGGGCATCACCTGTGTATCCATAGGTTTCCTGCAAATACTCTTCCGTACTGACCAATCCTGCACCCCAAGGTTTATCAAGAATGGCTTTTATCGCTTCGATCCAAAGAGTAAATCTCTGTTGGTTACTACTGTCATTATAACTATTAACAAACATTCTTTCATAAATCGATTCCTGAATAACGCCCGTAACAATCATTAAAATCAAAAGAAACACGATTACGGCGACAAGAGTAAATGCCCTTTTCCTTAGTTTTTGATCGTCAAGAACAAAAATCAAAACAGGCAGGAAAAAAATCGCCGTAACCATAGCGCTTCGTGAACCCGTCATCAGCATCGCAATAGCGGTAACACCAACAGCAAGTAAATAGAAGAACTTCTTTCTTTTGCCACAAGAATATTTTAACGACTCCAAAAAGCCAATTGTGCTCAACTCAAAAGCAATAACAAGTAGCAACCCTAAAAAGTTTGGTTCAAACTTAATATGATTGCCAAAACTCTGTTGATAGGTAAGTTTCTGTGCCGTCGTCAGAATGCCATAATACTGCGTTCCGTTAAAAATAATTAAAAAACTGAAAATCAACGCAGAAATGATAAAGCCATGAACAATGGCACAAATATCTTTTTCATTATACTCCACAAAATAGCAAGAAAATGCAAATACAGGCAAAACCGCATAACTCAGCAAGGTTCCCCAATCAGCAGAGAAAAACAACGCACCAAAGGCAAGAATAACCATAAAGACAAGAAAACCAAAGACAAAACTCTTCCTGATTCTTTTTTCATTAACTAAAATATCAATTAAATTAACGACTGTTGCCAAGGCAAAGAAAACAGGATGCCCACCGATGCCTAACGACGGTCCTGATGGGCTGTAACCACAGAAAAACAAAATCATTCCAATTGCAATTAAAATGGAACCTTTATGCAGTTTTTCTTCTTTTTCTATAAATATAATCGGTCTTTCCATAGGTTTCCTCACTAAATTTATCAGTTCTGATTTTGAATATTCCTATATTCGTAAATGGTTTTTTGGGCAACTGGCTCCCACAAATACTGTTCTTTAACTAATTGTTGCGCGTTCTTTGACTTCTCTCTCTTTTTCTCTTGTTCATGTATCATTCTATCCAGCGCACAAGAAATGTCTGTCGGATCAATTTCGCAAACCCACCCGGCATCATATGCCTCGATGACTTCTCCCATATTGGTTCCCCGCGTAATTAAGCAAGGTAATCCATAGGATAATGCCTCCAAAATACCAAGAGGCATACCCTCCCAACGAGAAGTTTGAATAAAGATATCTGAATCAAGTAGTATCCGTTCTTTTTCCTCTCCGAAAACGCCAGGATGTAGGGAAACAAGATCCATCAGTTTCTTTTCTCTAATTAATGCTTCAACGGCTTCGAAATTTCCATCGGCTCTCGGTCCATAGAGATCAATCACACAACGAGACCGTCGCATGGAATCCTGAATCGATGCCACCGCTTCTAACATTAAATCCAGACCTTTATGGAAAGGATCCAATCTGCCGATATAAACCATTTTAATTTCATTTTCATGAAAGGACTCTTTTCTTTTGTCAGGCATGGTGACCCCATTGGTTCCAATGAACTTTCTTTTACCGAAATGAGACTCTTTCAACTCCGTTTCCGATAAAAGCTGTAATGCACTAGCGCCATTAATAAAAGAATTAAACAGCAACATATTTCCAACAAATTTTTTTAGCCATTTTTTCTTTTGGGCCGTTTTCGTCAGGCTGCCATGAGGAATAATAATATAGGGAATGTTACTCTTCCTTAAAGCCTTAGAAATTTTTAAAAATTCCGGTCTGTAGATTTCATGGAAAACGACCAGATCCGGCTGATTAAAGGGCTCCGGCAAAGATTCTAACGAAAAAGGCGTAGAATAAGAAAACTGCTTTTCCACGCCGTCAATCTCAATATTCGTCAGGTTGATAAAGCCAACCGTTTCTGTGCTCTGTTGGGCAATTATATGCTGAGGAACAACCACATAGACACCGTTATGTTTCTCTTTTTTAATCGATGCAATATGCAGAATTACCATAGGATCCACCACTCTTCTATTACCTAATTTTAACCCTTTTATATTTCTTCAAACTTCTTATGGTATAAAAACACATATAATACAAACTCTGCAGGAGACTCAATCCGGAAAACCGATAAACTCGCCAAGTCATTTTTGCGGCTTTCAGCTTATTTGACGACTTAGACCCCTTAGAAAGTCTGTAAGTCAGCAGCGGTTCATTAACGCCATAGGCAAAAGACTCTGTTTTCAGGATGTTAAGCCAAACAGCAAAATCTTCGTGCATTTTGTCGCTGGGCATTGGCATATCCAGAAGACAAGACCGAGCTACCATAACAGAAGAACAAGAGATAACATTCTGCTTTAATAATTCCTTTCGGGTAATTTTCTTCGGAACTTGCAGAACATAGCTAAGGGGATTTCCGTCATGGGTAATAAAAGACGAGGCCGTAAAAATCAGCTTCGCCTCTGGATTATCTCTAAGTAATTCTATCTGTTTTGCTAATTTATCTTCTCGCCAAAGATCATCGCTATCCAAAAATGCTATATATGCCCCATTTGCAATTTGAATGCCTCGGTTCCGGCTAATTGACACGCCGGAATTCACTTCATTTGACAAAAGAATGACGCGGGCGTCTTTCTCCGCAAATTCCCGGACAATTTCTTCCGTCCTATCTTTTGAGCAATCGTTAATCACGATTAGTTCAAAGTCTTCATGCGTTTGTGCCAAGACAGACATAATCGCAAGCCCTATCGTTTTTTCTGCATTATAGGCGGGCATAATAACACTTACTAGCATACGTTATCTCGCTCCCTTACGTCCGAATACAACCAGAATAGTTTTAAACATCACCTTTATATCCAGTCCAAGATTGCGTTTTTCAATATATTCCAGATCGTAGATAATCTTTTCTTCCGGCGCCAGGTCATATCCGCCATTGACCTGAGCAAGACCGGTCAGCCCCGGCGTTACAAACAGTCGCTGGCTGAAACCTTCAATATACGTTTCAAAGGCTTCATAGAAGCATGCGCGCTCCGGACGCGGACCCACGAAGCTCATATCGCCTTTAATAATATTCAGAATCTGAGGCAGTTCATCAAGACGTAGTGCCCGTAAAACCCGTCCCACTCTTGTACACCGTTCATCATTTTTCTTCGCCCATTGGGCACCATCACGCTCAGCATCGCGCACCATCGTGCGGAATTTATAGAGCATAAAAGGCTTGCCGCCCTTACCCAGACGCTCCTGCTTAAAAATCGCTTCTCCCGGAGAATCCAGCACAATACAAACACCAATAATCAGTGACGGAATCAGCGCCACCAAAAGAGCCACTACGCCCACGACAATATCAAATACCCGTTTTACAAATCCGTAAAAGGGCTTTGAGCCACAAGCAATCTGACGCATTTTATAGTTCTGTTTTTCGCCGTTAGCAGAAAACGGAACATTTTTCTCAAGCATCGTTTCCATCCGGAATCTTTCTCCTCACAAAACATTCTTGTGTGTATCTTTTTTGCACCTAAATATACAAAAAAGAACTACCTCTTGGATAAAATATATAAAAAATGAGCACAACTAACCAAATTTTAATGTACATATTACAATTATACCTTCTCCACCGTCAAAAGTCAACAAAAATTCCGGCGTTTTGCTATTTTCGCATAAAAAAACCGCTGTCCATTTTCCGGACAGCGGCTTTTCAAAATTCTTTTTTTAGTCATCAATTGAATTATTGGTTGCAGCCTCGTAAATTGCCATAACATCAGCAGAAGGCTTCTTGTCGAGTAAGGTAACAATAACAGCCACCAAAGTACACATAACAAAGCCGGGAACAATTTCGTAAACCCCTGTACCGCTTAAGAAGACAAGCCAGAGAATATCAACAACGGCACCTACAATAATACCGGCAACAGCACCTTTATAGGTAAACCGCTTCCAGAACAGAGACAAGATCACAACCGGACCGAAAGCTGCGCCGAAGAGACCCCAGGCGTTCCCTACCATGTCCATAATGGCCTGTGCACCGTCACCCTTGCTACTTGCGATGAAGTATGCAACAATGGCAACGAGAACGACAACAACACGGCCAACCCAGAGAAGTTCTTTCTGAGAAGCCTGCTTTCTAATAAAGGGCTTGTAGATGTCGCTGGTGAAGGAAGAAGATGCAACCAGTAGCTGAGAGTCAGCTGTAGACATAGAAGCCGCGATAATAGCTGCCAAAAGAAGACCGGCAATAAACGCAGGGAAAATCAATCTGGAAAGCTGAATGAAAATAGTTTCCTGCATGCCGTTTGACAGGATATATTCTGCAAAATTCATTTCGCTGCCGGGGAAATTCATAGAAAGCATTCTTCCCAGATATGCAATCAGCATAGCTGCGCCTAAGGAAAGAACAACCCAAACAATTGCAACGGTTGCAGATTTTTTTACCATGCTGGGCTTTTCAATTGCCATAAAGCGAACCAAAATGTGGGGCATACCAAAGTAACCAAGTCCCCAACCCAAACCGGACAGGATATCCTGCCAGCTTGCATTAAATAAGTTCGCTACAAACGCATAAGAATCACCGGTTTTTGCATTGGTCACAACCGCATCTAACAGCGCAGGATCTGTACCCTTAAATGCAACAATGGCAATAGGCACAGCCAGAAGCGCTACCAACATCAGAAGACCCTGGAAAAAGTCTGTCCAGCAAACTGCTTTATAGCCACCTAAGAAGGTGTAAACCAACAGAATTGCCACAAAGATAATCATTTCAATCTCAATAGCAATGTTGGGGAACAGTTCATGGAATACAGTTGCACCGGCAGAAAAAGCGGATGCAACATACAGCGTAAAGCTGATGATGAACACAATTGCGCAAACAATTTTAAGAACCGGACTTGCTGCCATAAAACGGTTAGACAGATACTGGGGCAATGTGATTGCATCGTTGGAAGCCTTGGAAAACTTACGCAGACGCTTTGCTACAAAAATCCAGTTAGCAGCCGTACCCAGTGCAAGACCAATACCAATCCAGGCCTGACCTAAGCCAAATGCCAAAATACTACCGGGAAGACCCATCAACAGCCAGGCGCTCATATCGGAGGCCTGTGCACTCATCGCAGTTACCCACGGACCCATCTGGCGACCGCCTAAAAAATAATCCTTTTCGCCATTTTCGCTCTTACGTGACCGAACGAAAAATACAACGCCAACGGTCAACATGGCAACGAAATACAGAACAAATGCAAATAATTCCATACTCTCAAACCTTTCAAAATAAATTTCTATGACATTGTACCACAAAATTTTCCAGAATGCAATACAGAACAAAGTACAGAATAAATTCTGTACTTTGTTCTGGTAAAACATCTATATATTTGATAATATCGCCGTTTTCTGACCGTACGATTTTAAAACTAAAAACAATAATAAAATTAAATCTTAAATTTTTCCAGAAAAAGCGGAAACATTTCGCCGGCATATTTGGTCAGGGAATAGTCCCCGTTGCTCAGGCACCAGTCATATAAAAACGCCCGCTCACAGAGAGCATAGACCTTAACCAGTTCATTGACAGAAAGCCCCCGGGTAATTTCCCCTTTTTTCTGCCCCTCGGAGAAAATGTTCCGCAGAAGTTTGTAATAGATGCGATTATGGTCCAGCAGATGCCGTTCCCCTTTTGTGGTCAGCTGAGAAGAATAAAGTTTTGCCAGAAGGTCTAAAGAAATACTGTTTTCAACCATTAAGAACAATTCCCGATTTAAAAACATCAGTTTCTCAAAGCTATGCATCTCCGGCGTCAGTTCTTCCATCAGTTCTTCATATTTTTCATCAAACATATAGGAAAGCGAACTGAGCAGGGCGTCTTTTCCCTCAAAATAATGATAAAAAGAGCCTTTTGACGTGCCGGATTCTTCTATGATCTCTTCAATGGTTGTATCATCATAGCCCTGCTCATAGAATAACTTCCAGGCAGCGCTGATAATCTTACCCTTGGTGTTTCTGGAATTCTTTTTCGCCAAAACCTGTCACCTCATTTATTTTAACACTACGTTTTTCTCTCCCAACATCGCCTTAAGATCGGAAAGCAGTTCCCCGTCGGGAGAAACCCAGAGAGTTTTCGGCGCCATAGCCGTTGATTTGGTCTCCTCAATATGAATACAAACCGGAACATTGCCGGTTTTTTCTGCCAGAATCGGCTTGACCCTGTCCAGCAGGTAGTCTTTTCCCAGGCAGAACTTCAGGTAGAGTTTCCGATTATCCGCCGGTGCCTCCGCCTTTTTCATGGCTTCTGCTATAGGCTTCACCTGATTGGCAACCAGTTTCGCCGCCTCTTCTTCCCGCATACTGAGCCGGGCATCAACAACAACGACGGCATCCTCCGTCAGGAAGGGACGCAGTTGTTCATACATTTTCGGGAACACAATGCACTCAATGGCACCGGTTACATCTTCCAGCATGACAAAGGCCATTCGTTGTCCGTTCTTTGTTACCTTTTCCCGGACAGAGGACACCACGCCGCAAAGAGACAGGTTCATGCCATCTCTGGGGCCGCCCTCTCCTTCCTCCGGTTCAATCAACTCTGCCACAGTAAAGTCAGACAGTTCTGCCGCTTCTTTAGCATAGTCATCCAAGGGATGACCGGAGAGATAAAAGCCGACGCTTTCCTTTTCCAGCGCCAGTAATTTTTTCGCTTCAAATTCCGGAATCTTAAACACCGGTTTCTCCGGCTCCGCCGGCATATCCATCGAATCGCCGAAAAGTGAAATCTGCCCCTCGACATTCCGCTTTTTATCTTCTGCTGTTGCTTCTAACAAACCCTCGAAGACCTGCAACAAGGTTGAACGGGTTTCGCCCATAGCATCAAAGGCGCCTGCCTTAATCAGAAACTCGTGAACACGTTTGGTTACGTTTAAGTATGCTGTCCGCTTGACGAAATCTTCATAAGAGACAAAAAGCCCATTCTTTTCACGTTCACGGACAATATCGTCAATAATCCCGGTACCCACGTTTTTAATCACGGCAAGACCGAAGCGGATGTTATTATCGGAAACCGTAAAGCCACTGCAGCTATAGTTAATATCCGGCGGCAGAATCTTAATGCCCATTCGCTTACATTCAACAGAATACCGCGCCACTTTTTCGGGCGAACCTAAAACGGAAGACAAAAGCGCCGCCATATATTCTGCCGGGTAGAAATGTTTTAAATATGCCGTTTGGTAGGTAATAACAGAATACGCCGCAGCATGGGACTTGTTAAAGGCATACTGCGCAAAGTCCATCATTTCGTCGAAAATCCCGTTTGCCACTTGCTCCGGTACCCCTCTGCGCACAGCACCGTCAATTAAAACGTTGCCCTCGTCATCGGTTTTTCCGTAGATAAAATTCTTCCGCTCTTCCGCCATAACGTCGGCCTTTTTCTTACTCATCGCACGGCGCACCAGGTCAGCACGCCCCAGAGAATAACCTGCCATCTCCCGGACAATCTGCATAACCTGCTCCTGATAGACCATGCAGCCATAAGTCACGTCCAGAATTTTTTCCAGAATCGGATGAGGATAGGTCAGTTTTTCAGGATGGTTTTTATTTTCAATATACCGGGGAATCTGATCCATCGGCCCCGGACGGTAAAGAGAAATACCGGCGATAACGTCCTCCAGGCTCTCCGGCTTCAGTTCTTTCATAAACTGCTTCATGCCGGAAGATTCCAACTGGAACACACCCTCGCTTTCTCCGCGGGAGAGCATCGCATATACCCCCGGCTCATTCATGGGAATCTGCTCCATATTGGGCTTTTCCTTGCCGGAGGATTCTATTAAGGACAGGGCTTCGTCAATAATTGAAAGGTTACGGAGTCCCAGAAAGTCCATTTTCAAAAAGCCCAGTTCCTCAATGTTCCCCATAGGGAACTGGGTCGTAATGACGTCGTCATTTTTCTGAATGGGGATATGGTCTGTGATGACATCTTTGGAAATAACCACGCCGGCGGCATGGGTTCCGGCATTACGGGTCAGCCCTTCCAGCGCTCTGGCTTCGTCAATCAGTTCCCGAACCTGAGGGTCTTCCTCATATTTCTTTTTCAGATCCGGATTTTTCTCCAGGGCGCTTCCAATATCAATTTTCAGTTCCATGGGAATCATTTTGGCGACAGCGTCGGTTTCCGCGTAGCCAATATCCAGCACCCTGCCTACGTCACGAATGGCGGCACGGGCTTTCATGGCATTAAAAGTAATAATCTGCGCTACCTTTTCTCTGCCATATTTTTCGACAACATAGTCAATGACCCGCTGACGGCCTTCGTTACAGATATCCACGTCAATATCCGGCATGCTGATTCGTTCCGGATTTAAGAATCGCTCAAACAGAAGATTATATTTTAAAGGGTCAATATTGGTAATCCCCAGACAATAGGCAACGATACTGCCTGCCGCACTGCCTCGACCGGGACCAACGGGAATGCCGCTATCTTTGGCATGCTTGATAAAGTCCCAGACAATCAGGAAATAATCCACATAACCCATACGGGTGATCACACCCAACTCATAGTCCAGTCGCGTTTTGGCTTCTTCATTATCTTCTCCATACCGCTTTTTCCGTCCGGCTTCACACAGCGCCGTCAGGTAGGAAAGAGAATCGCCGTCACCCGGCACCGCATATTTAGGCAAAAGCAGATTGCCAAAAGTGAAATCCACCTGACAACGCTCCGCGATTTTCTGCGTGTTCTCCAGTGCTTCGGGGACTGCGGCAAAAAGCGCCGCCATTTCCTCTTCATTCTTTAAATAAAATTCATCGGTTTCAAACCGCATTCTGTCCGTTTCCTGAACCTTGCGGTTAGTCTGGATACACATGAGAACGTCCTGATGCTTGGCGTCCTCCCGGTTAATATAGTGCACATCATTGGTGGCAACCAGAGAAAGTCCATATTCCTGCGCCAGTCCAATAAGCTTTAAATTCACTTTTTTCTGCTCCGGAATCCCGTGGTCCTGCAGTTCTAAAAAGAAATGATCACGGTCAAAAAGTTCCAGGTAAGACTCCAGTTCTGCCCGGGCAGCTTTTTCGTCGTTTTCTAAAAAGGCATGAGGAATGTCCCCGGCAAGGCAGGCGGACAAAGCAATTAAACCCTCGGTGTGGCCCTTTAGCAGAGCTTTATCCACGCGGGGCTTATAATAAAATCCCTCTGAAAACCCGGCGGACACGATTTTGACCAGATTCTGATATCCGGTCATGTTCTCCGCCAAAAGGACTAAATGTCCTGTCCGGTTGCCGTTTTCATGGGTGCGGTCGTGCATGCTGACGCCGGCGGTATAAACCTCACAGCCAATCACCGGGTGAATCCCTGCCGCCTTTGCCTTTTTGTAAAAATCCACCACGCCGTACATGGCGCCATGGTCTGTGATGGCAACAGCAGACATCCCCTGCGCCTTGACCCGTTCCAGAAGCGAATCAATCCGGCAAAGACCGTCCAAGAAACTATATTCTGTATGTACATGCAGGTGTGCAAAACCCATGGCTTGTTCCTCGCTTACTGTATTTTCCGCTACGGGCTACTGAATAACTGCGCCTTTTGCGGGGCTGATAATATTGACAATCGTCTTCCCGGGGTTGATGTAAAGTTCCGTTCCATCCGCTTTTTTATAGGTGGTGTTTCCGCTGCGGGAAGACTTTGACCAGGTAATTTCCTCATAGGCGCCACCCGTGATGTAATATCCCGTACCGGAGCCGGTGGTGTCCATATTCCGTCGGTCGGAGCCGTCACCTAAGTCATAGTCCGGAATAAACTGAATGATCAGATTCTTCACGGCAAGGACCTCGCCATTCTGCATGATGTGAGGTGCGCCGTCAATAGTCTTTTCGTAAAGGCAGGTCTCTGTGTTAAAGACATAGCCCGTTTTATAGAACCCGGAATAGGGAAGAGATACGGTCATCGCCATCTTGTCCGGGGACAAGTTAAAGTAATGATCCGCATACTTGATGCCGTTCTTCCGGTCTGTTTTGGTTTCGTAGCCTTTTTTCTCTGCCACAGAGCGAATCCGCTCAATGCTGGTATAGGCGCTGTGCCAGTCACCCTTAAATTTTTCTTCGCGCCAGAAGGTGCTCTCGTCAACGCCGCCTAATACGCCGTTGATTTTATCGATGCCAAAAGAGGAGATGTCCTGAATGGCTCTGGGGCTCCAGCCGTAGTGGGTATAAATGGCATCCTGTTCCATAACGTAGTCTAAAAAGTAATGTCTTGATGAACGAACCGGACCAATTTTCTCTGTCTCCGCTCCCTGGAATACCGCCAAAAAGCGCGTAGCGCCACCTTCGACAACCAATTCATAAATCAGATAGGCTTCATTGAGCCCGGCATGGGGTCTGGCGTTTTTATCATCGTTATCCACCATGATGGCGATAGGACGCTTGTCCGTTTTAATATATGTATCAAAAAATTGATTAATTTCAATTTCTTCCGGCGAAGGTGTCGGTTCAGGGGTCGGTGTCGGCTCCGGAGCAACCACAGCCGCGCGACAGCCTGAAAGAATCATCAGAGCGCAAAGTAAAACTGCTAAAAAAACCCGTCTTGTTTTCATGTTTCTGTCTCCTCTCCTGTTACACAAAAATTGACTTACCCAAGATATACCCACAACCTGGGATTTCTAAACGAAATTCTCCACATTTTAAAAATTATCTTATCATAATGATAAAATCAGTGTATGTTTTAGATGTCGCAAAATCATTTTTGCGACGCCGTCAATTGACACAGTGCTTGAAAGAGCACAAAAGAGCGTTAACTCTTAAGAATTTTATAAAATAAAATTCTGTATGTGTCAATTATATCATAAATCTCCGCGATTCTCAACCTGCAATTTTTAAAAAACGGTCTGCGCCGATTCTACCCGCCCAAGGCTGAGGAAATTCGGATGCAGAAACAAAAAACTGAATCCTGAAGGCGTACACGGGTACGCCGAGAGGTGAAGCTTTTTGTTAGTTTTAAGAAAGAAAAAAAGAGATTCATTCCAGCGAATGAATCTCTTCTAAACAATTTAAAGCGTTCTTTTCTTAAAACGGTCTGCGCCGAATTTACCAGCCATCATCAAGGTTGTTTGCCGATGTAAGCCAGAATACCTCCGTCAACGTAGAGAACATGACCATTCACGAAGTTAGACGCATCAGATGCTAAGAACACAGCCGGACCCTGCAGGTCTTCCGGTGTTCCCCAACGTGCAGCCGGTGTCTTGGAAATAATGAACTGGTCAAAGGGATGTCTGGAGCCGTCAGCCTGTAATTCGCGCAGGGGCGCAGTCTGCGGTGTTGCAATGTAACCGGGTCCGATACCGTTACACTGAATGTTCTGTTCACCATACTCAGAGCAGATGTTACGGGTCAGCATCTTCAGACCGCCTTTTGCTGCTGCATATGCAGAAACGGTTTCACGACCCAGTTCGCTCATCATGGAGCAGATGTTAATAATTTTACCGTGACCTTTTTTAATCATGGACGGAATAACAGCCTTAGCCACAATGAAAGGTGCATTTAAGTCAACGTCAATAACCTTTCTGAAATCTTCAGCGGTCATGTCACACATGGGGATACGCTTAATGATGCCGGCATTGTTAACCAGAATATCAATAACGCCCACCTCTTTTTCAACGGTAGCAACCAGGTTGTTCACCTGTTCTTCGCTGGTTACGTCACAAACATAGCCATGAGCCTCGATGCCGGCTTCTTTGTAAGCAGCCAGGCCCTTGTCTACCAACTCCTGGTTAATATCGTTAAACACGATTTTTGCACCGGCAGCTGCAAAACCGGAAGCAATCGCAAAACCGATACCGTAGGACGCACCGGTAACCAGCGCGATTTTACCGTCTAAACGGAAATCATTCATGTTCATTATGTCTTCCTCCTAACATTATCTTAAATCTTTTGTTTCAATACCGTCCATATCGGTGAATTCCTGGTTCTCACCGCACATAGCCCAGATAAAGGAGTAGTTTCTGGTACCAACGCCGGAGTGGATAGACCAGCTGGGGCTGATAACTGCTTCTTCATTGTGCATGATGATGTGACGGGTTTCCTGAGGCTGACCCATCATGTGGAATACAGCATCATTTTCGCCTAAGTCAATGTAGAGATAAACTTCCATACGGCGGTCATGAGTATGGCTGGGCATGGTGTTCCATACGGAACCTTCTTCCAGGTTGGTCAGACCCATAGACAGCTGGCAGGTGTCCAGCACTTCGGGGTGAATGTACTGATTGATGACACGCTTATTAGCATCAGCAGCGCTACCGCAGGGAACTTTCTTCGCTTTAGCGATATCAATTTTTACGTTGGGGTAACTCTTATGTGCCGGGCAGGAGCTGATATAGAATTTAGCCGGATTAGCAGCATCAAGGCTTTCCATCACAATATCCTTGTTACCCATACCGATATAAAGACCGTCACGTTCTTTCATGTCATAAACGGTTCCGTCAACAGTGATTTTACCGGGGCCACCAACGTTGATGATACCCATTTCGCGACGTTCCAGGAAATAATCCGCAGCCAGTTCCTTACCTGCTTCAACAGTCAGAGCCTTGGATACGGGCATAGCGCCACCGGTGATGATTCTGTCGATGTGGCTGTAAACCATTTTTACGTTGTCAGCCGTGAACAGGCCGGTGATTAAAAATTCTTCACGAAGGGTTTCAGTTGTGTAGTGTTTGAAATCTCTGGGGTTTGTTGCGTTTCTGATTTCCATTTTTCATATCTCCTTTTTAATTATTTTTAATTTATTTCAGCGGATTACCGCCTATTTACCATATAAAATTCTCAACAGGATTCACGCTGTACCAAATGGTGGTTCAAAACAGCACGGACATTTTTCACGTTCTGGTTTGTCTGCTTTAAGAGCGCATCTACGGCTAAAACGCCCATTTCGTAGAACGGCACGTGAACCGTTGTCAGGCTCGGGCGGAAAATAGAACTGGTTGCCACATCGTCCATGCCCACAACCGCAATGTCAGACGGCACATGATAACCCATTTTTTCTGCCATGCCGATAAACTCCATAGCATGGGTGTCACAAATACCCAAATAGGCATCAGGAACCGTTTTGCCGGACAAAAGTTTTTGAAACGCCACGGATAAATTCTCCTTGGAAACATCTTCAAGGCAAAGACCTGCATCCAAAGCAATGCCGGCCTCTGTAAGCGCCCGTTTATAGCCGGCAATTTTGTCTCTGTCAATACGGAGGGTTTGGGTGTCGCCCGTGATGGCAATATTCCGGCACCCTTTTTCCAGCAAATAGTTGGTTAAATCGAACGCTGCCTCCGAAACATCCACAGACACAAAACTGGTTTTCGGATTTTCCATCAGACGGTTAATAAATACATGGGGAATGTGATGTTCCAGGAGCAGATGTTCTTCCGCCTGCTCATCGGCAAGATTTTTACCAATCACAATAACGCCCAGTTTGCCATGATCCCAAGTGGGATATTCCTGCTGCGAACGCTCTGCATCCCGCCGGACAATGGAAACCGTAATACCCTTTTCCCTTGCCGCTGCCGTGATACCATCAACTACCTGCACAAAGCCGGAAAACTGCTCTAAATTATGAGATGCGCTGATTTCAAGCTCCACCCGCATCTGTTTATTAACGGCGAATTCATTGACACAGCCCAGTTCCTCCATGGCGGCTATAATTGCTTTTTTCGCTCCAGCACGGACATTTTCCCCTTTTAAAAAGCGGAATACCGTCGTGCGGGAAACGCCGGAAAGTCTGACGATATCTGATACTTTCATGAGAACTACCTTTCGTTTCAATAAAGTGAAACATCTGTTTCAGTTAAATCATACCATTATTTTGCTGTTCTGTCAAGAGGGGGGAAGTTATTAAAAGGACTCCCTTGCCTAGTATCCTTTCTGGCGCAGAGAAAAAGGCTCCCTTGTGCAATACCCTAAAGGGCACGCGAGGGAGCTGTCGAACGCAGTGAGACTGAGGGATTGTTAAATAGAAGAATTCAAAAAGAACTTCCTATAAAATGAATCCCCTCGCCACTTCGTGGCCCTCTCCCCTTTAGACAAGGGGCGCGAAAAGCGGTAGCTTCCCCTCAAGGGGAAGCCAATTAGCGGGTTGTCGGGGACGCCAAGCCCTACAACTGGTAGGGGACAGCCTCCCGGACGTCCTGTGAGAAAAACAACCTCTCCGCCCCTTCGGGGCACCTCCTCTCCCGTGCCATGAAATGGTATACACAGGGGTGGCTTTCATGTATTTGCCCGGAGGGGTGGCGTCCTCCACGATTTGTTTTAGTTTCAGCGGGATATCCGGATGCCGCCCCCTATCTGTTTGTTGGTATATACCTAACAATGAGCACAAAAAAAGAAGCACGACAGATGTCGTGCTTCTTGAAAATCCTATTCAGTATCGATTAGGAAGCAACAGTGAATGTGTCTACGAAGCTTGCAGCGTCAGAACCAGCATATGCGCCAGTTGTTTCGTTAGCTACGTAAGCAACAGATTCCTTGTTGTACTTGTAGGTTACTACGTCAACGATAGCACCGTCGTCAGCCTTAACAACTACAACGTATACATCGCTAGCGAAGATATCCTTCATTTCGGTGCCAGCACCAGTACCATCCCAGTCAACGGACTTAGTAGAGAAGCCCTTGATGTAGGAAGTGCTGCTGTAGCCCTTGATTGCGTTGCTGGAAGAACCAGCGATTCTAGCTACGTCAACCAGAACGTTTGTTTCAACTTCGTCCCAAGCCAGGCTCTTGTTATCGCCAGTAGCGTTGGAGTAAGTCAGTCTCTTAGCAGTGATGTCGTTAACAACACCAACAGCGAAGGTGATATCGGAAGAACCGGTGGTTTCCATCAGCTTCTTAGCGCTGTAGTCGTAGATCAACTTAGTACCGTTGATTTCGCCGTCAGCGTTCAGAGTGTACTGGAATACGTCACCAGCAGTGATGGTGCCATCAAAGATGTTGGAACCGATGAAGCCGTTTTCAGCAACAACTGCTACTGCAGCTTCAGTACCCTGCCAGAATTCAACGCTTGTAGCGGGTTCGCCAGCAGCGTTCAGACCTTCAGATACGCTTCTTACAACTGCCAGAGCGTTGATGTTACCAGCAAAGCCCGGGTTGTGAGTCAGGATAGCAGCGCCAGCCAGACCGTCTTTGTCAACGTTGAATACGTAACCATTGTAATCGGTTTCGTCATCCAGGTTGCCAATAGCGTAAACCTGAATCAGATCTTCGTCCAGGATGTATTTACCGGTGTAACCGGAAGTGGTATCAGCGATTGCGATAGAAGCGTTTGCTGTGGGAACGCTGAAGATGTAAGTTGTGTCATCAACTTCGTAGCCGCCCAGCAGGCCGGTCTTCGGAGAATACTTAACATTTGCATCCAGAGTGTTGTATCTGAAGTCTCTATCGTTAGAAGAAGATTTCGGGAATACTAACTCAGTGATTTCGCCGTTAGATTCTTTGAAAGTGATAAATCTCTTTTCGATGTTTGATTTTGCAGCAGCTGCAGTGTCAGCATGTACTCTGCCTGCAACAGTTGTGAAGTATGCATCGTATTCTGCGTTTTCAGACTTCAGAGACTTCTTAGCGTAGCTTGCGTCTGCGTCAGTTACGTATACAGTCTTCTTAACGGGGATAGTTTTAACAGTGTTGTTCTTATCCAGGATTTTGATTTCCCACTTTTCGCCCCAACCATCGTTTGTAGAAGCGATGTTCAGGATGAATGCGTAGTTGTCGCTGTAAGTGCTGGTGAAATCAGCATCATAGATGTAACCATCAATTGTGATGTAGAAAGAACCAGTATCGCCAGGGCTCAGGTCGCTTACTAAAGCGCCGGTAGCCAGGTAGTAGTCTTCACCGTCGATAACGTAACGGTAGGGGTTAGAAGATGTGCCAGCACCGCTCTTAGAACCAACGCTGGATTCGATTACGTTGTTTGTTACATAGATGTCAACGAAGGTTGCATCTTCAACGTTACCGCTCAGGTCGCCAATTACGATGTTCAGCATGTCGCCTTCAGCCAGGTCAGCCAGAGCGATCTGTTCGCCATCTTTGTAGATGTTGTAAACAAATACGTCACTGGTGTCATCAGCGGACAGGTAGTAAGAAGTTCTGGTGGTCTCGATGATTTCGAGGTCAGCGTCAACTTCTTCAACGATACCGTATTCGTAGTTGGTCAGGTAAATCTTATCATATTCGCCGTCTCCGTTGGAATCCAGCAGAGTTACGCTAGCGTAAGCGCCGTCATCCAGAGATTCGAAATAAGAAGCTTTGCTTGCAGAAGGAACTGCAATGTTGTTTACGTATACAGAGTAATCAGCAGCGATGTCAGCAGACTTAGTTCTGTTAGCATCAGCATCTTCGTAGTACTCAAAAGTGATCTTGTTACCAACGATGGTGGATTCGTCGATCAGTTCTCTAGCGTTTTCGATAACGAGCTCTTCAGCTGTGCGGCTGTCAACAACCATAGCAACAACTTCCAGCTTGTCGTTTTCGTTCAGAGCAACGTAAGCGTTAACGGTGTAACCCTGGTAACCAGCCCAAGCATCATCGTTAGCGATAACTTTGATCTTTTCGCCAGGCAGGATGGAAGCTTCGGTCTTATTCAGAGCGTCGCCAACCCATTCTTCGTCAAAGCCATACCAAGAACCGATCAACAGGCTCATGTATTTGTTGCCCTTAGCATCGATCAGGTTGCTGTCGTTTCTGTATGTAGTTTCAACAGAAGCCTTTACTTTGTAGATATCGCCGTAGTAAGAGAGCAGAGTTCTCTTCTCGCCATCTACGTTCTTGGAACCGTTGTAGATAACATACTCAGCGTCAGAGCTGATGCTGTAGCTCATGTCCATCAGAGGAGCATCAAATGCGTTGTAAACTAAAGTTGCAACGTCAGCACGGGTAGCAGGTGCGTTACCGTTAGCAGAAGTGATGTCCTTGTCGATTTTGTAAGAACCAGCGATTCTTGCATAACCGGTGGGGTAGCCACCCAGCATTTCTTCAACGTACCATTCATAACCCATAGCACGAACGATCATAGCGATTGCTTCGTTGTAAGAAACGTTAGCATCGGGATCGAAGGATCCATCGCCACGGCCGTTAACGATGCCCTGTGCTGCTGCCCAGCCAATGTAGCCAGCTGCCCAGTGATCAGCGGAAACGTCAGTGAAGTTTGCTGCGCCGATTGCTGCAGATTCCTGATTCATAGCTCTGCAAACAACAGCTGCAAACTCAGATCTTTTGATGTTTGCTTCGGGGTCGAATGCGCCAGCTTCTTTACCCTCTAAAATTTTGAGAGCAGCCAGAACTTCGACAGCTTCGTAAGCTTTGTCTGTTTCTGCGACGTCAGCGAATGTTGCGGCGCTGGTGCTAACTACAAAGCTCATCAGCATAACAACGCTCAAAACGACTGACATCAGTTTTTTGAGATTTTTCATAGTTTCTCAAATCCTCCCTTATAATAATTTTTTTATTTATTTCGAAAGAGTTTTGGTTTGGTGTAACTCATTCCTCTTTCAAAAACGAGAAACACTTAAAAGGACAGTTACCCTATCCTCAGCATTGATTATATCACGGGTTATGGCGATAGTCAATGCCTGATTTGCAACTGTAATAAAATTGTAAAACTACAATCACAAATCTATATATATCATGCACATCACTGTGCATTATAGCTAATTTTATAACTTTTCAGTCAGCATTTTTACCTAACTGACAGCATTTTCCGGCCTCCGGAAACCACTTTTCTGTTACAAAACTGTAGCATTTCGCTGATTTTTTACTTTTCTGTTTTAAAAATCAGACAATTTTTCACAAAATCGCGGAACAGAGGATGGGGGCGGTTGGGACGGGATTTAAATTCCGGATGGAACTGAACACCGATGAACCAACGCTTATCCGGCAGTTCGCAGATTTCGCTGAGCTTTCCGTCAGGAGATTTACCAACGAAGTAAAGACCTGCTTCTTCAAGACGGTCACGGTAGGCATTGTTGACCTCATACCGATGACGGTGACGCTCATCAATCCGCTCGGACTGATACGCTTCGTAGGTTTTGGTATTTCTCAGAATGTGACAGGGGTATTTACCCAGGCGCATGGTGCTGCCCAATTTATCTGCATCTTTCTGGTCAGGCATGATGTCAATAACGGGGTAAACCGTTCCCGGATCAACCTCTGTTGAATGAGCCGCTTTTAAACCTACAACATTTCTGGCAAACTCAACAACTGCAAGCTGCATGCCCAGGCCGATTCCAAAGAAGGGAATGTCCTTTTCGCGGGCATAGCGACAAGCCAGAATCTTTCCGTTAATGCCGCGGTCACCAAAACCGGCGGGAACCAGAATACCATCAACATCAGACAGGGTTTCTTCCAGATTCTCTTCTGTCAGCAGTTCGGAGTTAATCCACTTGATGTTAACTTTTGCATCGCTGGCGATGCCTGCATGCTTCAGGGCTTCAACAGCACTTAAGTATGCATCATGGAGCGCAACATACTTTCCGACAAGACCAACGGTAACTTCATGCTTCAGGTTCTTTGTCTTGTCGACGATGGCTTTCCATTCGTCCAGATCAGGACGGTAGTCAGGAAGACCAAGCTTTTTCAAAACAACCTTTGTCAATCCCTGCTTTTCGAGAACAAGAGGCACTTCATATAAAACAGGAATATCGGGATTGGCAATAACAGCGTCTGCCGGGATGTTACAGAACAAGGCAAGCTTGTTGATAATATCATTATCTAAAGGATAGGACGTTCTGCAAACCAAAACGTCAGGCTGGATACCGATGCTGAGAAGTTCCTTCACACTGTGCTGTGCGGGCTTGGACTTAAGCTCGCCGGACATTTCAAGATAGGGGATTAAGGCAACGTGAATATACATCACGTTTTCTCTGCCAACCTCTGTTGCCACCTGACGGATGGCTTCTAAGAAGGGCTGGCTTTCAATGTCGCCGACAGTGCCACCGATTTCAGTGATTACGATATCGTTTTCACCGGAGGAACCGGCACGGTAAATACGCTCTTTGATTTCATTGGTGATGTGGGGGATAACCTGAACGGTTCCGCCCAGATAATCACCGGTTCTTTCCTTATTAATAACAGACCAGTAAATCTGACCTGTGGTAACATCACTGTTGATGTTTAAGTTTTCATCAATGAAGCGCTCATAGTGACCGATATCAAGGTCAGTCTCTGCGCCGTCATCGGTTACGAAAACTTCACCATGCTGAATAGGATTCATCATGCCGGGGTCAATATTAATATACGGGTCAAACTTCTGGTTGGTTACCTTAAAGCCTCTGGCTTTTAAAAGACGACCTAAAGAAGCAGCAGTAATTCCCTTGCCTAAGCCGGAAACAACACCACCGGTTACGAAAATATATTTTGACATAGTTACCCCTCCATGCA
>JBGUTC010000026.1:0-5586 GCA_045132895.1 Clostridia bacterium
GGTAGCGAAGCCCTGATTGGCGAAATTTTTGAAAAGAATCAGGTCCGGGATAAAATTCACATTGCAACCAAACTCCCCCACTACCTGATCAAATCCCTGGCGGGACTGGAAAAACTGTTCCAGGAGCAACTCAAACGACTCAGAACAGACTATGTTGACTATTACCTCATGCATATGTTAACGGATATTGACGCCTGGAACCGTATGGTCGAACTAGGGATTTTAGACTGGATTGAAGAGAAAAAGGCATCCGGCGCCATCCGTCAGATTGGCTTTTCTTACCACGGCAACAGCGATATGTTCTGCAAACTGATCGATGCGTATGACTGGAATTTCTGCATGATTCAGTATAACTATATGGATGAGCACTCCCAGGCCGGAAGACGAGGTCTTCAATATGCCAGTGGAAAAGGGATTCCCGTCTTTATTATGGAGCCTCTCCGCGGTGGAAAACTGGTGAGCCTTCTGCCGGAGGAAGCCAAAGAGATTTTTGATTCCTGCACGCCGAAATATACGCCTGCTCAATGGGCGTTCCGTTGGCTCTGGAACCAGCCGGAGGTCACCTTGGTGCTTTCCGGCATGAATTCAGAGGAAATGGTTCTGGATAATGTAAAAACCGCCAGCGAAACCCGGGTCGGCGATTTAGGTCCGGCGGAAGAAGAAATGCTCCAAAATGTGGTAAAGGCAATTAACTCAAAAATGAAAGTCGGCTGCACCGGCTGCGGGTACTGTATACCCTGCCCGAAACATGTAGATATCCCCGGTTCCTTTGCCGCCTATAACCGTTGTTTCTCCGAGGGAAAATTCTGGGGGCTGAAGGAATATATTATGTGTACGACTCTGCGCAAAAATGCCACCGCCGCCTCCGGCTGTATCGGTTGCGGCAAGTGTGAAGCCCATTGTCCGCAACATATTGAAATCCGAGAGCGCCTGAAAGATGTTCAGAAAGAACTGGAAGGACCGATTTATAAAATTTTCCGTAAGGTGGCTTCCCGGGTGGTTCGCTTCTAAGTGCAAAAAACGAGGTTGTAAAACAACCTCGTTTTTTATTGCAATCATAAATCGCCCCGTTATAACTTGATGCAGCGTCTGTACTCTGCAATGTCGCAGTCTATGACATAGCGCACCTGACGGATTTTCCATTCCAGGTGCCAACGGTCTGTCATGTACAGCATGCTGGGCTCCCAACCCAAACGGGAGTCCGCCTCAACGAGAGGAATCGTCTCTTCCGCATTCTTGATTTCGGAGAGAAGGAGCGCTTCCATCTCATCATAAATCTTGCCTAATCCTTCCTGAGTAGGCTCAACATTCATCCGGCAGATTAAGGAATGCCACTGTTTTGCATGTAAGCTGGTTTTGGAGCAGTTCGTAATAAACTGACTAAGCAGTATCAGCCGTTCCAGTTTTTCATTCATCACCGGACAGCTGCGTAAAGATTCCATGCCCTTTTCCATATCTGAAAGCATTTGGATACGGGCTTCAATTTCATCACGAATCCGGACAGAAAGCGGCGTTTGATTAGGCTCCGATACATTATGGTACCGCGGAAACACGATGTTACTGCCGTAAAGAGCCTCAGGATGATCCGGAATACTAATGGGATAAGAAAGGTTAAAAGGATAAGATGGACCCACACGCGAAGCGCCGTATTGGTCGCCGTTCGAAGCCGTGCAATTCCGGATGGCATCACTGAAACTGGTCAGAGCGCTATCCACCTGCCCGTAGTTCTCTTCTCCAAACTCAGAAACCAGAATGGTCTTTAAGATTTCCTCCATAGATTCTCTGGGCTCTAAGAAACAATGCTTGGAAAGCTTGCTGATAAAAGAGGGATACATGCCGTAGTGATGCCCTTCCATAATGCCGCATAAACCCCAATCGTCTTTTGCCTTAAACATGGCCGCATACCGACGCATCCATTGCCGGGGCATGGGCTCATAGGGAATGGTACCGTAATCCCAGGTCAGACCTGCCGTGTTAGTCATAGAATATAGGCGTAATCCCCGTTTTTTAGCAGCTGCGGCTTCGCTTTTAAAGTAGTTACCCGGACCCTCAAAGGACAAGGTATAGTCACAGCAAAAACCGGTAGAATGTTTATAATGAATCGGATGGAACATTTCGAAAGTTACCAGAAGGCTCACATCGTTCGGCAGAGTTTCAATGAGTTTAAGACGTGCCTCTTCCGGCTGGTAACCCCAGTTATAGGTCCAGAACACAATGTCTGCTGCCGGGTTATATTTCCGGATGACCTTCTTCACCAGATTCAGCCAGATGGGGTAATCACAACAAGGCCACCAACCGGCACTGACCTTATCACTGGGAATGCCGTCAACTACCAGTTCCGAGCGTTTTCCGGCAGACACATTGGGATCCTTACTGGGAAATTCAACAGATTCACCAACTAAAATAACCCCTTTAAGGCCGGGGCACTGACTGAACACTTTACCGTAAGTCCCCTCATAATATTCTTCTGCACCCGGCTCTTCCGGGTTCATATCGCTATGCAGATAACTGTAGGCATAAACATCAATCCCGTAGCGCTCCGCCCGGCGAATCAGATCATTAAAATCTAAAAATCCATAGGGTGTTGTATTGACATCCTTGGTAAAAATCATAATGGCATCTCTGCCCTCGTGGGCCACCCGGGCAAGATATTCATCTGGAAAATCGTCCAGACCATAACCGGAATGAACCATCTGGGGTGAAAAGGCAGGTTTTTTATTGATGATACCTTTTTTGAGAATCGGCGCTTTCTTAAAGGTCATTAAATCTTCGATGTAGTAAAGACCCTGAGCCGCGCCACGGGCATCGTGCCCATAAACAACAATGCCCTTTTCACTTATATCAATCCGGAAACCGCGGTAAACTGCAAATTCGCCTAAATCAATACCGGCATCTTCTGCCAAAAACACGGTAATTTCTGCCGTTTTATCATCAGAAACAACTGCCGAAAGATTCATTGACACCTGTAAAAAATCAGCAAAGTCTGTCGCTGCGACCTCCAGCACCTCGCCGGCAGACGCCAACCGAATTTTAACAGTTTCCGGAAGTTGATACTCTTCCCCGGAAACGGCGACTCCGTTTCTTCTGATACCCGGTTCATGAATCTGAAGCATCCGTTCGCGGAATGCATAAGGTTTTTCTGCTTGTATCATACAATCTCTCCTAAAAGCCACATATTTTTGATACCTTCATTATAGCAAAGTTAAAAAACGCTTTCAATCTCTATTTTTTATCTTTTATCGTTATTTTTTACACAAAAAGGACTGCAGTTTAACTGCAGTCCTGATAAATCATTCGCAAAAGGTCATAACAGTTTCTCGGGGTGTGACTTCGTAGTTATAAAAGCCTTTCCGTTCTTCATAAAGCGTCACGTCGCAACCGCTCCAATTAGTCAGTTGTTTCTCCGAACTGATATAGAAGCAATCTCCGCGACCTTCCGGGGCAGGAACGGCCGTAACATCAACCGTAAAAATGCCATTCTTCTCTGAAACTTTAGCAAAACGCTTATAAAGAGACTGGGTCGCGCAGAACGCCATATCCCGGGACAGAATGTTGCCGTAAGTATCTGCATACTTTTCAAAATATGCCACCCAGCGTTCCAGAATCTCGTTATGCCTGTCAGGATCAACGTGAAGAATATTAGGCCAATGGCAACCATAAATACTGGGAATGACAGGTAAAGTACTGGGGTCACCGCTGATTGTATCCCAGGAAATCAAATCATCTTCCCTTTCAAAAATTCTGTCAACCGTAATAATCCCGTTTTCCACCCCAACCAGTTCCGGTCTCTCTTCTCCTGCCGGCATTTCCATATGGGCAAACATGGTGGAAATATACTGAACACCGTAATCCTTTAAAATCCGGGAAATGTCATTCCAGCGGTAGGTAAAACTGGGAGGAATGAAACTGTTGATGTCCTTCTTGATGCCATAGTAGTCTAAAATGTCTAAAAAAGCATCCAGACGCTGACGGATTTCTTTCTCGTCTGACAAGAAAAGCTGATCATTTAAACTATAGTAATAATCCGAGTTGCTATAAGGAATCCCCGGTTTATAGTAGTTATGTAACAATCCGTGAATAGCAATATCGATATAGGGCGAATTTCTAACGACCTCCGCAACCTGCTCCCGCTCTTCTTCCCCTAGGTAAGAAGCATTGTCCCAGGCATCGCCAAACTTGGACAGGTAGGGAACTTTCTTAAGACGATTGTCCGGATCCCACTCCCCTAAAACAAAACCGCAGTTAATCTTCATATTCAGTCGGCGACCCAGTTCATTAATCGCCGCATAATCCTTAGCACAGTGCCGACGAGGCATGGCCGTACGGGCAGAACCACCGTTTTCCCGATCATCTTCTCCACAGTACCAACCAACATCGTCCATAGTAATTTGTAACGCATATGGAATTAACATAATCAATTCTCCTTTATTTTAAACTCCACTACCAGTATAACAAGGAAACGACGAAAAAACAAGAGAAACAATCTGCCGGAATACAAGAGGCGCGTGTCAAGAAAACCGTCCCCTTGTGTCCCCTTGTGTCCTCGTGTCATGTGTCAGCACACTTGGCACACGCGTCACCCTAAGAAACATCCGCGAAGGAAAGCAAATTTAATAATGTAAATAAAATCGCCAATGATTGACCGCTCCACACATGCAAGAATTTTTGTTTTTACATTGTCTGTTTTTGTAACGTATGTTTTTATTGTTTGATTATCTTTAACCATTTCTGCACCGTTGAGATAGAACAACCTATTACTAAAAGAAATATATACAATCGCACCATCATCAACTTCATATCTACAGAATACAGTTCCGTTTCCACCTTCGTTGAAGCTGACAGGTTTTCCTAATCGAAGCATTGTTAAAATAAAGTTATCTCCGTATTCTAATTGTGTAAAGGTTGCAGAAGTAGTATTCCGAGGGACGAAGTATATGATAGCAAAGATAAAAATAAGAACAAGAGTAACAATAGTAACAATAGATATGCTTCTAATAAACTTATTCATACCAATTCTCCCTTATTTCATATCCTACATAATAGAAACCAACAAAACATTCATATATACCTCTATCAGCTGTTTTAGGATTATAAATTAAATTTCCAGATTCATCAGTATTTTTTACATCTGATGCTCCAGGTTTGTGAGACCAAGTTCCATCATTGTTTTGTCGATAGAAATGATAATCACCAGTACCATCTGCATCTATAGCTATAGCGATTTTCCAAGTGCCAGTTTGGATTTTTGCATTAGGGTCTTCTAACTTACCAAAAATCATTCCGGCCGCTATAGCATCTTTTTGCACCAATTCAATGAGACACAGAGGGACGGTTCTCTTGTGTTCTTAGAATTTTCGCACTATTCCAAAGCTTATCCCTGTCAGTCTGCTTATCTGCCGTATTGATAATCCCTCATCTTTTAGTTTGCTTATGCAACACAAGAGAACTGTCCCCTTGTGTCGCCTGCGTCATTTCGGAATAATCACTCGATTTTGCTTCACAACTCCGCTCAATATATGTAACCCGCCGGAGATGATAAGCTGAATTCCTATAAATAGTAACATTTTTTTAATGAACACCTTTCTA
>JBGUTC010000027.1:0-23610 GCA_045132895.1 Clostridia bacterium
ATGATTTAATTGAACAAAAAGGCGAAATCACCATTCACGAACTGGAATCCCTGTTTCCTGATGTTTCTTCCATGACGCTGCGCCGTGATCTTGATTATCTGGAAAATGAGCATAAACTCGTGAAGATTAAAGGCGGCGCCATGTCCCTTAGTTATTTATCCCGGACGGTTTTACAGAATGCTGAGGGTGATTATGCTCAACGTGAACTTTTAAACGCATCGGGTAAACGGCAGATTGCTGAAAAAGCAGCACCCTTTGCTGAAGCCGGAAGAAGTATTTTTATTGATGCCGGCTCCACGATGATGCAGTTGGCGAGACTGCTTCATTCCGGCCGTTTTTCCGTTGTGACCAATGGTGTGAATGTTTCTTTGGAACTGGCGAAGAATAAAAGCGCTACGGTGAACCTGGTTGGCGGAGAATTAAACCGCAATAACCTCTGTGTTTCCGGTGCCGGTGCTTTAGAGCATCTCCGCAATATCAATATTGACATTGCCTTTATGGCTGCCAGCGGCTATACGCCGGAAGACGGTTTTACAAACGGCAGTTACTATGAATATGAATTAAAGCGCCACGTTATTCAGAAAGCCAAAAAGACCATTGTTCTGATGGACTCGACAAAACTGGGAAAAACCATGACTTATACTTTTTGTCGTCCGGAGGATGTGGATATTTTAATTATGGATTCAAAGCCGGATGCCGCTCTTTCTAAAGCTGCGAAGGCAAACGGCATGAAAATTATATAAGTGAACAAAAACCTTAAATAACCAGCTGCTTTTTGCAGCGGAAATGGAGTGTAAACATGAAAACAAAGGCAGTAAGACTGTACGGCAAAAGTGATTTACGTTTAGAAGAATTCGAATTGCCGGAAATTAAGGATGATGAAATCCTGGCTCACGTTATTTCCGACAGTATTTGTATGTCTTCTTACAAAGCAGCAATCCAGGGCCCTGATCATAAGCGTGTTCCTGAAGATGTTGCTGAAAATCCGATTATCATCGGTCATGAATTCTGTGGCGAAATCGTAAAAGTTGGTAGCAAATGGCAGGACCAGTATAAAGAAGGTCAGAAATTTGCAATCCAGCCTGCAATTAACTATAAAGGCTCTCTGGCAGCTCCCGGTTATTCCTATCAGAACATCGGTGGTAGCTCCACTTATGTTATCGTACCTCACGAATTTATGGAAATGGGTTGCCTGCTTCCTTATAACGGTGACGCATTCTTCTATGGCTCCCTGGCTGAACCCATGAGCTGTATCGTTGGTGGTTTCCACGCAAACTATCATACGACTGCAGGCTCTTATGTTCATGAAATGGGTACCATCGTTGGCGGTAACATGGCAATTTTAGCCGGTGTTGGTCCTATGGGTCTTGGTGCGATTGACTATGCAATCCACAATGAAAGAAAGCCGAAGTTGTTGGTTGTTACCGACATTGACCAGGCTCGTCTTGACAGAGCGGCTTCTATCTTAACCGTTGAAGAAGCAAAGAAAAACGGTGTTGAACTGGTATACTTAAATACCGGCAACATTGAAAACCCCGTTGAAAAACTGATGGAACTGACCGGCGGTAAGGGCTACGACGACGTATTCGTTTTTGCTCCTGTTAAACCCGTTGTTGAAATGGGTGACCAGATTCTGGGTAGAGACGGCTGCCTGAACTTTTTCGCAGGTCCTACCAATACAGCATTTTCTGCTGAGTTCAACTTCTACAATGTTCACTACGCTTCTACTCACATTGTTGGTACCAGCGGCGGTAACACAGATGACCTGAAGGAATCCATTAAGATGATGGAAGAGGGTAAACTGAACCCGGCTATGATGATTACGCATGTTGGCGGTATTGATGCCATCATTGATACAACTCTGAACCTGCCGAAAATCCCCGGCGGCAAAAAGCTGGTATATTTGAACATCAATATGCCCATGACTGCAATCGCTGATTTTGCAACCTCCGGTGATCCGGTTCTCTGCGAAATCGCAAAGATCGTTGAAAAGAACAACGGTATCTGGTGTAAAGAAGCAGAAGATTATCTGCTGGCAAATAAATAAAAAACTAAGGGACTGATGCAGAATGTCTGCATCAGTCCTTGGAGCGTTTACAAGGAGGAAGACAAATGAAGCTTTATAAAATCGTGCCGGCCATTCGTGTGGCTATGGGTGCGGCAGCATTAAGCTTTCAGGCTGATGGTCAGGCAGAGGTAACTCTCTCCGGCGTGACTGAAGAAAATGTTGTTGAAAAAGTTCTGGCGGCAGACCTTTGCGGTAAATCTTCCGTTAAGGTAGAAGGCCTCGGCGTTTTCACAGCTGAAGCAGCAGCTCCCGGTCGTCTGTCCGGCAAATGTGCTATCGTAACCGGTTCTGCTCAGGGGTTTGGCCTGGGCGTAGCAGAAGAGATGCTGGCTGAAGGTGCTCGCGTTGTGATTGCTGACTTAAACATTGATCTGGCAAAGAGCGTAGCAGAAGACCTTTGTAAGAAGAACGGCGCAGGTCGTGCGATTGCTTGTAAGGTTGACGTTTCTGATGAAGAATCTGTTGAAGCTATGATTGAAGAAACCGTTAAAGGTTTCGGCGGTCTGGATATCTTCGTTAGCAACGCCGGCGTTTTGAAGGCTGGTAGCTTAGAAGAGATGGATATGAAGAGTTTTGAATTCGTTACCAGAATTAACTACTCAGCTTATTATATCTGCACCAAATATGCAACCCGTGTTATGAAACTGCAGCATGCAATCTGCCCGGATGCATTCTATGATGTTATTCAGATTAACTCTAAATCCGGTCTGGAGGGTTCTAACAAGAACTTCGCATATGCCGGCGGTAAGTTCGGTGGCATTGGTCTGACTCAGAGCTTTGCCCTGGAACTGGTGGAATATAACATCAAGGTTAACTCCATCTGCCCCGGTAACTACTATGATGGTCCCCTGTGGTCTGACCCTGAAAAGGGACTGTTTGTTCAGTACTTAAAGGCAGGTAAGGTGCCCGGCGCTAAAACTGCTGAAGATGTTAAGAAATTTTATGAATCTAAGACACCGATCAGACGTGGTTGTGTGCCCTTAGACGTTGCTCGTGCAATTTTCTATATTGTTGAGCAGCAGTATGAAACCGGCCAGGCTGTTCCGGTTACCGGCGGTCAGGTTATGATGAACTAGTTTTTTAAAACAGATTATATATTAAGGAGAGGATATTATGGCAACACCGGTTATTATGCCTAGACAGGGACAGTCTGTAGAAAGCTGTATCATTGGTAAATGGCATAAACAAAAAGGCGATCAGGTAAACGTAGGCGATATGCTGTTTACCTATGAAACTGACAAAGCAACTTTTGATGAGGAAGCAACCGTTGCAGGTACTCTGTTGGAGATTTTCTTCGAAGAGGGCGACGATGTTGAATGCTTACTGAATGTTTGCGTTATTGGTGAAGAAGGCGAAGATGTTTCCGCTTTCCGTCCTGCTGGCGAAGAAGCTGAAGAAGCTGCTGCAGCACCTGCAGCAAAAGAAGAAGCAGCTCCCGCAGCAGCACCGGCAGCAGCTCCCGCAGCTCAGCTGTCATCTACACCTAACGAAAACGTATTTATTTCTCCCCGCGCTAAGAACCATGCTGAAAAGCTGGGCGTGGATGTTCGTTTTGCTGAAGGCACTGGCCCCAACGGCAGAATCATTGAACGCGATGTTGAAGCTCTGTCCAAGAGCGGCGTAGCGTTCACAAAGGCTGCTCAGGCAGCTGCAGCAGGTTCCAGCGACCAGTTCGAAGGAACCGGCATTGGCGGTCGCGTAACAACCGGCGACTTAAAGAAGCCTGTTGCACAGGCTGTTTCCGAAGCTATGGCTCCGCAGGAAGGCGTGGCTTATGTAGATACCCCGCTGACCAACATCAGAAAGGTTATCTCCAAGTCTATGCACAACTCTCTGTCTTCTACAGCTCAGCTCACACTGAACACCAGCTTCGATGCTACCGAAATCATGGCATACCGCAAGAAGTTGAAAGCAAATGCAGAAAAACTGGGCCTGGGCAACATCACTCTGAACGATATTGTTCTCTATGCTGTTTCCAGAACTCTGCTGGCTCACGAGGACTTAAACGCTCATATGCTGGATGATAAAATGCGTCGCTTCAGCCATGTTAACCTGGGTGTTGCAGTTGATACACCCCGTGGCCTGATGGTTCCCACCATTTTCTGTGCTGAACTGAAGTCTCTGTCTGAAATCAGCGCTGAAACCAAGGATCTGGCTGGTTCTTGCCAGGGCGGAACAATCAATCCCGACCTGCTCTCCGGCGGTACTTTCACAGTTACCAACCTGGGCTCCTTCGGTATTGAATCCTTCACACCGGTATTAAACGCTCCGCAGACCGGTATCTTGGGCGTTGACACCATCGTTCAGCGTGCAAAAGAAGTTGACGGCGAAATTAAGTTCTATCCGGCAATGGGTCTGTCTCTGACATTTGACCACAGAGCAGTTGACGGTGCTCCTGCTGCTAAATTCCTGCAGGATCTGAAGAACAACCTGGAAAACTTCAGCGTTTTATTAGCTAAATAATTTGAATTTATAGAAAGAAGGCAACGATTATGGCTTATGATTTAATCGTATTGGGTGGCGGCCCCGGCGGCTATCTGGCAGCAGAACGTGCCGGACATGCTGGTCTGAACACCCTGTTGATTGAAAAGCGGTTTTTAGGCGGCGTTTGCTTAAACGAGGGTTGCGTTCCCTCTAAGGCGCTTCTGTATTCCGCAAAAATTTATGACTACGCTCGTTTCTCCGATCATTACGGTGTAACTTGCGAAGGTGTTAAGTTCGACCATAAGGCTGTTTTAGCCCGTAAGAAAAAGGTTGTTGACACCTTAGTTGGCGGTATCCGTGCTCAGATGAAAGCAAACAAGGTTACCGTTGTTGAAGGCGAAGGTATCATCGAGGGTAAAGAAGGTAACGAAATCGTTGTTAAAGTTGGCGACGAACGTTACACCGCAACCCGTTTAATCATTGCAACCGGTTCTATGCCGGTTATGCCTCCGATTCCCGGCGTAAAAGAAAACTTTGAAGCCGGTACCGTTCTGACAAACCGTGAAATCCTGGATATGGAAGAAATTCCGAAGGAACTGGTTATTGTCGGTGGCGGCGTTATCGGTCTGGAAATGGCTTCTTACTTCAATTCAGCCGGTTCTCATGTAACTGTTGTTGAAATGATGAACAAGATTGCCGGCCCCACAGATGCTGATATTTCCAAGATTCTGATGAAGAATTACGAAAAGAAAGGCATCACATTTAAACTGGGTGCTAAAGTTACAGAAGTTAAGAGCAATGCTGTTGTATTTGAAAAAGACGGCAAAACAGAAGAAATTCCTGCAGATAAGGTACTTCTTTCCATCGGTCGTCGTGCAGTAACTCAGGGCGTTGGTCTTGAGAGCTTAGGCGTTTTAACTGAACGTGGCGCAATCGTAACAGACCGCTTCATGAAGACAAATATCCCCAACGTTTATGCTGTTGGTGACGTTAACGGTAAGTCCATGCTGGCTCATACCGCTTATCGTGAAGCAGAAGTTGCTGTTAACAATATCATGGGTAAGAAAGACATCATGCGTTACAATGCAATCCCCGCTGTTATCTACACCAACCCCGAAGTTGGTAGCGTAGGTGAAACAGAAGAGACCGCAAAAGCTAAGGGCATGGATGTTGAAGTTGCTAACCTGACCATGAAATACAGCGGCCGTTATGTTGCTGAAAACGAGGGTGGAGACGGTATCTGCAAGGTTATCGTTGACAAAGAAACCCGTCGTCTGGTTGGTTGCCATATGTTGGCAAACTATGCATCTGAAATTATCGTTTCCGCCGGTATCATGATTGAAACCGAAATGCGTGTGGATGATATTAAGGAAATCGTATTCCCGCATCCCACCGTTTGCGAAATCGTAAGAGAAGGTATTTTTCAACTGTAATCAGCTGTAAATAAAAACAAAACGAAAGGAAGTTTATTATGCCAAAGTCACAATTTATGGATCCTGATGTGCTGAGACAGCCTGGGTTCGTTGAATTTGAACCCATCCCGGTTAACCAGTACAACAAAACAATCAAAGAGGAAAGCAAGAACTTTTCCAAGGACGATTTCATGCGCATTTATCGCGACATGGCAATCATTCGTGAGTTCGAACAGATGCTCCTCGATATTAAAACCAAGAGCGAATACCAGGGTATCGCTTACAACAACCCCGGACCTGCTCACCTGTCCTTAGGTCAGGAAGCATCCGCTGTTGGTCAGGCTTACCTCCTGGATAAGAACGACTATATCTTCGGTTCTCACAGAAGCCATGGTGAAATCCTGGCTAAAGGTCTTTCCTGTATCCACAAGTTAGATGACAAGGAACTGCTGGCTGATATGGAAGGTTTCTTCGATGGCGCTACATACAGAGTCGTTGAAGGTAAAGAAAAAGATAAGGGTAATGTAAAAGATTTAGCAATCGACTTCCTGCTGTATGGTGCGCTGGCTGAAATCTTTGCTCGTGAAACCGGTTTCAATAAGGGTCTGGGCGGCTCTATGCATGCTTTCTTCACTCCCTTCGGTATTTACCCCAACAACGCAATCGTTGGTGGTAGCGCAACCATCGCTATGGGTGCTTCCATGTTCAAGAGAATCAATGGCAAGCCCGGTATCGTTGTATCTAACGTTGGTGACGCTTCTATGGGTCGTGGTCCCGTTTGGGAAGCACTGAACATGGGTGCTATGGACCAGATCACACAGCTGTGGGAAGAAGGCCACAACAAGGGCCTGCCCATCATCTTCAACTTCTTCAATAACCTGTACGGTATGGGTGGCCAGACTGTTGGTGAAACCATGGCTTACAATATCCTGGCTCGTGTTGGTGCCGGTGTTAGCCCGACTCAGCTGCATGCTGAACGTGTTGACGGTTACAACCCGCTGGCAGTTATCGACGCTATGAGAAGAAAAATGGAAATCCTGAACAATCAGGGTGGTCCTGTCCTGATGGATACTCTGACCTACAGAATGACCGGTCACTCTCCCTCTGACGCTTCTACTTACAGAACTAAGGAAGAGGTTGATAAGTGGGCAGAGCATGACGTTCTGGTTAACTTCGAGAAGAAGCTGGTTGAAGCTAAGGTTGCTAAGGCTGATGACTTTGCTGCTATGCGTGAAGACATCAGAGAAAGAATGATGAAGATCGTTAATCTGGCAATTGATGATAATGTTTCTCCCAGAATGGATCTCGCGAAGAACCCGAATATCATTGCTGACTTAATGTTCTCCAACCAGAAGATCGCTAAGATGGAAGATCGCACTCCGGACGTTTTAATTCCGAAGGAAGAGAACCCCAGAGTTCAGAAGATCGCAAAGAAAGAACGTTTCGGTTTCGACAAGAACGGCAAGCCGGTTTCCAAGAACAAGGTTTACCAGCTGCGTGATGGTCTGTTCGAAGCTATTATCGATAAGTTCTACGAAGATCCGACCTTAGTTGCTTACGGTGAAGATAACCGTGACTGGGGCGGCGCTTACGCTGTATACCAGGGTCTGACAGAATCTCTGCCTTACCACAGATTCTTCAACAGCCCGATTTCTGAGTCTGCTATCGCAGGTTCTGCTGTTGGTTACGCAATGAGCGGCGGTCGTGTTATCGCTGAAATCATGTACTGTGACTTTATCGGCTGCTGTGGTGACGAAATCTTCAACCAGCTGGCTAAATGGCAGTCCATGAGTGCCGGCGTTCTGAAGATGCCGGTAATCATCCGTGTATCCGTTGGTTCTAAGTACGGTGCACAGCACTCTCAGGACTGGACCAGCATGTGTGCACATGTTCCCGGTCTGAAGGTTGTATTCCCTGTAACTCCTTACGATGCTAAGGGTATCATGAACTCCGCATTAAACGGTACTGACCCTGTTATCGTATTTGAGAGCCAGAGAATTTATGATGTTGGTGAACAGTTCCATGAAGGTGGCGTTCCTGAAGGCTACTACGAAGTAGAAATCGGCGAACCCGACATCAAGAAAGAAGGTAAGGATGTTACCATCCTGACCATCGGTGCTACTCTGTACCGTGCTCTGGATGCAGCTAAGGAACTGGAAGAGAAGTATGGCATTTCTGCTGAAGTTATTGACGCAAGAACCATCGTTCCCTTCAACTATGAAAAGGTTCTGGAATCTGTTAAGAAGACCGGTAGAATCGTTCTGGCTAGTGATGCTTGTACCAGAGGTTCTGCTCTTAACACCATCGCTCAGAACATCACCGAAATGGCATTCGATTACCTGGATGCTCCGCCGGTTGTTGTTGGTGCACAGAACTGGATTACTCCTTGCTACGAGCTGGATAAAGAATTCTTCCCGCAGAAAGAATGGATCATCGATGCTATCCACGAAAAGATCCTGCCGCTGCCGGGTCACGTTTCCACCACAAACTTTACTGAAACTGAACAGATCAGAAAGAATAAGATGGGCGTGTAATAAACAAATAATAAAACGGAGCCGAAAGGCTCCGTTTTTTTGTTGCATATAAAAGAATGCTATGATAGAATAGATTTAACAAAGTTAAATGCGAGCTAATTGTGATAAATCACGCTAAAGGGGTTATTTAGCTATGGAGCAAAGCAGAATCATTTAGCCTTGAACTGCAGTTCGAAAATTAACTGCTTTTTATTCTGACTTGGTTATAAGATAGTAAGACTGTCGAAATTTGTTGAAATCAAAAAAGCCTCCCTTGCCTAAAGGGAGGGGGACCACCGAAGGTGGTGGAGGGATACAAAAGAGGGATTTTGTCAATCGAAAAAATCCCCCAGTCTGCTTCGCAGACAGCCCCCTTTAGGCAAGGGGGCCTTTGAAAGGTTTGCATCTAAACCTTATACCTCGCAATATGGATATGTCGAATATTGTCGAAAGGAGTGGTGTGATGAAAAAGAAAGTGACTAATTATATAATTATTATAGGTATAGTTCTTTTTGTTGTTGGTTTTTATGCGATGTTTATCAAAGCTGGATTGCCATATCAGGATCCAACTCCAGAAATGGCAAGAAAGTGGATGCTGTATTATAATGTAGGCAAAGCAACTATGCCAATAGGTATTGGTTTAGTATTAACAAGCCTTATTCTGAAATTCCTGAATTGCCTGAATAAAAAATAATTTTTTGCTCTTAACTTACCACGAACTACGACTAAAAAGGTTTGCATCTAAACCGTATGCCTCGCAATAAAGACTGTCGAAATTTGTTGAAATCAAAAAAGCCTCCCTTGCCTAAAGGGAGGGGGACCACCGAAGGAGGTGGAGGGATATATGGATAGAAAACATAACACAGAATTAACAAGCAATGCAAAGACATTGCGAAAGAATATGACCAAAGAAGAAAGGCATCTTTGGTATGATTTCTTAAAAATGTATCCTGTTAGATTTTTAAGGCAGAAAGTAATAGATAATTACATTGTTGATTTTTACTGTCGTAGTGCGAGATTAATCATAGAACTTGATGGTTCACAGCACTATGAAGAAAAGGGTTTACTGAAAGATAAAATCAGGACAGAAAGAATAGAGCAACGAAATCTGACTGTTATTAGAATTCCTAATAACGAGATATATAGAAATTTTGAGGGAGTATGTATGTACATAGATAATGCTGTAAAAGAATCCCTCCGTCAGCCTACGGCTGACACCTCCCTTTAGGCAAGGGAGGCTAAGTTGCATCTAAACCTTATGTGTCGCAATATGGATATGTAAAATGTTGTCGAAAGGAGAGTTTGTTATGAAAGTTATTAGAAATATTCTTATTTGCATATTTCCTTTGCTTGTATGGGGAGTGTATTTATTTCTTTCGCCATACCCCTATACATCATACACACTTAATTTATTTGACTTAATACTATTGTTTTTGTTGTTACCAATAGGATATAGTGTATATAATTCTTTTTCAAGAACAAAGTGGGAATGGATAATTAAAAGCTTGGTATTTATAACAATTCATGCTTTTGGTTGTTGGCTCAATGATTTTGTTTACATAGATGATTTCTTTGGTAAACATTACTTTGGTATCATTTATAGACCAGTAGATTTTTTTGTGATACATTTAATTTTAATTGATATTTTTATATTGTTAATCAGCTATTTGCTGAAAAGAGCATTTGTAAAAAATAAACGTAACAATGAATTTAAATAATTTTTAGTCTTAACTTAATATGAACTTGACATGAAATAGGTTTGCATCTAAACCTTATGCCTCGCAATAAAGAGTGTCGAATTTTGGCGAAAGGAAGTTTTAAAATGATTACTTTATCTCTTTTAGGCATTATTGTTATTGCCATTGTTGCTATTTTGACTATCATTGATAACAGAAAGAAAAACAGAATAGAATTGATACATAATAAGAATAGCTCAGCTAAGAAATTAGATAGAGTGGGATATGTTTTTAATATTGTACTCTCAATTATATATATACCTATTTCCTGGATTAGTTGGTTATTTATGATGGTCTCAGAAGCAACGATTGATGCTACCAATCAAACATTTATATTGTTAATTAATGTTTTTTGTTGGATTACTATGATAATTCCTTTCCTCTGCTTTTTAGGAATATTTTTATCAGTAAGGTATAGAAAAAAAGGGTATAGTGTCAGGTCGTTTGTAGTTCAGTTTTTACCATTGATTATATTTGGTCTGAACTTACTGTTGTTATTTATAGCAGAAAGATTACCTGCAAAAATATGATTTTTTATCTTTAACTTTACACGAACCTGATGCCAATAAGTTTGGCATCTAAATTATACAGTCTTTATAGTAAGACTGTCGAATTTTGGCGAAAGAAGGAATGATGAATGTTAAAAAATATTAAAGGTGCAATATTTGATATGGATGGAACTTTAATCGATTCTTTAATGTTGTGGAAGATACTTTGGAAGAAATTCGGCAATCGTTTTTGTGAAGACGGAAATTTTGCTCCATCTGAAGCAGATGATAAAGCGGTAAGGACAATGACGCTAAAAGACGCAATGGACTACATACATATGCGATACAATATTGGAAATACCGGAAGCGAATTGCTTGAAATCGCAAATAAAACAATAATAGATTTTTATTCTAACGAAGTTGAACTAAAAGAAGGTGTTGCAGAGTTTTTGAAATACTGTAGTGACAAGGGAATAAAGATGTGTGTAGCCTCTGCAACTGATATAGATTTGATAAAAATTGCTGTTAAACATTGCAAGATTGAAAATTATTTTATTGATATTTTATCTTGTGCGGAAATAGGAAAGGGAAAGGATAAACCTGATATATATTTAAAGGCAATGGAATGCCTCGGAACATCTGCGGATGAAACCTGTATATTTGAAGACTCCCACATTGCAATATGCACTGCGGATAAATTAGGAATTAAAACTGTTGGTATTTATGATACATATAACTACGGACAAGATGAAATCAAAAAAACTGCAACAGTATACATAGATGATGGAGATTCATTAAAAATTCTTATTGTTTAACATTATTATTTATAAGTAATTCCGGTTATTGAGTCTGTTGTGTAACTTTTGAAAACGATACAATTTGGGAATTTCAAAAGGAATTTTTCTAAAAATGGAGCACAGGATTTTTTGGTTATGCATAATACTACGCTGGTGTCTTCTTCAGAAAAAGCGCCTTTTGCCTTTATAATTGTTGCTGCTTGGTGCAGATCCCGGTTTATGTATGAAATAATTTCTTTTGGTGATTTCGTGATAATCTTATATTTTCCTGTTCTTTATTGCGTAAATGATTACATATAAAGCTACTTATGTATGCATATAAAATACTACATATACAAGATGTTACAAAAAAACAAAATATAATAAATATTTCTATTGTCTTTTAGTTTGTTTTAAACTCAAACATTAAGGCATAGTTTGCATGGAGAATGGTATGAAAACGAGTACTAACAAATCGATTCTTATGGTTATTTTGATCGTGGGGTTCTGCGTTTTGATGGCGGTGGTTGACGGCATATTTAAAGCAGATTATTTTATTAAATCTGCTATCAAGTTTGTGTTGTTTTTAATTTTACCGTTGGTATATTCGCGTTTTGATAAAGAAATTAAAATCAGGGAAATTTTTAAGCTGAAGAAGCGTGGTATTAACTTAGCGGTTGTTTTGGGAGTATCTGTTTATGTGGTCATTTTGGGCGGATATTTACTTTTGCGAGGATTCTTTGATTTTTCAAATATAACCGGCACATTAACGGAAAACATAGGCGTTTCGGGAAAAAATTTTATTTTTGTTTCTTTATACATATCTTTTGTTAACTCTCTGTTGGAAGAATTTTTCTTTCGCGGTTTTGCTTTTTTGAACCTGAAACGAATCAGGGGCAGGAATTTTGCTTATGTATTCAGTGCGGCTGCATTTGCTATCTATCATATTGCCATGATGATTGGTTGGTTTGGTCCCGGTTTATTTCTGCTTGTGCTGGCAGGGCTTTTTGCCGGTGGTCTGATTTTTAATTTTCTTAATGAAAAGAGTGCGACCATTTATCCCTCATGGCTGGTTCATATGTTTGCAAACTTTGCGATTAACACGGTCGGGTTTATTTTGTTTGGTCTGATATGACATGCAAGATCGCGAGAATCCGCGTTTTATGCTTTGTCAGAAATGGGTTTGGAGCGCAACAACAAAGCGAGGAGAAGGTTTTGAAAAAATGACAGTCGTCGACAAAGTTTTTATTGCAGTTGCAGGCGACTTTTGGTATAATAAGTAGTGAATTTTAAAACTATTTTTGTGATTTAATCAAGAAAAAATACATCCGATGAAAGGAAGAATTCTATGGAACAAGAAAAAAGAAGTAGTTTTACGGGGAAAATTGGTTTTGTTCTTGCGGCAGCAGGATCAGCGGTTGGACTTGGAAACATTTGGAGATTTCCGTATCTTGCGGCAAAATATGGTGGCGGTATTTTCCTCTTAGTCTATATTTTACTTGCAATTACCTTTGGTTTTGCTCTGATGACAGCAGAAATTGCCATTGGACGAAAGACGGGGCAGAGTGCCATCAGTGCTTTTAAATCTCTGAGTAAGAAATATGCATTTATTGGGTATATGGCGGCGATTGTGCCTGCTATTATTTTGCCCTATTATTCTGTCATTGGCGGTTGGGTCACAAAATATTTATATGCATTTGTCAGCGGGGGTTCTCATGCTGCTGCCGGAGATGCATATTTTGGGAACTTTATTTCCGGAACAACTGAACCGATTTTATGGTTTTTTATTTTCCTGGGTGTGACGGCGATTGTTGTTCTTTTCGGTGTTGAAAAGGGAATTGAAAAGGTCAGCAAAATTATGATGCCGGTGCTTGTGGTTCTTTCTTTGATTGTTGCGGTGTATGGGGTTTGTATGCCCGGTGCTTTAGAAGGCGTTAAGTATTACATCCTGCCTGATTTCGGCAAGTTTTCTGTGAAAACGGTTCTGGCGGCTATGGGGCAGCTGTTTTATTCCATGTCTCTTGCCATGGGCATCATGATTACCTACGGTTCCTACATGAAAAAAGAGGTCAGCGTGGAGTCTTCTGTTACGCAGATTGAGTTATTTGATACGGGCATTGCTTTTGTTGCCGGTCTTATGATTATTCCGGCAGTCTTTGTTTTCTCCGGTGGCACACCGGAAGCGCTGGGCAAGGGACCGAGTCTGATGTTTGTTACGCTGCCGAAGGTTTTTGAAACCATGGCAGGAGGGCAGTTTATTGGTGCGTTATTCTTCCTTTTGGTGCTGTTTGCAGCGTTGACGTCTTCTATCTCCCTGATGGAGACAGTAGTATCAATTGTTTGTGATAAATTTAAGGTTGGCAGAAAGCTTTCTTGTCTGCTTGTGTTCCTGTTCTCTGTTGCGGTTGGACTTTTGTCCTCTCTGGGCTACGGTGTCTGGGCGGAAGTTAAAATTATCGGCATGCAGTTCCTGGATTTCTTTGATTTTATCAGCAACAGTGTTTTAATGCCTATTGTGGCGTTCTTTACCTGTATTTTTGTGGGTTATGTTATTAAGCCGAAGACCGTTGCAGAGGAAGTGGAACTTTCCGGCAAGTTCAGAAGAAAAGCGTTGTTTAACTTTGTTATTAAATATCTGGCGCCTATTTGTATCGTCCTGATTCTGATCTCTTCCGTTTTAGATGCATTTGGAATTTTCAAAATTTAAGCATAAAAAAGAAAAGCCTTGCTTTGCAAGGCTTTTCTTTTTTTATCCGATGAACCGAACGATGGTGGTCAACAAAAAGAAGAGCATCATGCCGAGGAGAGTGGGGAGCAGAAATCCAACGGCGGCCCATTTGAAACTGCCGGTTTCTTTTTTTATGCTGATGAGTGTGGTGGAGCAGGGCCAATGCATCAGGGAAAAAATCATGGTACAAAGAGCAGTCAGCCAGGTCCAACCGTTATCTATCAAAAGAATACGGAGTGTTTCTAAGCTGGGCAGGTCTGTCAACGTGCTGCCGGAAAGGTATGCCATAATGGCAATGGGCAGAACAATTTCGTTGGCGGGAAACCCCAGGATAAAGGCGACCAATATGACGCCGTCTAAGCCGAGTAGTCGGGCGAAGGGGTCTAACATATCGGCACAGTGGGTAAGGAGAGAGGAGTCGCCGAATGTGAGGTTTGTCATGAGGTAAATCACAAGCCCTGCCGGTGCTGCAACGGAAACGGCACGCCCTAAAACAAATAAGGTTCTGTCAAAAACGGAGCGTACAATCAAACTCCCGATTTGCGGGCGGCGATAGGGAGGGAGTTCCAAGGTAAAAGACGAGGGCACTCCTTTTAAAATTGTTTTAGACAACAGTTTAGATGATATCAGTGTCATGACAATCCCCAAAACGATGATGGCTGTCAGTAAGACAGCGGAAGCTAAACTCGAGAAAAACCCAGTGGAACTTGTAACAAAAAAGATGGAAATAATCGTTATCAGCGTCGGAAAACGACCGTTACAGGGCACGAAATTGTTTGTCAAAATGGCAATCAAGCGCTCTCTGGGAGAGTCAATAATCCGGCTGCCGATGACACCAACAGCGTTACAACCAAAGCCCATGCACATAGTTAGCGCCTGCTTTCCGCAAGCACTGCATTTTTTAAAACTATGGTCTAAATTAAAGGCAACACGGGGTAGGTACCCCAGATCTTCCAAAAGTGAGAACAGAGGGAAGAAGATAGCCATAGGCGGCAACATGACCGACACAACCCAGGCAAGAACACGGTACATGCCCAGGATTAAAGGGTCGTGGAGCCAAAGGGGCATGCCGATGCCCAGGCAGATGGCTGACAGAGAATCCTGCAATCCAAACAGCAGGGAGGAGAGCCATGCGGAAAGAAAATTGGCACCGCTGATTGTAATCCACAGGATTAACAGCAATAATAAAAGCATGACCGGAATACCGGTTTTACGGCTCGTTAAAAAACGGTCTATGGCAAGTTGTTGGCGGTTATAGTCCGGTGCGCGGTACTGAATAACTTTCCGGCAAATTGACTCGGAAAAAGAAAAAATATCTTCTACGATTGCATCCTGCAGTTGTTCGGCGTTATATCCCTTTTCGGATAACTGATTTTTGGCGGCGACAATCGCGCGGGTCAAAGAGGAAGACGCGTCGGGAACTGTCTGTAACATCTGCCGGAGATTTTCTTTATACCCATCTTCTTCCGTTAACAATTTAAGAGAAAGCCAGCGTGGATTTGGGGTTTTAATAACAGCAGAAACTTCAGGCTCTAACAAGGCAACGGCAGACTCAATTTCCGGCCGATAAGGGATGTTCCGGGGAGAAGAGTCCCTTTTTTCTGTGATCAGGCGGACTTCTTCCATCAAATCGGAAAGTCCGTTTCCGTTTCTGGCGCTGGTAGGAATGACCGGAATACCCAACAGGCCGGATAAAGCCCTTGCATCAATGTGTATATGCTTCTTTTTGGCCTCATCCATTAAATTCAGGCAGAGAACAACTTTCGATGTTATTTCAAGGGTTTGCAAAACCAGATTTAAATTGCGTTGGAGGCAGGTTGCGTCGCAAACAATAACCACGGCATCAGCTTCGCCAAAGCAAAGGAAATCCCGGGCGACCTCTTCTTCAGCAGAATGTGCAACTAAGGAGTATGCACCCGGGATATCTACCAAAATGTAGTTTTTCTTTTTATATGTATATCGTCCGCGGGCGCTGCCCACAGTTTTTCCGGGCCAGTTACCGGTATGCTGGTGCATACCGGTTAAGTAGTTAAACACCGTACTTTTTCCGACATTGGGATTCCCGGCCAGCGCAATGACAATATCATCGGCTTTTTGTTTAAAATTTGTCCGGGCGGTGGCATTGTGCCCGGTAGAACTTTTAGTCAGTCCCATGTTTCTTCTCCTCCTTACAATTTTGAATAAGTGACTTGCACCTGTCTGGCATCTTCTGTTCGCAAAGCAATGACGGCGCCACAGACCAGGTATGCCCGGGGATCGCCTGCGGGGCTTTGGTACAGGCAGGTGGTTTCGGCATGAGGAGTCAGACCGATGTCTAATAGTCTCCGGCGGATGTTTTCGTTTGCTTTTAAACTTTTTACACGGGCGCACGTTCCCACCGGAATACGGCTTAAATCTGTATATATCATGAATGTTACCTCGCTATCCAGTTCTGTTATTTTCAGTATATGCCTTTGCGTGGTTTTTTGTGAAAGATACGGGTCTTAAAGATAAAAGGTGGAAAATCTTTCAGATTTTCCACCTTTTATCTTTTGAGTTTACACTGAAATCCGATAGAGCATACAAGGTCTGCCACCGGTTCCGTAGTTCATGTCTGCAATCACGATGCCTGTTTCGGCAAGATATGTCATGTATCTTCTTACCGTCACTCCCGTGAGCCCCACTTTTTCTGCAATTTCATCACCTGTAAGCCATTTGTTTTTGTTTTCTTTTAGGTGCTCAATAATAGTCTGCAAGGTCTTTTCCTGTATGCCTTTGGGATAAAGTTCATTTGCCCTCTTCCGCGATTTATTTATCAGAAAGTCAATGTTTTTCTGATTGACCGTATCCAGGTCTTTTAATGCTTCAGTTTGCACAATAAACTTATCAAGTGCCACCTTAAAACGTTCGAAAGTAAACGGCTTAACCAAATAATCTACTACGCCGAGGTGTAATCCTTCTTTCAACTGCTCTCTTTCATTGGCTGCTGTTACCATAATGACATCAACGGAAATTTTCTTTTTGCGTATCTGTCTGAGCGTTTCAAAGCCATCCATATATGGCATATATACATCCAGGATTATTAAGTCAACCTCATTTTCGTCAAGGTATTCCAGCGCACTGTTTCCGTCGTTACATTTATGTGTCACTTCAAAATTTTTATGACGGCTTACAAATTGTTCGTTTATCATAGCGACCATAGGGTCATCTTCTACAATTAAAACTCTATACATCATATACCTCCGAACGTTATCTTGAAAAGCTGACGGTAAAGGATGTTCCGATATTTTCCTGGGACTCTACCGTTATTTTACCACCCATGGCTTCAAGCATTTCCTTTACCTGATATAGTCCTGTGCCACGGCCTTCGCCTTTGGTTGAAAAGCCGTTGTCAAAGATATGTTCTAAATTGCTTTTACTTATCCCGATACCGGTATCATCAACCGTTATAAGGAGTGCATCTTCGCGGGAATAAATGCCAAAGTGCAGTTCTTTTTGCCTTGCGATATTTTGTATATTCATTGCATCAAATGCGTTATCTATAAGGTTACCGATGACGGTTACCATAAGCTCAGAGGGAAGATATAAATCTGTTTTTGAGTAGTGGCTTTCTTTGTTTAAGATAAACTTTATATTCAGTTCTGAGGCTCTGGCGCTTTTTCCTATTAAGAGCGCTGCTATACAGGGCTCATTAACCACAGACATAATTTTGCTGATCGTTTCTCTCTGCACAATAGAGATATTTTCAATATATGATACCGCTTCATTATACATTTCCATCTGTATAAGCCCCATGATTACATGAAGTTTATTTGTGAAATCGTGATTATTAGCTCTCATTGAGTCCACAAGGTACCGCGTTCCTGCCAGGTCTTCCATTAACTTTGTGTATTCTTCACGGTTGTGAAGAATGGCAACCGCACCAATAATTTCTCCGTTTTCCCTGATCGGGATGCAGTCAATCAGGATGTTGCGGTTATCAATGCTTTGCTCCTGAATGTTAAACTCTTTTTCACCGGTCTGAATGACATTTTTTATAAACCCATCATTACAGCAATCGGCAAATGGCGCGTTGATCAGCTCCGTTGTTTTTTTCTTGCCAAGCATTTTTGAGGCGGAGTGATTTGCAAACTGTACAACACCGTTTTTATCTATAGCAAGCACACCTTCGTTTAATGATTCCAGAATGTTATCACGAACCTGGAACATAGCAGAGAAAGCATTAGGCTCATATCCGTGCAAACTTTTTTTGATAGAGTCTGAAAGTTCTGTGGATATAATCAGTTCTATTAAAATGGCAGCAACTGTAATCAGCGCAAAGATAAAAAGTATCTGAAAAGTTTCTGACTTAATATTTTCAAGGAGCATAATGGTCATAACAAATCCGGTGTAGTTGCCGTCTTTATCATAAACGGCTGCGTATGCACGGCGCTGCGAGCCGGAAGGGCCTGTTTCGTTTGCTGTGTAGTATTCCTTTGATACCTTTTCAAACTCCGGGATGGTTCCATCATATTTCGTACCGATTAAATCGTGATTGGAATGATACAAACGGACATTGTCACGGTTTACGAAAGAGATCACATCGATATTGTCAAGAGTTGTTTTGAGAGAGTCGAGATACTCGTTTAACAGCTCGGTCGTTTTTTGATCATCGGGATTTTTGAGTTTGTCATCCACAAGCGGAGAATTTGCTACAGCTTCGGCAATGTTCTGCAGGTTCTGATCTCGTTTATCTATTTCAAAATGAATATTTATCAAAGTTCCTGAAATGCCCAAAAACAAAGCAAGGGTTATGATGAGTATAAGTTGCGTGGTGAATATTTTTCTGTGTATATTTTTTATTGAAATCTGTTTTTGAGGATTTTTCAATTTCTTCTTTATCTTCATAATAAAGGACTTCCTTTTTGATTTTCTTACTTGAAATTATAGCATACCGGGTATGAGATTTCAATTTATTAACTTATTTTATGACTTTTGAAAGTAAAATAAATTTTATAAAAAGACAAATTATGTTTATATTTTACATAAAATTGTCAGCGTTTCTATGTTGTGATAGGCTTTAGTACGAAATTAAAAACAAAGGAGTTTTGTGTTATGGGTTCTATTTTCGAAACAATGATGCTTGTGTGCTTCGGTTTGTCCTGGCCGATCAATGTCATTAAGGCATACAAGGCACGAACGGCGAAAGCAACAAGTCTGCCGTTTATTCTTTTGATTTTTATCGGTTACATAGCGGGAATCGGTGCAAAGGTTATATCAGGGCAGATGAATTATGTGTTTATCGTTTATCTGCTGAACCTTGCAATCGTTTTTCTTAACATAGTAGTATATTTCAGAAATGTCGCTTTAGACAATAAATCAAGAGAAGAGGTGTAAAAATGAGAAAACAAGAAATTAAACATTATCAGATTTTAAATGAACTTGCAGAGCAAGACGGTGTTGTTATTTTCGGCAATTCAGAAGATATTTCTATTCCGCTTTGTGAATTAAAACAGGCTTTTGGCATTAAAGAAAACTGCTATAATCGCAGTTTTGAAAATCTGACAATCAGCGAAAGTCATGACTTATATGCAGACTGTATTTCTGCGCTATATCCCGAGACAATTCTTTTGCATATTGATGATTTAGAGAGTTTCCAATCATCTGCCGATCGCTTTACAGAGCATTATCGCAAGTTGATTGCGCAAATCAGAAAAGACAATAAAAAGTGCATAATTGGCGTTGTGTCCGCTAAGAATCATGATAACAATCATGATCTTGCACAGTTAAATAAACAGTTACAATACATAGCGGATTCCGAAAAATGTGAATTCTGTGATATTTCCGAAAAAAGAGTATGGAATCCTAAACAAAAAAGGGATGTTATTTCTTTTGTGTATAATACCGGATTTGTACATCCGCTGGAAAATAAAAGAATACTGAATGGCTTGGCTGACATGCTATTTTGTGCGAAGGATTCAATATAACATAGATTCGGTCATAAGTCAGGGAAAGGTATTGGTGAATTATAAAAAAGACTGAACGAAGAGATTCGTTCAGTCTTTTTTTGTTGCTGCTTAGAAGAGCGTTTGATTAGTCTGTACTTTTATAACAATGTCATTTGTTGTCCCGGCGCGTCCTCTGGCTTTAAGTATGCGCCACGGGCAGGGATATTTCTTGTCCGGTAATAGTCAAAATCAGTGAATGCGACTTCGTCAAGAGTGGAAATCTTCGCCAGAATACTACCTTTCTTCGGCGTCAGGACCTGAACACCCTGAGAACTTCTGGTGCTCTTAACGGCGATTTTTGAGGTGTCGAAGATTAAAACCTTGTTGATGTCGCTCATGGCAACCAACTCGGTATCCTGAGGAAGGAAACGGATGTCGGAAATCTGAGCCTTTTCGTAGTAAGCATTTGCCAGTTTCTTGCGGTTGGTTTTTGTTTCATAACTGGAAAGGGGAACTTTGGCGATTTTTCCGTTTTCGAAGGCAAAGAGCATAAAGCCTTCATATTTTTCCGTCATGACCATATACAGAATTTTCTCATCCGGCTCCATGCCTAAAATGTTGGGCAGGTACTCACCTAAGGCGCTGGCTTTTACATCCGGCAGGTCATAGGCTTTCACTTTATAGCAATTCTGTTTGCTGCTGAAGAACAGGAGTTCATGTTTGTTAGAACCTTCCCATTCACAGAGCATTCGGTCATCTTCTTTAAGTTTTTGCTCAGAACTTGCACGGAGAGAAACCAGGGTGATTTTCTTAACATAGTTTTGTTCTGTCAGGAAAACTTTGACATTATAATCCTCAATGAATGAATCCATTTCAGGCAGAACGGCATCTTCACCCTGAATAATTTCGGTGCAACGGTCTTTACCATATTTTTTCATCAGTGCGGTCAGTTCAGTGATGATGATTTTTTTCATGGCCAGGTTGCTGGCAAGGGTGGATTGAATATCCGCAATGTCGGACTTGAGTTGGTCAATATCCTCAAGGCGTTTTAAGATGTATTCTTTATTTAAATGACGCAACTTGATTTCTGCAATGAACTCAGCCTGAATCTGGTCAATCATGAAGCCTTTCATCAGGTTGGGCACAACCAGACTTTCTGCTTCCGTCTCACGAATAATCTTAACGGCTTTATCAATATCCATCAGAATCTTTTCAAGACCTAATAGCAGGTGCAGACGGTATGATTTTTTGTCCAGGTCAAATTCCAGGCGGCGCTTGATGCAGCCGAGACGGAAAGTTGTCCATTCCTTTAAAATTTCACGAACACCCATAACCTTCGGTTTTCCGTCAATCAGAATATTGAAGTTGCAACTGAAAGAATCTTCAAGGGGCGTCTGACGGAACAAACGAAGCATGAGTTTATCCGGATCGGTGCCGCGTTTTAAGTCCAGAGTCAGTTTTAAACCGGACAGATCAGTTTCGTCTCGGAGATCGGAAATATCCTTTATTTTTCCGGCTTTAGCCAATTCAATGATTTTATCCATGATGGCTTCAACGGTTGTTGTATAGGGAATTTCATATACTTCAATGCAGTTGTTTTTCTTATCGTATCTGTACTTGGAGCGAACTTTGAAACTGCCGCGGCCGGTTTCATAAATAGCCGCCAGTTCATCTTCTTTATAAATCAACTGACCACCAGTGGAAAAGTCAGGTGCAATCAGGGTTTTAGAAAGGTCACAATCAGCGTCCTTTAAATAGGCAATGGTTGTCTGGCAAACTTCATTCAGGTTAAAAGAGCAGATATTAGATGCCATGCCAACAGCGATACCCTGGTTGGAGTTTACTAAAATATTTGGAAACGCAGTGGGGAGCAGAGTAGGCTCTTTCAACTCGCCGTCATAGTTATCCACGAAGTCAACGGTGTTCTTATCAATATCACCGAAAACATCGTTACAGATGGGATCCAGCTTTACTTCAGTATAACGGGGGGCGGCAAAAGCCATGTCGCGGGACTGTTGCTTACCGAAGTTTCCTTTTGAATCCACAAAAGGATGAAGCAGGGCACCGTTACCCTTGGTCAGACGGACCATGGTTTCGTAAATCGCCATATCACCGTGAGGATTCAGCTTCATGGTCTGACCCACAACGTTTGAGGATTTGGTTCTGGCAGATGTCAGCAGATTCATTTTATACATGGTGTATAAAAGCTTGCGGTGTGCTGGTTTGAAACCATCTATTTCCGGAATGGCACGGGAAATGATAACGCTCATAGCATAGGGCATGTAGTTGGTTTCCAGAGCCTCGGTAATATTTTGTTCAATAAAATTCTCGTGATTCATGGATGTCTCCTTTGATTATATAATAGGAATACGTCTTACTTTCGTCCTGTCAGATCCTGCACAATCCGCGAAGCCATTAAAAGACCGGCGGCAGGCGGAACGAAGGATACACTGCCTGGGGTTTGGCGCCTTGCGGTTTCTTCTTCAGGGAGCACCACCGGTTTTAAGGGTGTTTCTTTTGAATAGACAACCGTTAATTTCGGAACGCCTCGTTTTTTTAATTCTGTCCGCATAACCCGGCAGAGGGGGCAGACAGAAGTATTGTATATATCTTCAATTTCCAGTAACTCAGGGTGGAGTTTATTACCTGTTCCCATACAGCTGATCACGGGGATGCCTAATGACTGTGCTTTGATAATAATATCAATCTTGGCCGTTACAGTATCAATGGCGTCAACGACGTAATCATATTCATTTGTAATAATGTCTTGACATTCGGGCAGATAAAACAACGTATGAATTTTGACACGGCAGTCAGGGTTAATAGAATGAATCCGCTTTTTCATTGCTTCGGTTTTTAATTGGCCTACCGTTTCGTCCGTCGCAATGGTTTGTCTGTTAATGTTTGATTCTGAAACCGTATCATTATCAACTAATGTAATAGAGCCGACACCGGAGCGGGCCAACGCTTCTGCCAACGTGCCGCCTACGCCGCCGATGCCGAAAAGAAGTATCCTGGCGTTTTCGAGACGCTCCATGGCAGGTTTGCCCAGCAGCATTTGAGAACGTATAAACCGTTGGTTCAAGGGAATCTACCTTTCTGTTTTATAAGAGGCTTTGCAGGAATTATGCAAAGACTTCTTTATTATTGTACCCTTGTTTTAAGTATTTGTCAAATCGAATTTCAAAAAGTTTGAAAAACGTAGTTTTTTATATGAAAAAATGAGAAAATTAAAGAAAAAAAATGACAAATTAAAATAATGAGTGATTTTGAATGTTTTCTGACTTGCAAATTGTCTTGAATGGTCGTATAATAAACAAGTCGCTTACGGAGCGGGCAATCGCAAAGGAAGCGCACCGAACCTTGAAAATTAAACAGAGCAGGCTCTAAATAATTCATTTGAGTAAATTCTGGATAAACAGAAAACATTTAAGTCAGTATTGACTGGCTAGGAGATTTTAAGTCCGCGAAAGCGGATTTGAGATACAAACTTTTTTGAGAGTTTGATCCTGGCTCAGGACGAACGCTGGCGGCGTGCCTAACACATGCAAGTCGAGCG
>JBGUTC010000028.1:0-67132 GCA_045132895.1 Clostridia bacterium
CACCAAATGCAAAACAAATATTCTTTGAAAACAAAGAAATCGGTATGCAAAAAGTTACCGAGCTTGTTTCTAAAGGGTACAAAATAGGATAAATATAAAATTGGCACCCTTTAATTGTTAAGGGTGTCAATTTGCTTATAATGGTATTTATTCAAGTAGCAACAATTAAGCTGTGTATTTTCATCTGCTATGCCGATTGAAAGAAAAGCCATTATCTGATATAATATTTATATACAAGGAGGGGTTAAAGTGCTGAAAAAATCTAAAATTCTTGCTCTTATAGTTGGTTCAATATGTGCAATAGCTTTAATTGCAAATTACATAAATTTGAAAAACGAAAAAGCTTGGATGCAGAAAGACATTGACCAAATGTTTCAGTATAATTTTTCGCAGATGGTCTCAGATTTAACGACAATTCACATGAATCCGGATATGTCTGATGAGGGAATTCGGCTCTATAATACAAGAATTACAAAGACGGGCAATATGGCTCATGAGATTTTTTCATTAACCTCATACAAAGATAATCATAAATTAGGCGGAATAGTCGGTATGATAGAGCAAGCAACGGGATATGATTCGATTAACTCTATCAATATGACGGAAGAATTGCATAAAAAGCTTGTAGATATTCAGATGTATCACTTTTCGGATGAAGAAGCCATCGAAGAAGCTTATGAGTTAGTAAAGAAAAGTGTTGTGAAAAAACAGTAGTCTTGGAGGGGACGTTATGACTTGGAAAACAAAAGCGATATTAAATTATATTGTTTCTGTAATATTCCTTGCTTTGATGATAGTACATATTGTTGATCGAGAAAGTGTACTTAGGATAATATGCGATGTGATTCCCTTATTATGGTTTGGAATATACGGGAGTTTCTGTGTTAAAAAACATTTTAAATCAAAGCAATAATCTGAGATTTGTGAGGTGTTTGAATATGAAGAAAATTATTGCAGGTATCCTTCTCTTTTGCTATTTAATACCATTTGTATTCTTGGCAATGAATGAAGATGCGACTACCGGAACATTGTGGTTTTACTTAATTATGATAATCGCATTTAGTGTTTTATGCTATGGGTGCATAAAGACAAAAAATTGGTGGATTGTAGTTATCGGCAATATATTAAGTTTTACTTCTTCCTGCATTTTTGCATGGAACTTTCAAACTCCGAAATGGGAATACTACTTTAAGCCTTTTTTACCGAATACTCTTATCATATTTGAAACTGTAATCGTATTTCTTATTCAGATTGCATTTGTAGTACACTATGCAAGAAAGAGTAACGGAGGTGTTGAAAATGAAAAAGAAAATATTTAAAATAAGTTCTATTATCTTATTTGTAGCATTATTGTGTATGCAGATTGGAACAATCTATAAAGATAATAAACAACAACATAAAACCAATCAACAATTTATGAATAGCTATATAACTATCACAACAAATTTGCATAATAAAACTCTTCCGGTTGATGGGTATGCATTACATAAATTGGATATTGAAAATACAAAGTGCAAGCATACAATGATGCTACTATATAAAGACACCTCATTCTATAGAGACAGATATGTTGATGATATAATAAGTACATTAAATTTGGTTTCGGGATGCGATGCGATTCATGAGATCAATTATTCAAAAGAATTGAATGATATATTAAACGATTTTGGACAACATCTTCAATCCGATACATGCACGGAAGAAATTTCTAAGTCAACCTGGGAAACATTAGAAAAAGCAGTTGACTTTAAAAAGGTGAAACAAATAAAGAGTTATATTACCGAAGATTAAGGAGGTTTGCACTATGAAAAAGAAACTAATAATTGGTATAGTTATAATATTAATTTTGTGTTCTTTCATACCTATACCGCAAACAATTAGCAAAACCTTCTATGGTGTAAATACGCAAAATGATGAAGAAGTAAATATCTCAATTGACATGAAATACTCGAAATTTCTGTTCTTAAAAGATAAATTATCTGGGACGATAACGGTAGATACTGATGATGGGCGTTTTACCTATGGTGATTTTTTGCATTATACAAGTTATACCTCTATGAATGATGATAAGGATATGATCCATAATTTTAGTGGCTGGTACTATAATGATACAATGTATATGCGTGAATACGAGAATGGTGTTAAATCTCAAGCACCGGTTGGTATGGAACCTGTCTTGGTGCATATAAATTCTTCTTTTGACAAAATACTCGTTTTGCATAATACAAACGAAGAAATTTCAGGACAAGAAAAAGGCAGATACATTGGAAGCTCAGATAAAAGTCAATTAGAAGAAACAAAAGAATATTTTATAGGATTCTATAATTAGTATAAAAAGTCCGAACTCAAAAGGAGGATTAATGAATTGAAAAAGATAATATGTTTATTAGGCATAATAACAATTTTATTTATAATGTCTGTATCAGTATTTGCCGGAAGTATTCCAGAAGATCTTTTACATTCAGATGATGCTAAGCTATATATTGGTACTGTCGAAGGGTTTTCATATAAAGAAATTCCTTCTTCTCCATATATAAAAGTTATAGCCTTAGCGGTTAAACCTATTGAACACATAAAAGGAGATGTGGAGATAGGAAAAACCATTACATATAAGGATACAAACATTTATATGAATTTAGTGGAAGGAAAAGATTATCTCATTGCATACCTTGACCAACATAATATTTATGCATACGAAATCAAGTCAAAAACAAACGATAAAGTCACATTGGTTGATTCTAATGATTATGATATGGTTCAGCGTTTGGAAGAATACCTCAATGACGGCTTATATGCTGATGCAGAAAAGGAACGTAGCACGATTGGTCTTGAAGTAACACTTTCTGAATATATGGAAGCTAAAATTGATATAGCTGAAAAGGTTTCTTTTAATATCGGTGGAAAAAAGTATAACATTGATAAGGATGAGTTTTTTAAGTTAGCAGATGAAATTAAAGTTGAGAATGTAAAGAATGATGTACTGCAGCAAACTGATTACGGAGAAAATTCTTGGCAGGAAAATATGATTTTTATAACAGTTGATCTCAAGGAAGGGCATACAGTTTACAAAGGTGACTCGCCCTTTGCTATTGCAGCTATTTCAAAATATGGAGAAGTGAGTCATAATGCGGTGCAAATGAGCTTGCTTCCGTCAAAAGACTATCAAATGGAAATTGAGAATGTTGCAAAATTATATAAACTTCTCCCTCTTGAAGTGAGTGCGAAATATGTTGAACCTACTGTTGAAGAAAAAACTGAACTCAATAACAGAAATAATATAATTGCCGGAGCTTCAGTTCTTACACTTGTCGCTCTTGGCTTAATTGTATATCTTGTCTTCAAGAAAAAAGCAAGGAGGTAACTACTATGAAGAAAGTAATCTCAATTTTTGCTATGATAATCATGCTTTTTTCAACGAGCTTTACCGCTTTTGCAGGTGATGTTCCTGAAGGTTTGCTAAGTAATGATGATGCACAAGTCTTTTTCGGTGAAGTGCTTGCCTATAATGATACTACTGTTACGGTATGCCCTCGTGTTAAAATTAAGGGTGATGTTTTAACCGGAACACAACAACACTACGATAAACCATATCCCGTAGGAAATTTCAAAGTAAAACCCGGAAATGTTTATCTCTTTACATATTTTGATGAAAACAATGAAGCGAATATCTTTGAAGTAACAAGTTACGATACGGCTACACTCAAAATCAAAAATACAGACTTTGATATTTGGAAACGATTTGAAAGTTATTTGAATGACGGAGAATACGAAAAAGCTGAACAAGATAGAATCAATAAAATAAATGCAACTCTTACAGAAGTTGGTGACGAAATAACATTGGCAGCTCTTACTGAAACTAATGCAGATTCAAGTTATAAAGTGGAAATTGGTCTTTTTGGTAAACAAGAGCGCTATGAAATTGATAAAAGAGAGTTTTTTAGAATAGCTGATAGAATCCGTCTTATTGATGTAGAAAATACTCTTGTTATGAATCCTGCTGACGGATTAGTGATACATTGTTATGAAGATGGTGATATTCACGAAATAACTATATGGGATAATTGTAAAGTTGCAGGAAGCCGTGTAGCTTCAAGTAGTGCTCCAACGGGTGATTACATAATGAAGGCAGAAGACTATAAGAAACTGAGCACTTTGCTCCCGGAAGATGCAAAACCTAAGCTACCTCCGCTCAAAAGTATATATGCTAATTTTACTTATTGGTTTATTTATAATTCAACTACGGCATATATAATAGGGGCAATAGTTATTGTTGTAATAATTGGTGCTATTGGTTTTATAATTGGATATAAAATCAAAAAGAAAAAAGCAAGGAGGTAACTACTATGAAGAAAAAACGAATCATATCTTTGGTTTTTCTCCTGATGATAGTATGCATAGTGTTGTGTTCATGCACACAGACTCAAAAACATTATACCATCGAGAAAAATGGTGTTATTTTTGAAGTGAACAAAGAAACTAATACAATTTCAGATGGAAATTATACATATATTTATAGCTTTGAAGGAAATAACTCGGACTACAAAGTAGATATAACTTATCCTGACGGTTCTACTTATTGGTGGGACATGAAGGGGTACGGCGGTAGTGGTGGATGGAGCGATAACTATGATCCCCAAAAGTATATAGATGGAGATGTTTTGACGAATGTTCTATTAGAAGATGCTCCTAAAGCTCCCAAACATAGCGGTGGGAATATTATTGCAATCATTTTGCTTATTGCTCTTGGTGTGTTTAATATTGCAGCACCGCACACAGCTTGGTATTTAGAATATGGATGGAGATATAAGGATGCAGAACCATCAGACTTAGCTATCGGTTTTAATCGACTTGGCGGTGTAATTGCGGTTGTTATAGCAGTAGTTTTGTTATTTTCTTAAGAGAAAGAGGTGTGATTTTTATGTTGCAAACAATATCAAATTATTCAGGAGTTATAGAAATATATAGTTTTCTATTTGTAGTTCCTTTTATAATTGGTTTAATAGTTCGTTGGATTTTTCATAAGCTCAATAAGTTTTATTTTGTAACATTGGGATTGATCGTGTTGACTGTTCTATCATACATTGTAGTTTCTAATATTAATACCCATGGTAGTGAAGGACCAATGATGAGAGTAATACAATTGGCTTCACTTACAGTTGGTAGCATTATCGTTGAGGTAATTAACTATTTTAGTAAAAAGAAAAAATGAATAAGCTTACATTAAGAGAGGTGATTGTATGAAGAAATATATATACTTAATAATCTCTTTACTTATCGTTGTTATTGGTTCAGGAATTATATATTTTCAAAATCATAAAGCTGATAACACTGTTAATTGTTCGGGTTCGGTAATGTGTTCTGCACAAAGCTTTCAAAATACAAATGATGGTGCATATTTAGAAATAACAATTGACAACGAAAAGCATACGAAAAAAAAGCTTGCCGTAAAAGACCAAAAACTTATTGATGAATTATCCGAAAAAGCCATAGAAAAAATAATTGGTGTAAATCTTACTTCAAGCATTCCTGATGCTGCACTCGAAGGAAAAGCTGATTATTACATAAAAGATTCCATACAACTCTTGATTGATTACGATGATTATGATAAGTATTTTGAGATAGTAGATATTTCGTATGGCGAAGTTCCTGATGTTGTAAAAACATACGATGCAACCCCCGAAGACAAAATAAGCGAATATATTAAAAATGGCGAGCTCTGTTATTCCTCTACTCACTATGAAATGAGTGACGGAACATGGAAAGTCAAAGAACTTCCATATACATACAAATACAGATTAGAACTTACGGGAAGATTGAACAATGCCGTAAAAGATTCTTCTTACATTATTTTGAGCAACAGAAACGATATTACTTTTGAGCAAGCTTGGAAAGCAAGCGGACTCAGCAGTAATACAGAAGATTATTTTGATGCAAAAGATGCTATTATAGTTGGAAGTAAATAATAACAAATAGCCTGTTACTAAATAAAGTGACAGGCTATTTGCATGCATCGGCATATCAAAATATGATACACCTTAAACAAAGAAAAGGGCTTTTGAAAAAACTTCGTAGACTGATACCATCTTCTATGGTATGTTTGTGTTGCTGAAACGGTAAATACAAATTTAGGAGATGAAAGCCGAAATCGCAGAACAAAAAGCGAAACTCCCAAATGCACCATAACACAGATGGCACGGATATAAAAATCCGTGCCATAGCTTTTGGGTATATTAAAATTTGATACGGCGTAAACAAAGAACAGGGCTTTGTCCCACGGATGAAGATAAAAACATGTGGTCAAACTCGTTTTTTAGCACTTTTTCAAACAAAACAAAAACCTCAGTAACTATTAATTACTGAGGTTTAAGGTGGTCGGGATAACAGGATTTGAACCTGCGGCCTCTTCGTCCCGAACGAAGCGCGCTACCAAGCTGCGCTATATCCCGTCATATTGGATTTTTCAAAAGAAAAAGCCCTGCAGCAAGCGGGCTTTTCAAATCTTGCAATTAGCAAGAAAATGGTGGAGGGAGATGGATTCGAACCATCGAAGCTGAAAGCAACAGATTTACAGTCTGCCCCCTTTGGCCACTCGGGAACCCCTCCATATGAACTTTGCTGACTTGACCAATTATAACATATAAAAGACCAAATGTCAATCATTTTTTTTAAAAAGTTGTGGAGCTGGTGGCAGGAATTGAACCTGTAACCTGCTGATTACAAATCAGCTGCTCTGCCGATTGAGCTACACCAGCACATCCGCAACAAGTGATATTATAGCATATACCTCTTGTTTCTGTCAAGACTTATTTTAAAAAAATATTAGAAAAGCCGTGTAATTTGGAAAAAGTGAAGAAAACAGGAAAAAATTTAACTTTTTTTCAAAAATCCCTTGACAAAGCCTTTTATATTTGCTATAATGCTTGAGTCAGCATTTGTGCGGGTGTAGTTCAATGGTAGAATCTCAGCCTTCCAAGCTGATTGTGTGGGTTCGATTCCCATCACCCGCTCCAGATATATGCGCCTGTAGCTCAGTTGGATAGAGCAACTGCCTTCTAAGCAGTGGGTCAGGAGTTCGAATCTCTTCAGGCGCGCCACTTTTTACTTTATGGTGGGTATAGCTCAGTTGGTTAGAGCGCTAGATTGTGGCTCTAGAGGTCGTCGGTTCGACTCCGATTACCCACCCCACTTACTTTTCAGTATGATTTTTACCGTAACCGGGTAAAATTCCGGCGTTCGGTCATATTGGGATGTCGCCAAGTTGGTAAGGCACCGGATTCTGGTTCCGGCATTTCGAGGGTTCGAGTCCTTCCATCCCAGCCAAATTTAATCTATGTATTGGGATATGTTGGGATATAGCCAAGTCGGTAAGGCACCAGACTTTGACTCTGGCATTTCGTAGGTTCGAGTCCTGCTATCCCAGCCATATGGGCCATTAGCTCAGTCGGCAGAGCACTTGACTTTTAATCAAGGTGTCCGCGGTTCGAATCCGCGATGGCTCACCATAAAGAAGCACTTCTTCGGAAGTGCTTCTTGTTTTTGTCAGAACCGCTTTTTGAGTCGGGATTTTTCAATAGAAAACTCTTGACTTTTGAAAGCGATTAGTATATAATTATCTTTGTTGCAGAATTGCACCTTGCCGGTGTGATGGAATTGGCAGACGTAGTGGACTCAAAATCCACCGGTGGTGACACCGTGCCGGTTCGAGTCCGGCCACCGGCACCAAAAAGCCCTCGTTCATTTGAACGAGGGCTTTTTTTGTTACATAATATTCATATCAAGAGGCGGTACGCCTTTAAATTCGCTTTCACCATATACCGCCGCCACAAACGCCTTTAAAATCGCTTCGTGTGGCCTGTAAAGATTTACGAAGACTTCCGCATCATCCATGAAATAATAATGGATATAGGGGTATCCCAGGGACACACCAATGGATTTTTCTTTTCCCGCCGTAAATGCATATCGGAGAGACCAGAATTCATCGCCATAAAAACTGGGAGCACCCTTAGGTGCATGAAACGCAATATAACCGGCATAGATAATCAAATCACTTTTTTCAACCGCTTCCTCAATCTCCTGAAAACTTTCCGGTCTCTTTTTCAGCGTTACTTCAGCACCACGTTCACAAAACGCCTGCTTCATCGCTTTCATTGCGCCGTAAACACTTTCATCATGGGTAAAGGTAAAAACAGTAACATGGTTGATTTTCTTTTTCATCGGAAGCAACCCGATATTATCCCTGAGCAGGGTGATGCCGTCTCTTGCAATCTCTGCGGTTAACGCCGTTGTTTTTGCTTTTAATTCTTCGAGGTTTCCGTATCGTCTGGAATAATCCTCATCAAACAAACCAACCTTTTCTTTTAACTCCAGCACTCTGCGACAAGCATCGTTAATCCGCTCTTCCGTTACAATGCCTTTTTCAATGCAACGCATCACTTTATCCACCGCATCAATGCTGACACCAAGCAGCATATCGTTACCGGCAGCTAAAAATCTGCCGTAAAGCTCATCCGCGCCATAAAAACTGGTGAAGCCACCCATATTGACATCGTCAGTAATGATAACGCCGTCAAAGCCCATATCACCCTTAACTTTTCCAATCAAGGCCTTTTCTGATAATCCAACAGGCATATAACGTTCGCCGACTTTTGTATCATCCATTGCCGGGAAAGCCCCGGCGCTGGACATAATCGCACAAACGCCGCAATCAATTGCCGCCTGGAAAACGGCACCCTGCCCTTTTTCCCACTCCTCCATTGTCAGCCGGTTAAAGGTAGGAACAATATGACTGTCACGGGTTTCTTTTCCGTCAGGCCCGGGAAAATGCTTAGCAGTCGCTGCGAAGCCAACGGACTGCATTCCTTTGATAAACGCCGTAGCCATAGCAATTTGCTGATCTTGCAAGTTAGAAAACGGACGAATGACTTCCGCAGTATAACGGCTCACAAGGTCAACATTCGGACTCCAAATCCAGTTGAGTCCCGCCGCTTTATGCTCCTCTGCAAAACTTTTACCAAGTGCATAGGCATATTCTTCGGAATTCGCTGCACCAACAATTAAACCGTCAATGACCTCACTCAAATCAGAGTAGGCAAATTTTCCGAAAGCATCATTGGCACAAATAGGCGGAAGCGCCATATCTTTTGTATTCTCTTCAATCCATCCCGCCATGCTGTCAGAAGTGAATTGAAAATACCCGTTATAACGCCTTGACATTGCATTGACGTCAATGTTCCCGTGAGCCCAGATACCGCCAAACTGATTCTCATCCAATAATTTTTTCGCTTCAGAGGGATCTCGGAGTTCATCATATCCTGTATCGGCTTTCAAAAGCAAATCAGACATACGGACAAGAAGAGTCTGTCCCACTTTTTCCCGCAATGTCATTTTGCTCATATCCGGCTTTTTCATCGTAATCCTATCCTTTCTGTTAAAACCATACTACGTTGCATAAACTCTTTAGGGCAACACTCTGTAGGGACGAAGTCTGCCGCTAACCAGAGCGGGTGTAAATCCCTCAGCATAGGCTACGCCACACTGAACACCACGGCTTTCAGCCCGTTTCCTTTGACCGGCAATAAGGTCATATCCATCATGTTCCTTCAGCCAGACAACCTGGCTCTCATGACAAGCCGCCATCTGTTCCCTGATATCGATTTCATCCGTAATATCCACATATTCGGTAGGAATCATATTGATACAATAATCTGTATCCGTATAGTAAAGAGGCATCAGCGGAATTGCCTCGCCACATTCCGGCATAAAATGGGGACAAGTCGCATCAAAGGATGCCTTAAACACCAGTTTTGATGTTTCTCTATGGTCAGAACAATAGTCATCAGGGTGATGAGTGATAATTAGGTCCGGCTTTTCTGCACGGATAATCGTAATCAGTTTTTTTACTTGTTCCATATCAGCGCTGTTGACTGTTAGGTCCCCTACATCCGCTGTAACACACTTAAATCCCCCGATTCGGCAGGCATTTTCAGCCTCTTTTCTCCGGATTTCCCGCAGTTCATCAGGCATAATCGCGTAGTGTCCCATATTACCGTTTGCCACGTTACATACCGTTACATCATGACCTTGTTTGCGGTACTTTACCAAGGTTCCGCCACAGGTACTTTCCATATCATCAGGATGACAAATAATTGCTAAAACTTTCATTTCATAATACTCCTTTTATGTCACTGATTGCAGGAAGACCGCCGCTTCCTACGCCTATTATAGCACCTCAATTGTCTATTAGGCAACAGTTATTTTTTAGACTCATAAGTCAAATTTTACACTTAAATTCCGTTATACAAAAACCCGCTTAAATCCTAAGATTTAAGCGGGGAATTCAGCGAATTAGTACATTATTAATCATCTTTGTAGCTCAACTATTCAAAAAAAGAAAACTTAATCAATTGAATCGATATATTGCTTTGCCTCATATGCCCAGCGAGCATTCGCTTTCTCAGTTTCAGATAAATCACTCCATTTCCTCCCGCTTTGCAGTCCGCAAACTTCGCTTGCGGCTGCTACGACGAACGTTCCGCCAAAGGCGTAACATTCTAAACCCTAAAGGAATCAAAAAAAGGAACTATTCAAAAGAATAGTTCCTTTTTGGTGACCCGTACGAGAATCGAACTCGTGTTACCGCCGTGAAAGGGCGGTGTCTTAACCGCTTGACCAACGGGCCTTAAGAATATAGAAACATCAGCAAGAGATATTCGCAAGAAGCTGATGGAATCTTTCGCTATCACATGACAGCTTGTTCATTATAGCAAATAATATACCTTTTGTCAATACTTTTTTTAAAATTTTTTCAAAAAAATTCGGAGCCACAATTTTGTGGCTCCGAATAGGACGTTATTGCATTAATTCACAGATACTGTTTGTGTAAGCAACGGGATCGTCAATGGGGAGACCTTCGATGAGCAGCGCGCTGTCGTAAAGAACGTCGGCATACTGTTTCAGCTTGTCTTTATTACCATCAAGCAGTCCGGACAGCTTTTCAAAAATCGGATGATTGACGTTAATTTCCAGAATGCGCTCAGCCTTGACCTTCTGGTCATTAGGCATTGCATTTAGCACCTTTTCCATTTCCAGGGAAAGGGCACCATCGCTGGTCAGACAAACGGGATGAGATTTCAGTCTGGCAGAAGCGCGAACTTCCTTAACTTTTCCTTCTAATGCATCTGTCAGGAAAAGGAAGAGGTTCTTATTTTCCTCTTTCTTCTTTTCGTTTTCTTTCTTTTCCTCCTCGGTTTCGATATCTAAATCGCCGGCAGAAACAGACTTAAAGGATTTGCCCTCAAACTCACGGAGAATCTGGATGGCAAATTCATCCACATCTTCTGTAAAGTACAGAATTTCGCAACCCTTTTCTGCAACCAGTTCTGTCTGAGGCAGTTTTTCGATTTTTTCAATACTTTCACCAGAAGCATAGTAAATATGCTTCTGGTCTTCCTTCATGCGGGATACATACTCAGTCAAAGTCACCAGTTTTTTCTCGCCGGAGGAGTAGAACAAGAGCAGATCCTGGAGAAGCTCCTTGTCTCTGCCGAAGTTATCATAAATACCGAACTTTAACTGACGGGAGAAATTCTGGTAGAAGGTTTCATATTTTTCGCGGTCATTCTTCAGCATGGAAGACAGTTCGCTCTTGATTTTCTTCTGCAGGTGAGATGCGATGGACTTAAGCTGACGGTCATGTTGCAGAATCTCACGGGAGATGTTTAAAGACAGGTCAGCAGAATCCACTAAACCTTTGACGAAACGGAAGCAATCCGGCAGGAGTTCTTCGCATTTTTCCATAATCATAACGCCGTTTGCATAAAGCTGCAGACCTTTTTCAAATTCCTTTGTATAAAAATCAAAGGGTGCATGAGCAGGGATGTAAAGCAGGGCAGTGTAGCTGGTCATACCTTCGGCGCTGGTGTGGATGACGGACAAAGGATTTTCAAAATCAAAGAATTTTTCCTTGTAGAAGTTATTATAGTCCTCGTCGGTCAGTTCGCTTTTGGATTTTTTCCAGACGGGAATCATGGAGTTTAAGGTTTCGTCTTCGCGGTATTCTTCAAATTCGCCGGGCTTGTCTTCCTTGGCGCGGCTCTTGGTAACTTCCATTATAATGGGATAGTGAATGTAATCAGAATATTTCTTTACGATAGCGCGGAGACGATATTCGTCTAAAAATTCATCATAGTTCTCATCTTCTGTGTTTTCCTTTAAATAGAGAACGATTTTTGTACCTACCGTATCTTTTTCAGCGGGGGCAACCGTATATCCTTCCGTGTCTTCCGCTTCCCAGCAGAAGGCTTCCTGGCTGTCTACAGAACGGCTTGTAACCGTTACTTTATCGGCGACCATGAAAGCAGAGTAAAAACCGACACCGAATTGACCGATGATGTCTACATCTTCAACCTTTTCGTTTTCAGTTTTGAACTGCAGAGAACCGCTTTTGGCAATGGTTCCAAGGTTTTCTTCCAACTCTTCCTTTGTCATACCGATACCGGTATCGGTAATGGTCAGGGTGCGGTTTTCTTTGTCAGCGTCGATGCGGATGAAGAAATTATCTTTTGAAAAACTCAGGTTTTCGTCAGACAGGGTGCGATAGTAAAGCTTGTCCGTCGCGTCGCTGGCGTTGGAAATCAATTCGCGGAGGAAGATTTCCTTATGGGTATAAATGGAATTGATCATCAGTTCCAGTAAACGTTTTGACTCAGATTTAAAAGCCGTTTTAGCCACGGTGGCTCGCCTCCAAAATAAAAATATTAGCACTCTCGCTTCAAGAGTGCTAATATTATTGTATCACATTTTATCAATTTGTCAAGGGTGTTCACATTTCTTTTACAATTAACGATTTTACCAACCGAACCAGGAGAAGGGGAAGGGCAGTTCATACTGGTAGGGCTGCTGGGGTTGTTGCGGCAGTTGCTGCTGAGGCTGTTGTTCTTTACCGGAGGAAGGTTTTTCTTCCTGAAGAATCAGAGAGACTTTCATCTTTCTGCCGCCACGGGAAATTTCCATGGACATAGCCTCGCCTACCTTATGGGTATCACGGATTTTATTGATTTCGTCCGTTGTCGTGACTGCCTGGCCGTCACAGGAAAGAATAACGTCGCCTACCTGTAAGCCGGCTTTTTCAGCGGCACTGTCAGATAAAACGGAGCTGACGTAAACGCCGATGGGCAAGTCGTTTGCCTTGGCAATGGCTTCGGTGACAGACTGACCGGTTACGCCGATGACAACGCGGCCGGTTACATATCCGTGCTGAATGATGGATTCAATAATGGGTTTTGCTTCGTTAATGGGAATAGCAAAGCCTAACCCTTCAACATCATAGCCGGTGGATTTTGCGGTGTTGATACCAATGACCTGACCATACATGTTGAGCAGCGCACCGCCGGAGTTACCGGGATTGATAGCAGCATCGGTCTGAATCATGGTCATCTGTTTCCCGTCAATGACCATGGAACGGTTGATGGCGCTGATATAGCCAACTGTTAAAGTGCCTGCCAGTTCTTCGCGCAGGGGATTACCGATGGCAAGAGCCATTTCACCTACGCGGAGGGTTGAAGAATCACCCAGTTCTGCAAAGGGCAGCGCTGTGTCAGCATCAACCTTTAAAACAGCTAAATCTGTCCGGGCGTCAGCACCGATGATGTTAGCGGTGAAAGATTGGCCGGCGATGGTGTTAACGGTGACCTCGGCTGCGTTTTCGATAACGTGGTTATTGGTCACAATGTAGCCGTCCTGACGGATGATGATACCGGAGCCGCTGGAAAGCTGGCTCTGCACATAGCCACCACTCTGAGATTTGCAGAGAATGGTAACCACAGTGGGAGACGCGATATCATAAATCTCCGGAATACCTAAGCCGGCAGTAGAACTGCTGGTTGCCAGTTTGGTGACGCTGCTTTGGGACAAGAGTGCTTCACCGGGCAGAGGCAGAACATTGCCTGCCGGTGCTTGCGGTTTATAGACCGCAGCAAACATGCCGAAGCACAGACAACAGGTCACAACCGAACTGATAATGGCTGCAAACACAGGGCTTTTAAACAGTTTCCGGAACCGCTTCGGTTTGGGTTGGTAGAGAGTCAGAGAATGTTTCCGGGGCACGGCGCGGCGAACATGCTCTTCAAAGTCATCGGTATACCATGCCTGGTGGCATGTAACCGGTTCCATTTCCCTTGAGGTTTCTTCTTCAAGGCAATCATCAATATCAAAGTTAAAATTTTTGTTGTCTTCCATACAACCATCCTCCTGTCTGGGGATAAAATTAAGTTTATGGTATTATCATACTATATCTTTTTGTCCGTGATATGAACAAATTGTAAATTTCACGGGAAATCGACAATTTCAATCAGAAAATTGAGAAATATAGGACGACAATCAGCCCCAGCGCAATCCGGTACCAGCCGAAAATTTTGAAATCATGATTCTTCACATAATTCATCAGAAATTTAACGGCGATCAGCGAGACCACATACGCAACGGCCATGCCGGCAAGCAGCAATCCCCATTCTCCGGCACTCATCAGATATTCGTTGGTGACCAGTTTTAAAAAACTGACTCCGAACATAACCGGAATGGCCAGAAAGAAGGAAAATTCAGCGGAAACCGACCGGGAGCAACCCAAAAGCATTGCACCCAAAATGGTGGAGCCGGAGCGGGAGGTTCCGGGAACAATGGACAGAACCTGGAACAAACCGATTAAAATAGCGGTTTTGTAGGTCATGGTGTTCATGTCACGGACCGTTGCGGCTTTTTCTCTCCGCTCAATGACTAAAAAGCCGATGCCATAAAGAATCAGCGTAGCGGCAATGACCCAGGGGGTTTCGAAATATTCCATGGTGTCGTTGAGCAATAGACCGATTACAGCGGCAGGAATGCAGGCGACAATCACTTTAAACCACATCTGCCAGGTGTCCTGACGTTCTTCTTTCGTTTTTCTGGGAGAAAAGGGATTCAACTTTTGGAAAAACAGAGTCACAATGGCTAAGATAGCACCGAGTTGAATGACATATAGGAACAAATCTTCCGTTAAGAAGCCCTCTGTTTTCATAAAGGAATTCACTAAAATCATGTGTCCGGTACTGCTGATGGGCAGCCATTCGCTGATGCCTTCCACAATCCCTAAAATAATTGTTTTTAACAGTTCCATGGGGTCAGACTCCTCTCGTTAGTCACCGAGTGACTCGCTTAAATAGGACAAAATGGTTTTGACTGCACCTTCAGTATTCAGTTTTCCGCTGTTTAAGCAAAGGTCATAGTTCTGGAAGTTATTCCATTTTTTGCCCGTATAATAATTATAGAAATTGGCGCGTTTTTTGTCTGTTTTGGTGATGAGGTCTTCGGCTTCAGATTCGCTGAGATGATATAACTCTGCAATGCGCTTAATGCGGTCGGCAAGGTCAGCATAAACAAAAACGCGGAAACAGTTGGACAATTCCTTTAACACGTGGTCAGCGCACCGTCCCACAAAAACGCAGGGACCTTCTGCGGCCAATTCTCTGATGACGTTGGATTGCGCCTGAAAAATGGTTTCGTTAATATTCATAAAGGGCAGACCGGTCAGGGGGTTTGCCGGCGTATAGGCTCCCAGAGCGACAGAATAGAGAAAACTGGAAACCGTTCGTTCCTCTGCATTTTTAAACAGATTTTCGTCGAGTCCGGTTTTTTTGGCAGACTCCACAATAATTTCCTTGTCATAAAAAGGAATGGAAAGGGTATCTGCCAGGGCTTTGGCGATTTCATGGCCACCGCTGCCGAACTGTCTGCCGATGGTGATAATGGTATTCTGTTTCATAGAAGAGCACCCCTTTTCGTTATTTGTAGTATATGAATCAAGGTTTTGATTTACAACAAATTTTCATTATAATGTGCGCGGACGCCGCCGATAAATTTAGGACGCGTTCTGGCACAAAGAATCCGGGCTTTACCGATGACATCAAGGGACAGACGAACGGGAACGGCTACAGCCTTGAGCTGCATGCCGATCAGGGTTCCGCCGATATCTATGCCGGCGTTTGCGCGAACGCCTTCCACGGCAACGGGTGCCGTCATGTTTTCATATGTAACGGTAGCAAAGGAGCCGCCGGCTTTAGGCTGAGGCATGACGTTGACCGGCTCGTAGCCAAACTTCTGTGCGGCCTCTTTTTCTATAATAACAGCGCGGTTTAAGTGCTCGCAGCACTGAGCCGCCAGATAAATTCCTTTTTCTTTTAAAAGCGGAGCGATCCCTTGCCAGAGCGCCCGGGCGATTTCAACATTTGAACCTTTTCCGATATGTTCTCCGGCTACTTCGCTTGTTGAACAGCCGACCACGAACAGATCTCCCGGCATAAGATTTGCTGCCTGAATCAGTTCTTCTGTGGCGATGCTTGCTTGTTTTGTCAGTTCTTCATGCATGACATTCTCCATCTCCTTATTATTTCTTATACACATTTTATCATAAACCGTTACCGTGTGCAAGAGAAAGGGGCAAAAAACTGATGTGTGCATGAAAAAAGGACTCCATCGGAATCTCCGACGGAGTCCTGCCGGTAAACGGTACCGGCTCAGAGTTCGTAGTAGATGCTTCTTCCTTCTCTGTCCCTTGCCTCCCGGTATACTTTGCCGTGTTTGATGTCATAGCGATTTGCCAGTTCTAAAACATCCGACAGTTGTTCCATGGGGACCCGGAGTGCATAGGTGCAGCCATTCTGGCTGACGGATTTGGGGGATTGCGTCAGGGACACATCACCCGCCTGTGCGGAGTGCGCCAGCCTTTTGAGCCTGCTTGCCGTTGTTGAGGAAGAAAACACAATAAGTGCAGTTTGCATATTGTCTCCTTTCGACAGCAGGTGCTGTCTGTTGTCATTAAGAGCCCGGAGGAGGGGATTTTCAGGCTCCTATATAAACAGTATATTCTTCCTGTCAGAATCTTGCGAATAATTTAAAATAAATCTTGAAATTTCAAGGAAAAACGGGTACAATATATAATAGAAAAATTATGTAAATTAAAAGGCTGCGAAAAGCGGCAGATGGGAGATGCAATATGCAAAAAGAAAGAGTATTGGAAATCTTAAAAGAAGCTGGTGTCCTCTTAGAGGGACATTTCCTCTTAACCTCCGGCAGACATTCTAACAGATATCTGCAGTGTGCTAAGATTTTCCAGGATACCAGATATAGTGAAGAACTCTGCGCAGATTTAGCAGAGCAGTTCAAGGACAAGGGCGTCGAACTGGTTATCGGACCTGCAATCGGTGCTATTCAGATGAGTTACGAAGTGTCTCGTCACCTGGGTGTTCGCAACATTTTTGCTGAACGCGAAAACGGCGCTATGACCTTAAGAAGAAGTTTTGAAATCAAACCCGGTCAGAAAGTTTTAGTTGTGGAAGACGTTGTAACCACCGGCGGCAGCGTTCGCGAGGTTATTGACCTGGTTCGCGAAAACGGCGGTGAAGTGGTCGGCGTTGGCGTTGTTGTTGACAGAACCGGCGGCAAGATTGATTTCGGTGTGCCCCTTTCTTCTGTTATTTCTCTGGATGTTATATCCTATGAAGCAGATGAATGCCCGCTCTGTAAAGAAGGTTTACCTCTGGTTAAACCGGGCAGCCGCGCGCTGAAAGTCTGATCGGAGGATTGAGGCGTTATGCATTCGGGCCATCGCAAGCGGATGAAAGAACGCTTTTACAATGAAAACGGTTTTGAGCATTTTGCACAGCATGAGGTTTTGGAGATGCTTCTTTACAGCACCATTGCCCGAAACGATACGAATCCGTTGGGGCATGAGTTAATCCGTCGCTTCGGGAACATTGCCAATGTATTCGATGCGTCTCCGGAGGAACTGAAAGAAGTGCCGGGTATTGGTGAAAACAGCGCATTTCTGCTCTCTATGATTCCGCATCTGGCGAGGGTTTATACCCAAACAAAATGGGACAAGCGACAGTCACTTTCCTCAACAGAGTTGGCGGGGCGGTTTGCAGTGAATCTGTTTATCGGTAAGCCTCATGAAGAGTTCTGGATGATTTGTGTGGATTCTAACCGTCGCGTGTTCTATCAGGGGCCTGTTGCCACAGGTACCATTAATGAAGTTCCGGCATATCCGAGACTGGTTGTGCAGGAAGTTTTAAAGCATAATGCGCAGAATGTGATATTTACTCATAACCATCCCAGTGGCTCTGTTCATCCCTCTGAAGCAGACGTGGAGGCTACGGAGGCGCTGTTGACGGCGATGGAAGCGATTCATGTGAATGTAATTGATCATATCATTGTTTCCGGCAACAGTTTTTACAGCATGGCGGAGCACGATTTTTATTAAGTTATTGTTTCGGTTTCGGGCGGAAGAGCAGCGCAATGAAATAGCCGAAGACGATGGCGGCGGTAATGCCGGCAGCAGCACCGGTCAATCCGCCTGAAAAAATGCCTACGAAGCCCTTTTCCAAAACGGCTTTTTTGACCCCTTTTGCCAGGGTGTAGCCAAATCCCGTCAGGGGGATGGTGGCACCGGCTCCGGCAAAGTCAACCAGCGGTTCATACCAGCCGAAAAAGGTTAAAATGGTGCCGGCGGTAACGTAGATGACCAGAATTCGTGCCGGCGTCAGTTTGCATTTGTCAATTAAAATCTGGGCGATGGCGCAGAGAGTGCCGCCCACTAAAAAGGTCCATACATATTCCATGGAATCATCCTTTGAAATCAATTTGTTATTGGATAGTTTAAACACTATTTTTAATTTTATGTAAGTAGGAGTGGTAAAACAATGTCAGGTCATTCCAAATGGTCAAACATTAAACACAAAAAAGAGAAAAGTGATGCAAAAAAGGCTAAGATTTTTACAAAACTTGGTCGTGAAATATCCGTTGTGGTTAAAGCCGGCGGTCCGGATCCTGAAGTTAACGGCAAGTTAAAAGACGTTATCGCCAAGGCAAAATCCAACAATATGCCCAACGAAAACATTGAGCGTTGCATCAAGAAAGCATCCGGCGAACTGAGTTCTGATAACTATGAAGAAATCACATATGAAGGCTACGGCCCCAGTGGCGTTGCCGTCATCGTTGAAACCCTGACCGATAACAGAAACAGAACAGCCGGCGACCTTCGTCACTATTTTGATAAATGTGGCGGCAACATGGGTCAGACCGGTTGCGTCAGCTTTATGTTCGACGAAAAGGGCGTTATTATCATCGCTAACGAAGAAGGGGAACTGGACGAAGATGCCGTTATGATGGATGCGCTGGATGCAGGAGCAGAAGACTTCAATCCTCAGGAGGATTGCTTCGAGATTCTTTGTCAGCCTGCAGACTTTGCAGCGCTTCGCGATGCTCTGGAGGAAAAGGGTTATGCCTTTGCCTCTGCCGGAGTCGAAAAAATCCCTCAGACAACCGTTACCTTAACAGATGAGAAAGATATTCAGTTGATGAATAAACTGATTGACATGCTGGAAGATAACGACGACGTTCAGGAAGTATATCACAACTGGGAGGAATAAGCAATGCTGAAAACAGGTTATGCAAGACTTTGCATCAATCCGCCTTTAGGTCATCCTATTTCCGGCTACTATGAAGCCAGATTTACAAAAGGCGTTTTAGACGATATATTTGTAACGGCTCTTGCCTTTGATGATGGCAATAAGAAGGCTTTATTTCTGGAGCTGGATTTAATTGAACTTTCTCTGGCGCATGACAAGCGGTTCAGACAAGCGGTTTCTGATGCTTGCGGTGTGCCTATGGAGGCCATCTTTACCTTTACATCTCATACTCACACAGCACCAATGCTGGGCAAAGACTTCGCATCAGACCTTTGCGGTTCTGAGGATTACGAAGCCTTTTTATCCAGCCAGATGTGCGATGCGGCACAGTATGCACTGATGGATTTAAAGGAAACAGAGATTTCCTTTGCTGAAAGCGAAGCAAAAAATGTATCCTTTATTCGTCGTTTCCGCATGAAAGACGGTTCCGTCAGAACGAACCCCGGCGTTGGTCATCCGGACATTTTAGAGCCTTTGGGCAAGGCAAATGATGCCGTGAAACTGGTTCGCCTTGACAGAGAAGGTGCAGACAGCATTTTTGTTGTCAACTTCGGTACCCACCCGGACAGCGTTGGTGGAGAGTATATCAGTGCTGATTATATCGGTTTTGTCCGCCAGACGCTGGAACGCGCCTTAGACCATGTTAAAGTTATTTTCTTAACCGGTCCTCAGGGGGATGTTAACCATATTAACCCCTGTCCGACAGAGGGACAGAAAAAGGGTACGGTCATAGATTTTGACAGCGTTCCCCGTGGCTATGAACATGCCAAATACATGGGCAGAGCTATTGCCGGCGCTGTGCTGCAGATTTGCGATAAGACAGAGCCGTTGAAAGAATATGCCATTTCCTATGACAGTTGCCTGGCAACCATCCCTGCAAACGCTGAAAATGACCGCTTAGAAGAAGCAGAGAGAATTGTAAAACTTCATGCAGAGGGAAAAGACAGCGAACTGCCTTACACAGAAATGGAACTGACAACGGTTGTTGCAGAAGCAACCCGTATCGTTAGATTAAAAGACGGCCCCGAAAGCTTTACCTTTGGACTTTCAGCATTCCGTCTGGGCAATATTGCTTTTGCCGGTTTTCAGGGTGAACCCTTTGTTGAAATCGGCAGACGCGTGGAAGCGGTTTCTCCTTTTGAGATGACCGTTGTAACCTGTCTGACCAATGGTGGCGGCGGCTATTTCCCCACCAGCCAGGCTTATGATGAAGGCGGCTATGAAGCCAGAAGTTCTTCCTTTAAAAAGGGTGTAGATAACATTTTGGTGGATAGTTTTGAGAAGATGCTCAATCAATTAAAATAAAAAAGGCGTGTATATTACAGCGCCTTCAGGGATCGAGATACCCTTAATAAAGAAAAAGACCTGCCGAAGTAAAGCGGCAGGTCTTTTATTTTGTCTGCAAGGAAAATAAAAAACGCTACAAGACTCTGTAGCGTTTTAGTGACTGAATTTATGCTCCAACCTTGTTGAGCATCAATGCCAGACGGGACTTTCTTCTAGAAGCTGTATTCTTTTTCATAATACCCTTGCTAACAGCCTGGTCAATCTTCTTAACAGCCAGGTTGAATGCGGGTTCTGCAACGGCCTTATCACCGGAAGCTGCAGCAGCTTCAAACTTCTTAATATATGTTTTTACAGCAGACTTAATCATCTGGTTGCGGAGTGTTTTTGTCTTGATGACTTTAACTCTTTTTTTAGCGGATTTAATGTTTGGCATATCGTTCACCTCCATCGCCTTTCAAGTGACTTCTACTATTTTAACACAATAATTCAAAAAAAGCAACAGTTTTTTTAAAAAAATATAAAAAATTTTTTAACGGACAAAAAACAGGGACTTTCTTTAAAAAAACGCGAAAACCTCTTGACAAATGAAAAAAATTAGGGTATACTAGTACGAGTGTACAGGTTCATACCTTTACACATAGTAAGAGCAGGAGTGAGAAACGTGGCTAAAGATTTAAGTATTGCGATGCTCTATGATTTTTACGGTGACTTATTAACGCCGAAGCAGGCGCAAGCTATTGACCTGTATTATAATGAAGATTTATCCTTGGCAGAAATAGCAGAACCTTTGGGAATTTCCCGTCAGGGTGTTCGCGACGCTATTAAGCGCGGTGAGAAACTTCTTTTATCAATGGAAGACCGTCTGGGCCTTGTCAATCGTTTCATGAATCAGGATGAAAAGCTTCAGGAAGTGATGCAGGACGTTTTGAGCATGCATTGGTATGCGCAGAATTATGTTCATTCAAAGAAGTTATCTGATGCGTTTACAGAACTGGAAGAAAAACTTCGTGCATTGACGAAAGAGTTGTAAAATCTTTTAAAAGGAGGCCATGACTGTGGCGTTTGAAAGTTTATCCGAAAAGCTGAGCATGGCTTTTAAAAAGTTAAAGGGTAAGGGCGTCGTAACAGAAAAGGACTTAAAAGAGTCCATGCGTGAAATTAAACTGGCGCTCCTTGAAGCTGACGTTAACTTTAAAGTTGTCAAAGACTTTATTGCCCGCGTCACCGAGCGTGCCCAGGGTGCGGCTGTTTTAGAAAGCCTGACTCCCGGTCAGCAGATTATTAAAATCGTCAACGATGAGCTGACGGCTCTGATGGGTGGCGAAAATGCCAGAATTGAATTTGGCAAGAAAGTTCCCACTGTTGTTATGATGGCGGGTCTTCAGGGTGCCGGTAAAACGACGTTTTGTGCAAAACTTGCCGGCTATATGCGGAAAAAGCATAATAAGCGGCCGTTGATGGTTGCTTGTGATATTTATCGTCCTGCTGCTATCCGGCAGCTGGAAGTTGTGGGAAAACAGATTGACGTTCCCGTTTTCTCTATGGAAGACTGCAAGGATGCGGTCAAAATTGCAAAAAGTGCCATTGAGCACGCAAAGAATCACGGTAATGATTTCGTGATTATCGATACGGCTGGTCGTCTGCATATTGACGATGTGCTCATGCAGGAGCTGGAAGATGTCAAGGCAGCGGTTGAGCCGGAAGAAATCCTTTTGGTTATTGACGCCATGACCGGTCAGGATGCGGTGAACATTGCAGAGACCTTTAACAGCCGCCTTTCTGTTACCGGCGTGATTATGACAAAGCTCGACGGCGATACCCGTGGCGGTGCGGCTCTTTCTGTTAAAGCTGTTACCGGCAAACCCATTAAATTTGTGGGTGTTGGCGAAAAACTTTCTGATATTGAAGAGTTTCATCCGGACAGAATGGCTTCCCGAATTTTAGGAAGCGGCGATGTTTTGTCCTTAATTGAAAAAGCTGAGCAGGCGTTTGATGAAAAGTCTGCCGCAGCCTTAGAAGAAAAACTCCGTAAGAATCAGTTTGACCTGGAAGATTTTCTGGATCAGATGCAGCAGATGAAAAAGATGGGTCCTTTATCTCAGTTGGTTAAGATGATTCCCGGTGTAGATACCAAGGCGTTAAATGAAGTTGATTTAGACGATCGCCGCTTGCTTCGTGTTGAGGCGATTATCCAGTCTATGACAAAAAAAGAACGTCAGAATCCATCCATTATCAATGCCAGCCGCAAGAAGCGTATTGCAGCCGGTAGCGGTAACACAGTGCATGACGTCAACAATCTGCTCCGTCAGTTTGAACAGATGCAGAAAATGATGAAGCAATTTTCCGGAGGCGGTCTCGGTCGCATGATGAAACGGAAGAAAAAGCGTTAAATCACCTGAGTGGTTTATAATAAACATTGATATGAGATTGTTATTAGGAGGTGAAATACATGGCAGTTAAAATCAGACTGAGAAGAATGGGTGCGAAGAAGGCTCCGTTTTACAGAGTTGTTGTAGCTGATTCCAGATACCCCAGAGATGGTCGTTTCATCGAAGAAATCGGAACATACAATCCGCTGACAAGCCCTTCTGAAATTAAGATTGATGCAGAAAAAGCACAGAAATGGTTAGGCAATGGTGCTCAGCCCACAGATACCGTTAAGGGTCTGCTGAAGAAGAGTGGCATCATCCAGTAATCACGTGAGTTTTGATGCATGTAGGAGGCTAACAACATGAAAGAATTGTTGGAAGTGATTGCGAAATCCTTAGTTGACTATCCCGAATCTGTTGATGTCAGATTCAGCGAAAATGATGGCACCGTTGTATTAGAACTTCGTGTTGCTGAAGGGGATATGGGTAAGGTAATCGGCAAAAGAGGCAGAATTGCACAATCGATCAGAAAGGTTATGCAAGCTGCTGCCAGCCGCGAGAACAAACGCGTTGTCGTGGAAATCATCTAATAAAAAACCTGTAGCAAATTGCTACAGGTTTTTTTATGCTCATTTTTGCAATCATTCCGTAGGGAATGGGCTTATGGGTTCCGTTGATTTAGAAGGAAGGCCCTTTCAGGGTATGCATGAATGTAATTTCTATACAAAAATGATAGAAGCGAATATTATAGCATTTTATCTCCTACATTCATAATTTCTCTTTTCTTTCTCATGGCGTAATGATAAGCAAGGGCAGTACCGCTTTTGGGTTGGTAATCTGCTACATTTCGTTTGTTGTATTTTCTTCTTGGTGGTAAATAATTTTCGTTATAATAAACGATGCAAAACTTGCTTTTATGAATCATTTCGTGATTTCTCTTGATATAGGAGGACTTGCCGGCGTGCTCAAGATGTTCCGGAAAGTAAGTGTCATCATAGCCTTGAGCCAATAAATAGTCATAGTAAGAGTCGGTGATATGGGGATATTCCGCTCGGACGTAGATTTGTTTAATATAGGGGTAACTTTCCTTTAAAGCTGTAACTGTCTTGCAGCAGAGTGTATCAAAATCGCTTTTGCTGCCGAAGAGAAAGGTGTCAACAGAATGGTTTATAATGAGAGTTTCAATCGCTGACCAAAGTTTGGCACGGAGTTCTTTGCTGTCCGATATTTTTCTGTGACCAAAAAAACAACAGGTGTGTTCTATGTTGTATTCTTCCATGATTTTCTCCTGAAAATAAAAAATGCGTAGCTCCCTTTTGACAGAGAACTACGCACAAAAAACGCAGGGACTCTTACTTCAAAAGGTTGCTACACACTTTTAACCATAGCATCTAAAACAAAATTTCAGAGTATGACGAAACAAGAGTGTACGCTTTTTACAATAGCGTACCTCTGAAATTTTGTTTTATTCAATTCGATGCTTACCTTTTTAGGTAGCTGTTAAAAGTTGTAGCACCTTTATTGTAGCATACAATTTAATATTTTTCAAGGGCAATGTAAGGGGACTTTCAAATATGCAATTTGAATTCGCCGGTTTTTGAAAAGGGGAGACTCTCGATTGCTACATCCCAGATAAACAAACTCCCTACCTGTTTGTGCAGGCGGGGAGTTTGTTTTACGCTTGATTTTTTTCTTTTAAAGCACGGTCCATATTCCGTTTGGCATCACGTTTTGCAATATCTTCTCGTTTATCATAGAGTTTTTTACCCCGTGCCAGACCAATCTGGATTTTGACCAGACTGTCTTTTAAGTAAACGGAAAGGGGAATCACGGAAAAGCCTTTTTGTTTCACGGCGCCGAAAAGATAGTTGATTTCCCGCTTGTGCAGGAGAAGACGTCTGTCCCGCAGTGGATCCTTATTAAAAATATTTCCTTGCTCATAGGGGCTGATATGCATGTTTTTAATCCATGCTTCGCCGTTTGAAAAACTGACAAAACTATCTTTTAAGTTAAGTGCGCCTTTACGGATGGATTTAACCTCTGTTCCGCTGAGTGCAATGCCGGCTTCAAAGGTTTCTTCAATAAAATAATCGTGCCGGGCTTTTCTGTTTTCGGCTAGAGTTTTCAAAAGTAATCACATCCTTAACGTTTTACCTTATTTTGCAGTTCATAGAGTAAATTCAGGGCTTCAATGGGCGTTACGGTGGACAAATCAAGATTTTCCAGTTTTTCCACCAATTCACTGCCCCGCATGTCAGCAATCCCCAGTTGCATATCCGGTTCCGGCATTGCAACCGGTGCAGCAGTCATTTTTGCCTCAGTGCCGCCCTTTGTTTCAATATCCAGAAGGATTTCCTTTGCCCGCTTGACGACTTGTTGCGGCAGACCGGCAAGGGCTGCAACCTCAATACCATAACTGTCATCTGCACCGCCCCTGACAATCCGACGGAGAAAGGTGACGCTGTCGCCCCGCTTTTTGCAGGCGATGGAGTAGTTTTTCATGCCATCCAGTTTGCCCTCTAAGGCGGTCAACTCATGATAATGGGTCGCAAACAGGGTTTTGGCACCCAAACGTTTTTGACTGGCTATGTATTCAGCGACGCTCCAGGCAATAGACAGACCGTCATAGGTACTGGTGCCGCGACCGATTTCATCTAACAGCAAGAGACTCTTAGACGTTGCATTCTTTAAAATGTCAGACAGCTCCGTCATTTCTACCATGAAGGTACTCTGTCCGGCGGACAGGTCATCGGATGCGCCGATTCGGGTAAAGATTTTATCACAGATTCCAACAGTGCAACCGGCTGCGGGAACAAAGGAACCAATCTGTGCCATAATGACAATCAGGGCCACCTGGCGCATGTAGGTAGATTTGCCGGCCATGTTGGGACCGGTCACCACCAAAAATCGGTCATCCCTGCAATTTAAGTTTGCATCATTGGGAACAAATAATTCATTTTTCAGCATTTTTTCCACTACGGGATGCCGCCCATCCTGAATGGAAATGGTGTCGGAAAGATCAACACTCGGCATGACATAATGGTTCTTTGCAGCCGTTTCTGCAAAGGAACAAAGAACATCCGTCATGGCCAGAACAGAAGCGGTTTTCTGGAATCTTGCTACATCCCGGGCCAGTGTATCCCGGATTTCACAGAACAATTTGAATTCCTTTTGGCGGAGGCGCTCTTCTGCGCCCAAAAGCCGGTCTTCCAAGACTTTTAAATCAGCCGTGATGTACCGCTCGTTGTTGACCAAGGTCTGCTTTCTGACATACGTTTCCGGCAGTTCGCCCTGGTAGGACTTGGGAACGTCAATATAGTAGCCAAAAACGCGGTTATAACTGATTTTTAAGTTTTTGATGCCTGTCTGTTCGCGCTCTGTCAGTTCCATCTGTTTAACGGCATCGTGGCCGTGTTCCTTCAGGTTCCGGTCTTCGTCAATTTCAGCATCATAACCGGGTTTGATAATTCCGCCGTCGCGGGCAGTTGCCGGTGCATCATCCTGGATGGTGGCTTCTAATAGATCTAATAAATCCCCCATGGTGTCAAGCTCCATGCAGAGTTCACGCAGAAGAGGGGAGTCCATCTTTGCCAGAATCAGTTCAATTTCAGGCAAAGCCAGAAGAGAACGTTTGATGGCAACTAAATCCTGGGGAGAAGCCGTTTTACAGACAGCACGGCCGATTAAACGCTCTAAATCCTGAATGTTTCCCAGAATATCCATCAGGTCGGAGCGGATTTCAGCATTTTTTAAAAGGGTATCAACTGCAAACAGACGTTTTTGAATCTTGGTGCAGTTTGTCAGAGGTTTTTCCAAAAAGCTTTTTAACATTCTGCCGCCCATGGAGGTCTTCGTCCGGTCCAACACCCAGAGCAGTGAGCCACGCTTTTCGCCGCGACGCATGGTGGTTGTCAGTTCCAGATTCCGTCTGGTGTTGGCGTCTAATTCCATGTATTCATCTGCAGCATAGTGTTTGACAGAGCGGATATGCGATAAAAAGGTTTTCTGCGTCTGGGCAAGGTAGTTAAGGAGCATGCCCAGGGTGTTCACAACACGGGAATCTTCAGACAGAGACAGTTCACTTAAAGAGGAAACGCCGAACTGTTTTAAAATCAGACTTTTAGAATGCGCCCAATCGGGATCCACATCCACCGGGTCCATACGGACGGTAAACCGGAGACGAACGTCGGTCATAAATTCCTCGTGGGCGTAGAGGCCTTTGGAGAAAATGATTTCCGCGGGGAGATAGCGCGCCAACTCATCTACAAGTTTCTGCCATGTGGGCAGGGTGACTAAAAACAACTCGCCTGTGGTGACGTCAACAAAGGCAGCACCAATGCCGCTTTCATCCTGAAAGGCAGCGCAGAGGAAGTTATTTGTCTTATCGTCTAATTGTGCGGCATCCGTAATGGTACCGGGAGTGATCACGCGCACAACGTCGCGAGGCAGAACGCCTTTGACTTCCTTTGGGTCAGCCAACTGCTCGCAGATGGCAACTTTATAGCCCCGGGCGGTCAAACGGCCGATATACACATCTGCCGCGTGAAAAGGAACACCGCACATGGGATTATTTTCCACGTCAGGCTTTCCTTCCTCATTTTTCGAGCGACTGGTCAAAGCCAGATCCAGTACCTTGGAGGCAACGCGTGCATCGTCGGCGAACATTTCATAAAAGTCGCCCATGCGGAAAAACAGAATCGAATCCGGATATTCGTCTTTCAGTTCAAAATAGCGTATCATTGCCGGCGTCATCTGAAATTCCTCCTTTTTCTGTCAAGTATTGAGACTTAATGGCAACCGCCGCAGCTGGAACAATTTCCGCCGCATCCGCCGCTTTCTTCTTCACCGCGGATATGGTAACCGATGATGTTATTAACCTGGTTGATGAGACGGCCAAAGGCAGATTTTGCTTCCAGATATTCTCTTGCGGTAGCGTTTTCTGTCAATTCCGCCATGTTTTCATTCATGCGTTTGCGGTACTCTTCCAGTTTTTCCGGTGTCATACCGCCACTGCGCATATCTTCAGCCAGTGCGGCACTTTTTTCATCATACTGACGAACTTTTTCCTGCGCATCTTCGTCGCTTGCAAAGGAAAGCTCCATTTCCTGATAGCGCTTTAATTCCTCAGAATCAGCCAACAGTTCGCCTAATTCGTGTGCTTTTGCTAAAATTTCTTCCATTGTTATGTTATCCTTTCTGACTGCCACTCTTAATTTCGCCTAAGAGTGACCAGGTATTTGTTTTTGTGATGGTAACGGTGATATAATCCCCGACTTGAATGGCATCATCCTTCGGGAAGTTAACGATTTTTCCGCCGGGTGTTCTGCCGGTTAGCATGCCGGGATCTGTTTTGCTTTCGCCCTCAACTAAAAGTTCACAGATTTTCCCGAAATAGGTATCGTTAATCTCCCGGGAAATCCGGTTCTGAACTTCAAGCAGGCGGTCAAAGTTTTCGTGTTTTTCCTCGTCCGAAATAACATCTTCCATTTCTGCGGCAGGGGTACCTTTTCGCTTGGAGTAAATGAAAGAAAAAACGCTGTCAAAACGGACGGCTTCTAAGACCTTAATGGTTTCTTCAAAGTCTTCTTTCGTTTCGTTGGGGAAGCCCACGATGATATCTGTCGTCAGAGCAACATCCGGCATTTTTTCCCGGACACGGCGGACTAAATCCAGATACTGTGCCTGGGTATACCGACGGTTCATTTCTTTTAAAATTCTGTCGCTGCCGGCCTGGAAAGGCAGGTGCAGCTGAGGGACAACCTTGTCGCAGGATGCCATGGTGTCAATCAATTTCTGACTCATGTCTTTCGGATGAGATGTCATAAACCGGATACGGCGCAGACCGGGCACTTCGTTGACCAGTTTTAACAAGTCGGCAAAGTCCATAGGCACATCCAGATCTTTTCCGTATGCATTGACGTTCTGCCCCAGCAAGGTGACTTCCGTAACGCCTTTTGCGACGAGACCGCGGATTTCATCAAGCACTTTTTCCGGCTGACGACTCCGCTCTCTGCCCCGGACATAAGGTACAATACAGTATGTGCAGAAGTTGTTGCAGCCATACATGACAGAGACCCATGCCTTGGGGTCGCCGGTGCGGTAAATGGGGATATCTTCTGCAATGACGCCCTCAGAATCTTCAACCGAAATAACGGTTTTTTCTTCACAGAGAGCCCGGTAGAGAAGTTCCGGGAATTTATGCAGGGTATGGGTTCCGAAGACCAGAGAAACATGGCGATATTTGCTTTTGATTTGCTTTGCCATATGCTCCTGCTGCATCATGCAACCGCAGATGCCGATTAAGAGTCCCGGGCGGCGACGTTTTTCGTGGACTAACGCCCCCACATTTCCCAACACACGCTGCTCAGCGCCCTCGCGGACAGCACAGGTGTTATAGAGAATCAGGTCGGCTTCCTCTTTCTCTTCTGTAAAGCCATAGCCCATCAGAGAAAGCATTCCCCGGATTCGCTCCGAATCATTCTCGTTCTGCTGGCAGCCGTAGGTAATGACTAGGGCTTTCGGAGTTTTTCCGTCCTGGGTCACCAGACGCTGTACACGGTTAGAATATTCAATTTGCCGTTCTTTTTCTTCAGGCGTAACAGTTTTCATAGTTTGAATGATTTCCTCTCGGTTAGTTCGCCAGCGCTTTTTTAAGCGCCAGAATAAAGCCTTCGCATTCGGCCCGCGTTCCTACGGTAACACGAAGATGGTGGGGCATTCCTAAAACGTGCCCACCTTTAACAATATAGCCTAAGGTCAGAAGTTTTTCGTAGACTTCCTTTGCGTCGGTTTTGACGTCGACGGCGATGAAGTTCGTAAAACTTTTGACAAAGGAAAGGCCCATTTCCTGAAAACTCTGTTCTAAGAATTTTATATTCTCCCGGTTTTCGGAAACGGAGCGTTCTAAAAATTCCGTATCAGACAGTGCTGCCTCAGCCGCCAGTTGCGCCGGCATACAGACATTAAAGGGCGGACGGGTTTTTTCCATTTCGGAAACCAGTCCGGCATCTGCCATACCATAGCCTACCCGGAGACCGGCAAGACCATAGATTTTCGAAAAGGTTCTGAGAATTAAGATGTTTTTCCGGGTGGTCAGTTCCTGGATGCTGTCGGGGAAAGAGTCCGCATGGCAGGCATATTCATAATAAGCCTCGTCGATGACTACCAAAATATTCTCAGGAACCGCCTCTAAAAATGCCCGTTGCTCCTCGGCGGAATAGATGCCGCCGGTGGGATTGTTGGGGTTACAAAGCCAGATGACCTTTGTCCGCTCTGTGATATAGGGCAGAAAACTCATAGGGGAGTAGTTCCAGTTTTCGTCCAGAGGAACTTCAACGGGCGTTGCGCCGGTGGAACGGACATTTAAGGCATATAAGGAAAAGGAGGGCGTTGCCATAATGCTTTCGTCCCCTTCGCCTAAAAAGGTTTTGCAAACCAGTTCAATCAGCCCGTCACTACCGGTTCCGAAGACAAACTGCTCCGGGGAAAGACCGTGGTAAACGGCCAAAGCCCTGCGCAGGGCATAAAAATCCGGATCCGGATAGAGGAAAACGTCTTCAATAGACTGTTTTGCCGCTTCCTTTGCCTTGGGACTGGCGCCCAGCGGATTTTCGTTAGACGCCAGTTTGACAACATGCTCAAGACCGTACTTACGCTTTATTTCACTAATAGGCCGTCCGGGGGCATACGGTGCAACACCGGACAGAGATTTTTTTGCTTCAATCATTGTAACAATCCTTTTACCTTACAGTTCTGCGGCTTCTGCGCGAATTGCCAGGTTCTTTTTCGCTACTTCGTCTTCCATATCCTTTTTGAACTGTTCAAGGCGTGCATCGATTTCAGGATATTTAAGAGCCAGAATCTGAGCGGCTAAAATGCCTGCGTTGTCAGCACCGTCAATGGCAACATTTGCCACAGGAATCCCTTTGGGCATCTGCACCATAGAAAGCAGGGAATCAAGACCGTCTAAAGTAGAGGACTTCATGGGAATACCGATAACGGGCAGTGTCGTAAAAGCGGCTAAAACACCGGCAAGGTGCGCAGCTTTTCCGGCAGCGGCAATGATGACATCAATACCGTTTGCCTTGGCGTTTTTCGCATATTCTGCTGCTGCGTCAGGTGTTCTGTGGGCTGAAATAACATTAACATCAGCCTCAATACCGAATTTCTTCAGCATAACGATACATTTTTTAACAACGGGAAAATCAGAATCGCTACCCATAATAACGGCAGCTTTAGGACAATGACTCATAGTTAAAACCTCCAAATCAGAATATATGTTGCATGAACCAGTACATCGCCGGCAGGGAAGCCAGGCTGATGACGGTCATAATGAAAACACATTCAGTGGCGTATTGATAATCGCCGTGATACTCTTTTGCCATAACCGTGATGATTGTTTGTGCAGGCATGGCAAGTTCTAAAATCAGAACGCCCAGCAGCGTTCTGTCAAGAGGGAGCTTTGCCAGAAGACATGCAAGACAAGCCGGAAGAAGCAACATCTTAAACAGAACAATGGCGTAAATGCTGATGCGTTTATAAATGCCTTTTAAATCGATGGTCCCCAGCGTAACACCAATGAAGAGCATAGCAAGGGGTGTCGTCATGGAGCCAACGGTGGAAAGGGCGTTATGCAGGGTTTCCGGCAACCGGATGCCTGCTATCAGCATTAAAAGGGCAACAACAAAAGCAATGGTATTCGGATTAATCAGTTTTTTAGCCGCAGAACCGGAATTTTCACTGTTTCCGGATTTGGCGATTAAAAAGACACCCAGGGTCCAGAGGAAGGCCTCATTGACCAAGGCATAGACAATGGCGTAAAACAGACCGACAGGACCGTAAAGAGCCGTAATCAGCGGGTAGCCTAAGAAGATTACATTGCCGAAAATGCTCATGAGGCTATGCATGGTTTTCGTAGGCTCGCCAAGCCGGAACAGTTTGGCGGTTGCTAACCCCAGAAGAAGCAGAATCACAAAAATCAGAATTTCAAAGACGACCAGCAATCCGGCGTTTTTGAGTAGTTCGGCGTTTAAAACCTGCCCTGTAATAGAGGTCAGATTTAAAAGGGGCAGCGTGAACCGGAGAATTAACTTTGAGATTCCGTCTCTGAGTTCCGGCTGCACATATTTCGTTTTAACACCAACGAATCCAAGAGCCATAATGATTGCTAGCATCAGAACCTGGCGCACAACAATTTCAAAACTCATAATACAAACCTTCTTATCTTATTAACTAATTAATTTTATCATATTTCAGGGGAAAAGACAACCGGAACACGCGTTTTTTTTCGGTTTTCTTCTAAAAATAAAAGAAGACTGTAACAGAAAGTTACAGTCTTTTGCTTAATTTTTCGGAATAACGAAGGAGAAAGCGCCGGGAATGGCTTCAAATTCCGTTTTTCCGGCGTTGATAATCTCTCCGTCGATACAAAGGCGCATAGAGCCGGAGAGGGGCGTAATCCCGATTTTTTTATACTTCCCCGTGAAAATAACTTTCTCAATTCCTTTCAGACGGATATGGGTTCCTTTCATGTAAAAGGGGAGTTTCGTCAGAAAGTTCAGTCGGGAAATGTTATAGATAATGTTGGTGTTTAACATGCCGTCATTGACGGACGCCAGGGGATTACTCTTAATGCCGCCGCCGCAATAGGAACCGTTGGCAATAGAGGTCAGAAGCAATCTGCCCCGATGGAATTCTTCTCCGTCTAAGGTGATGGCAAGGTCAGCGCCCTTTTTCTTAATCAGCATGGTAAAAATCGATAACAGATAGGCAAGGGAACCGGAAATAAAGGGCTTTTGTTTCATAACCGCCGTCATATCCGCTACATTGCAGTCAAAACCGATGTTGAACATGTTGGCACAGTAGCCGGTTTTTTCTTCGCTATCACATTTCGTGGTATAGCGGATGGCATCGCAGGGAACAGCAGAGCCTGCAAGGAGCGCGCCGATATCAGAAAAGTCACCGGTAAAATTCCGGCAGAAATCGTTACCCGTTCCGGCGGGCAATACCCCGATTTCAGCCCCTTTAGCACCCATCACGCCGTTTAAAACCTCGTTTAAGGTTCCGTCACCGCCGCAGGCAATAAACCGGGCGTTGCCTTGCTCGGCAAGGTAGTGCTTCACAAAGGCTGTTCCATCGCCGGGACATGTGGTTATATAGATTTCAATATCGGCCCCGTTTGTATCGGCAGTCTGTCGGATTTTTTCGATCAATCCGTCGGGATTTCCCCCTTGTCCTGCTTTGGGGTTGATAATAAAAACTGTTTTCATCGCGGCTTCCCCCTTTTTGCCCTTTTGTTCTCTGACATTATATCACAAAATTCGACAAGGGGCAAGAGGCGCTTACAGGATGATTTCTTCTAAAACGCCTAAATCCCAGGCAAGGCGGGAAAGAACATATTTATCCCGGATGTCCTTTGAAGTCCGGAAGGTCATAGGCAGAATGGCTTCATCAATGCCAAGTTCTCCGACGGTTTTCGGCATTTTTATTAGGTCTAGTAAAGCGTCAAACTCAGCAATGGAGGGCAGTTCTTCGTCCAGAATACGAAGAATCTGGTTCCAGTTTTCCAGAATGTGTGCCAGGCGTGTTTTATGGCAATCAGCATCATATTTTTTCTCTTTTTCTTCCAGTTCAATCATGGCGTCGGCACTTTTGCCTAAAAATGCGGTCAACTCGATCTTATATTTTTCGTAGTCAAAGGCTTCGGCATAGCGGAGCGCCTTTTCCTGGTCAGGTTTCATGGCTCTTACCTGCTCATAGGCTTTTAAGGCGTAGCGTGTACCAACAGCGCATTGGTAGCCATGGGAAGCAGTTTTTGTACCAAACTCCAGACCGCGCATGTCCCAGATGTGAGAAAAATAATGCTCAACGCCGGAGGCGGGGCGGGAAAGCCCGGCGAATTCCATAGCGCTGCCGCAGGAAACCAAGCCCTCAAAAACCGCACGAATACAGCCTTCGTCCTTAGAGAGCAGCCCTTCAGCATTCTGAACGCATTTTCCCAGTGCTTCCCTGACATAGCCGGCAATGGTTTCGCAGTAGTATTCTCCTGTGATGAGATGGGAAATCCGCCATTCACAAATACTGACATACTTGGCAAGCATATCGCCCAAACCGGCCTTTAGCATATCAACGGGCGCGGTTTCTAAAATATCAAGATCTCCGATAATGACATCGGGGCATTTAGACGGCAGAGATACCTTCAGTCCATCCATGGCAACCGAAGAGGTTTTGGAAGCGTAGCCGTCCATAGAAGGCGCCGTTGCTACAACAATGTAGGGGCGGCCGGCAGTATGACTGAGAATTTTGCCAATGTCATTTAAAACACCGGAGCCTAAGGTAATCACAATGTCACAAGCGGGATCATAATGCATCACTGCGCTGCCAACGGACCGCTCATCCGGTTCGACTTCCCCTGGTGGGAAAACATAGGTTGCAGCGTCGATGCCCTCTGCTTTTAAAAGAGAGAGGATGATATCACCCGCTAAAGGATAGGTGTTGGAGTCAGCCAGCAAAAAGGCCTTGGTGCCACGTAATTTCCGGACATGACCGGCAATATTGTTGCATGCACCGCGACCAATATCAATTGCCTTGACAGAGGAGGAATGCACCTTTCCGCAAGAGCACACGACTTGATTTTTTTTCACTGAAAACACTTCCGTTTCTATGACAATACAGCGACAAAACTGCGTTTAATTTTTTTATTTATTGTAACATACTTTTGCCGGGTTTTCAAGCAATATCCTGACCAGACCGGCAGCATCATAAAAAAGAGGCTTGAGCAAAACGCAAGCCTCTTTGAATCTCTATAATCCTTATTCCCACTCGATAAAGTTTCTTAAATACTAAACTTCTCTGTTTAGTATTTTATGGATTTCAGCGTGTATTTCTTCTCTTATCTCCATATTATTTTACTTTGCTCGATTTTTTAGTATCAAAATAGTATCACGCCAAGTATCAACCAATAAGTCAAATATCGTTTACTTAACACTTATAATGATACCACAAATCCCAAAAGATTTCATGTGCTTTGGGGAAAATTCTAAAATATGTGATTCTATTCAATTATATTATTAAAGGAAGAAAATAGCTCTATCAACTCTACCATAGCTTCCATTTGAAGGAAACCGCCTTGGTTATCATGAGCATATATAGATTCACCGGAAGCGTATTTTATATCAATCTGCTCACCATACATATCAGGAAGTCCTGATACATGGTGGGTATATCCATTATGCTTTGCCAAATCATATTTTGACACGATTTTCTGAAGTTTTGTCATAAAAGAGGAGTCTGTTTGAAACTCATATTTATCTCCTTTTCCGTCTCGATCGTGCCAATCAAATTTTGCTTTTACTGTATCATCTTCCAACACAGCGCTCAACTTATAAACCTTGCCTGCAAGCTCGCTTTCTTCATCAAAAAATGAAAATATAAACGAAAACTCGGAATCATAGCTTATAATTTCAGTTGAGACAATAACCTTTGGTGAATCATCGCCTGAATTGCGTGTTACAACACCACCATCAATATCATCTGTATTGCGCCAAGGTAATCCACATCCGCTAAATCCCATTGTCATAAGTAAAATTAAGCTTAATATCATTCTTGACATTTTCTACCCTCCCAAAAGCATACTGCCCCGTACAGCAAAATGATACAGGGCAGTTTTAACTATTGTTTATTTATAAAACGATAAAGGAAAGTAACAACCTGACCTCTTGTGCACGAGTCATCAGGACTGAAGGTGGTAGCACTTGTTCCACCTGTTATTCCTTGTTCCACTGCCCATAAAACGGCTTTGTAGTAATAGCTGTCAGACTTAACATCTGTAAAATTGCACTTGTTAGATTTTGCTTCAGGTTGACCTGCTGTACGCCACAAGAAAGTAACAACCTGCGCTCTTGAGCAAGTTTCATCAGGACTAAATGTAGTATCACTTGTACCACCGGTTATTTTACTGCCGTATGCCCATTTTACGGGTTTGTAGAAATAGTCGCTTGTTTTCACATCCGTAAACGGCAAAGTTATTGCCGCAGGCTCGGGTGAACCAATCATTCTGTGGAGGAAAGTAACAACCTGACCTCTTGAACAATTTGCATCCGGTGAGAATGTGTTTGCACTTGTCCCTCCCGTAATGCCTTCATTTGCTGCCCACAAAACAGCATCATAGTAATACTGCCCCTTTATCACATCAACAAAAGGATTGGATTTTGTATCCTGCGGTTTTTCTGCTTCTGTTGGTTTTTCCGCAGGTTTTTCGGTTTGAGTCGGTTTTTCTGTTTCGGTAGGTTTCTCGATTTCTGTTGGTTTTTCCGGTTCTTTTTCCGGTTCTTTTTCTGATGGTTTTTCGGGTTCGGTTTGTGTTTCTGATTTCTTCTCGCCCAGCATACCAAAGTTGTAGACTAATGTAACTTCATTCTCATTTACATCGATAATTCTGTCAGGTTCCTCTCCATCCACATATGCCTTGATTCCGTCCAATTTCATTTTATACTTGGTTGTAACTTTGATGTGAGCTTCATACTCACATCCTTCTTCAAAGACAGAACCCGCAACCGCAAGTTCTTTTCCGGTAGTTACGTTTTTCCAACAAACTCCCCATTTTTCAACTTCTGTAGATGATATCACAGGATAATAGTATTCACTAAACCATACCGTAATATAATCCGGAGTGGCTCCCACTTTGGGTTTTTCAAGATCATAGAGATAGATAGATTGCACTATATCATTAACGAGTTCATCATCACGCAGGGTGAGCGGAAGATTCTCGCTATTCTTTTTAAGCGGACCATAACAGCTTTTAACAAAACCTGTTCTCCACACATTGGAGAAATACCCTGAGTCGCTTGGCGTGTGTCCGTTTATGGTAATTTTGCTTTGGTCAAAATTACCATTTTCATCTTTGGTAAAATCATATCCGTCTTTTGCCTGCATTCGGAAATAAATTTCGTAATAGTGTCCTTCTTCAAATGTATCGTATGCTTCAAGATGTTCTCTCGTACTCTTATCAAAATAGGAAAGTTCTGTTACCTCCCAATCCACATTGCCATTTTCCGCATAGCCTTTAAAAAACGGAGTAGAGCCAACTTCCGGTTCGACAATGTTGAAATTTACAGCACCAATCTCACCCTTACAATCATAACTGATATAATATCCCCGACGATCCTCTCCAAATCCGTCAATAGGTAATGCATTTGAACCGTTTATGGTGACAGAATAATCCTTGTTTGTATTATCAAGCTTGTACCCGGCTTCAGGCTCAATAAATATGCTGAGTCCATATTCGTGACCGACCGTAAAGGTTTCTCCCTTTTTCATATTATGATTTGAGGTTTCGTCATCCCATTCTATACCGTTAATAGCATTTTTATATACATCTTTAAGGTCAGGAATACGAGTCATGAGTCTAACGCCCTCACCCGTAAGTTTTGCATCGTAGGATACAGTTTCGCCTGCCTTTGGTTTGGATATTTCTATTTCAACTCTGCCAACCGGTTTTGCCTTCTCAACCGCCGGAAATGTATAAGACACAACAACCATTGCCCATCGTTGATATTCATAAGCTTTTCCTGCTTCTGCAGTTTTTCCATTTATAGATGCCTTTACATCTGTTGTTGTAGTAGTAGACTTGAATTCATATCCGTCATTTGCTTCAAGCCATACATTTACCGTATAGATATGTCCGTCTTCAAAAGTGTCACCAGTCTCAAGAAATCTTTTGTCGGTTTCATCATACCATTCAGGCTGACTGAAAATCTTATATGGTTGACCGTTTGGAATATCTGCAAAACGGTCAAATTCTGCCCCATCAACCGGTGCATCAATATTAAGCACTGTAACCACAAGAATTTCATCTGATGCAAATGCGGTCGTTGGTACTAATGACAAAATCATTGCTAAACTTAATAAAACTCCCAAGAATTTTTTCATTATTGAAATCACTCCTTATTTCTTTTATATTTCACAAGAGTTCCAAAGCTGTCCTCTATCAGCAATACATCTTCTGTGGCAGTATATTTGAATGTGCTCGGCATCAAATCACCTGAAAAATGAATTGTTACACTATCTATCTGTATATGTAAATTCTTTTTTGCATCAAAAAAGGAATAGAATCCCTTTCCGTCAGACAGAAAATTATATGCACAAAAGGATAGCTCTGCACTTACCCAACTTCCGATAAGTTTATTTTCCGTAGCTATGCGACTTTCAAGGGTTTTGGCTTATTCCCACTCGATAAAGTTTCTTTAATACTAAACTTATTTGTTTAGCGTTTTATAGATTTCAGCGTGTATTTCTTCTCTAATCTCCATATTATTTTACTTTGCTCGATTTTTTAGTATCAAAATAGTATCACGGCAAGAATCAAACGATAAGTCGAATACCATTCACTTGACATTTATAATGATACTACAAATCTGAAAAGAATTCAAGTGCTTTGGGGAAAATGAACATTTATATACAAAAGGCCGTTTGACTTTAGGCAATCCTAAAATCAAACGGCTCATAACTTTGTAATCAAGCTAATAACATATTTTCTAAAACAATAACGGCAATCATAAGAATCACCCCGCCAATAGCTACATATGACAGTGCACGATTCACCTTCCAGAATGAAATCGCCTCACATACACAGATAACGAATATAACTATGCAGCAATTTTCTACATAATAAAAAAGTACGGTTACCCGTACTATTTTTTATATCTTTGATAATATTTCTTTTAAGAATGATGATGATGTTCCCTTTGTATATGGGAAGTACACTATCTCCGCTCCGTACTCTTTGAAGATTGGTTCTAAAGACATGAAAAATTCTGTGCCCTTCCAGTCATCTCCCACAAACATTTTTTTGAAGTTGTATTTTTCAAGAGCTTCTACCTTGTTTCGGTTTTCCTGTGGAACTACCATATCAACATATTTAATTGCTTTCACAATCTCCACTCTTTCTTCATAGCATATAACAGGAGTCTTGTTCTTATACTGCTGAACAAGTTCATCTGTACTTACTGCAACAATAAGAAAATCGCAATTTTCTTTCGCTCTTTTAAGTATGTTCAAGTGACCGATATGAAACAGGTCAAACACACCTGCAGTGTAGCCAATAACTTTATTTTCCACGTTCTTTATCCTCTCTGCTTCTTTCTTAAAAAGCCCATAGCTACTGTTTTCAAATAGTTAAATTCCTTTGACTTTGCATATATAATAAGGAATATTATGTTTGATACTATAAATGCCACCAAAGCTTTTATAACTACCGATATCATTCCCGCAGCCGGAATAACAGAAGATGCAACAAATGCTATTGCTCCCGTTCCCAAGAACAGTACAAACTTTACCAAGTAGTCAACAAAATAGTGCTTCGGGCTTGATTCAAGGCCTTTTCTGAATACGATGTATGGGTCGAACCACACATTTGTTGTAACTCGCGCAATTATTGTTCCCCAAAGGATACCCTCAAGGCCGAGCTTTCTGCCAAGTATAACCGAAGCCACTATGTTGATTATAGCAGATATAACCGGTCGCATCTTTCCGTAAACGAACAGGCCCATTGTCTGTCTGTAGTTAAATGGTGCGAACAACATGCCCGCAACATATGCGTTTAGCACAACTATGAACAGTTCCCTGTATGACAGCAAATATTTCTCACCAATCCACGCAGTTATAAATGCATTGGATACGCAGAACATACAGATAGAGCATACGCCATATAACCAAAATGTTGCCAGGTTTATTATGTTGAACATGTCTATCTTCTTCTCTTTGGTTTCAACGGCATTAAGATTTCCGATACTTGCCGTTAAGTTTCCAAATATGGTAGACAGAACGTTTGTTACTGATGTGCTTATCAATGTGTAGTTGGAATACAAACCGACTTTTACGATACCCACGAATGTAGATATCAGAATATTGTCGGTAGAGTTAAGCGCCAGCGTTCCCACCTTATAAATCATAAGTGATTTTATATTTTTTATAAGACTATTCTTTTCTTCCGCGTCAAGTTTTGGTGGATTCTTGGTATTAAGTTCAGGATATAACCTTCCCACAACAACTGCCGTTACTATGTTTTGGGTAATAACAACAGTTATCTGTGTGATCAGGTAAACGAAATAGTTTTTGTATATAACCAAACCCAAAATCTGCAATACCATCATCACGATTGAGAAGATGTTTGATATCTGATTTACGATATAGTTTTTCTGGTTTGCTATTAAAAGGGTGTTTCTATATACAAATAAATATGAAGATGCAGAGTTGATAACATATAAAATGTATATAATCGTAATATGAGGTATGGCGTTAAAATCCTTTATTATGTACTGCAAAAACGGTGCCAGTGACATACCCGCAACAAGAACAAATACGAATATCGCAGTATATATCTTCTTGTAAATAGCCATGAGGCTACTTATTTTTTTAGTATCGTTTTCTGCAATATGCTTATAAAGGCTAAAGGTTATTGCCTGCCCAACGCCAAGCTCTGCAAGAGATAAAAGAGACAGTATATTATTGAATAAGCCACTTACACCAAGATAGGAAGACCCAAGAATGTTTATGAATACCGTTCTTGTAATAAAACTTGTAACAAGCAATATCATTTGGCCCACAAGGCCTGTGGCGATATTTTTTATAGAACTTACTATTCTCATGATTTCTCGCTTTCCTTGGAAATCAATTCTGCTATAGTCTGGCACGCCGTACCCTTTTCAAAAGAACCTATTGTTCCTAAGAAGCTTTCAATGTCGTGCTCATATTTGTCGCCGTCAAAGTTTTTAATAGCGTCAAACATCTCATCTTCTGTATATGCCTTTAAGAATGGAAGTTCCTTTATGTTAAAGTACAAATCCCTTTCTCTTTCGGTGTATTCTTCAAAATCAGACATATATAAAAGACATGGTTTTTTCATATACATCATGTCAAACATGCATGAAGAATAATCAGTAATCATAAAATCGCTGATTGCGATAAGTTCCTGCATATCACTATACTTGCATACATCTATGCAAACATCAGGAAGTGTTTGTTCCTTAATTCTGAAAAGCAAGTTTGGATGCAGGCGGTATAAAACCTTCCACTTTCCTCCAAACTGTTCCTCACATACACGGACAAGCTTTTCAAAATCAACGTTGTATTGATATGCATCGTCTGTCCTGAACGTAGGGGAATATATGATGTATCTGTACTCCTCCGAAAAATCAGTTTTTTTGAATATTTCTTTCTTGTTGGCTTCCTTTAGCAGATAGTCAATTCTTGGTGTTCCGCATTCCAAAATCTTGCCGTCATACCAGAATGAGTTCTTGAATATACGGCTACTTAAAGTGCAGCCTGAAATTATGTAGTCAATTTTTTTGCTATCGCCTTTTGCCGCCTGAATATAACTTTCAGGTAGTGTTTTTTCTGCGTCCTTTTCTATGTTTTTAAGCCTTAAAGAACTATGCCATGTCTGGATATATACCTGTCCTTTGCGTTTTGTCCATAAATACGAGTCAAGGGTTCTTGCATTACAAATAACGAACCCTGCTGTGTGAAGCTCATATAGATATTCCTTCGAAAAGTATCTTACCACACGAACATTTTGCGGAATACTTTCCGGGATATTCACTATATTGTCAATAACCCATACAATGTCGAATTTGTTTGGATAGTTTTCTAATATATATTCAGTGATATATTTCGGGTTGCATCCATATGACCTAAAACCATTGCTCCAAAGGATGATTTTGTTTCTTTTTAAAGGTAATGCGGAATAGATTTTAATCAAAGCCTTATGTCTCAGACTTTTTAATTTATTAATTATGCTCATCTTATACCCTTATAACCATCTATCTTTCCATGTTCCACCGCAAGAATCATATCAGACATATTACTATAATAGTCGCGTGTAGCATTTGGAAAATGATCTTTAACTATCTTATCTTGAAAGGAGGATAACCTAAATCGGTTACACTCCTTTAACATTTTATTTATGAACACTCACAAGCTACTTGGTATTATTCCTTATTCCCACTCGCTCCTGATAAAGAAATCTTAAACAATTCTGTTTAGAGATTTTATCACGAGGTATTGTAGTTATCTGTATTATCCACAACCTATGGACTATCCGATTTTTTGTTGCCATATTGTTGCCATTGGACAGTTCATATTATACATCAAAGCCACAATAAAATCAATGCTTTTGCAAAAATTAGTTATATAAATTTTGCCTACATAATTTTTAACTTAGTATGTGGAACAATAGCTGTGCGAAATCGCCCTTTATATACGGTTTTCAAAAACCAAAATTTACAAGGTAAGGATTTTATATTTCCACCCTCAAAAATAGGTTTCTATCGTTCTACTTTTGTCACGCAATAGAGGTTAAAAACGCTCATTTTATGCGGTTAAAATATGCAAAAAACATAAAGGTAATGGTTTTATATTCAAAGCCTCAAAAATGAGCTTCTATTGCGTTACACAGTATGCAAATAAAATCGTGATACCTTTTACTCATTAAGCAAATTGTACCACGATTTTTTCGGTTACATATTTACAACTTTGGTTGCGATTTTTTCTCTGAATGAAATATCGTGTTCGACAAATATCAGCGTTGGCTTATACTCCAAAATCACATTTTCGATTTGTATTCTCGAAAAAATATCAATAAAGTTTAACGGTTCGTCCCATATATACAAATGTGCCTTTTCACATAAACTTTTTGCAATCAAGACTTTCTTTTTCTGTCCGCTGCTGAAATCGGATATATCCTTGTCAAACTGTTCCCTTGAAAAGTCGAGTTTCCTCAAAATTGCTTTGAGTAAGCTTTCATCAATTCCGTTGTTTTTTGCAAACACTGAAAGGTTGCCCTGTAATGTATCGGTGTTTTGCGAAACATAGGAAAATTTAAGCCCATTGCCTATACACACATCACCTGTGTATTTGATTTTTTCACCACATAGCAGTTTCAAAACACTTGATTTTCCGCAACCGTTTTTTCCGCATAAAGCAATCCTATCACCATTTTTAATTTCAAAACTGATATTTTCACAAATTTTATTATTATCATAGTATAAAGAAAGATTGCTTACATCTGCCAGCCTATCTTTTGTATAGATTGCAGGAGCTAACGCAAGTGCTTCGTATTCCTCTATGTTGTGTAACAATTTTGACTTTTCCGAAATAGCTTTTTCTTGTCTTGCTTCAATGCTTTTTGAGCGTTTCATTGCTTTAGCAGCCTTATGACCTACATAACCCTTATCTAATTTTAAGCCGGAATTGTTAGTATTGTATTTGCTCATTTCTGCCATATCAGACCACGATGCACTACGCTTTGCCGCCTGTGATAGTTTTGAAATTTCTTTTTGTAATTTTTTGTTTTCATTCATTTCAAAATTATCTTGCAGGGTTTTGTTTTCAAACCAAGTAGAAAAATTGCCTTTTCGTACTTCTATATTTGTTTTATTTACAGATAAAATATGGTCTGTGCAAGTATCGAGCAATTTTCTGTCATGCGAAACTAATATAAACCCCTTTTTTCTGCATAGATAATCGCCTACAATTTTTCTCGCATTTTCGTCTAAATGATTTGTAGGCTCATCTATAAGCAAGAAGCTGTTTGAAACAAGAAATAGTGCTGCAAGTAAAACCTTCGTCTGCTCTCCGTTTGATAGTGTGAAAAAAGGTCTGTATAAAACATCAAAATCAACTTCGAGCAAAGATATTTCACGCATAAATTCCCAATCCTCGCAATTAGGGCAAATATCATAGAAAATTTCTATTGTGTTTTTGGTTTTATCCTCAACTTCATACGGGAAATATTCAAAGCTAACAGATGCAGTTATATTTCCGCTATATTTGTATTTACCCAACAGAATATTCAGAAATGTGGTTTTACCTCTGCCGTTTCTGCCAACAAAACCTAATTTCCAATCTGTATCAATCTGAAAACTTGTGTTTTCAAATACATTCTCATAACTTCCGTCATAAGCAAAAGTTAAATCTTTTACATTTATTAAAGACATTATTATCACTCCTCTAAAACTGTATTTCCAAATGTTTTGAGTTGATATTACCGGCAGTAATGATACTTCAAGCAACCACTGCCAAAACAAATCAACCTTGCTTGAAGATAAATATGTGTAATAGATATTTTATCGTTCATTAAAACACCTCCCAATGCAAAAGAAAAGAGCCATAAGAAAGCATTTTCCTATGACTCAAATAAACAGTATAATATTATTTATACAGCGGAGTTATAGATATAGCTTTCCTGCTTTCACGAAAACAAAATAACGGCTCTTTAGCCCTATAATGTTAAACATAAATTAGCAAGAAAAGTTAATCATTTGTCCGCCTCCAAATCTTTTCTTAAATTATACTACATATTACTCCAAAAATCAATAGTTAGAATATATAAATTTTATAATGTTTTGTCATTTTTATTATGCTAACCACCCACACAGGAATGTGGCACATTCCTGTACCAGTGATTAAAGGGATATTTTATCTTTCAATTTCCTTGCTGCTTTTACTTCTGTTTTTGCCAAGCCTTGTTATTTCTTTCAGCCATTGGTTTATTGTTTCTTTGCCGAAATGATTTCGTATTCTGTCAAAATCTCTGACCTTAACCTCTGCTTTTGATAGTGCCATATTTTTATACCACAGCCGATTTTCAAGCTCTTTATTTTTCTGTTCTAACGGTCTGATTTTTGCTTCTGCCTGTTCAGCAAGTTTTTCCGCCCTATAACACCGCCTTGCAAGGTTTTCAATTATTTTCATAATACGCTTTATGAACGGCTCTATAAATTTTGTTTTATATGTCTTTGCCGTCATCAATGACGGAGGCTCCGGTATATCAAAATCGTCATTGTTTTTGATTTTTTGTACTGTAAGATGTGCATATTCTTCTGCCTGCTTATATGCTGACATTGTTTGCAACAAGTCTTTCTTTTGTTCTTGCAGATTTTCGACTTCCTCTATGAGCTTATCTCTCTTAAATTCGCTAACGGATTTATGCTTTTCGTGAGTTCCTTTCTGCTCCCATTCAATGCCGTGTGTAAGCATTATTTTTGATAAAACTTCCTTTTCGGAATCACGCCATTGATTAAGCTCCGTATCACTCCGACCTGTTCCGCTAAACCCTTGCTGCTTTAATGCACCTTTCATTGATACCCTTGTGTCAAGTCCTCGTTTGCTGTCCGTAGTGAACGGAACAAAATCAATATGTAAATGCGGTGTTGCTTCATCCATATGTAAGTGAGCAGAGAATACATATAGGTTTGGATTTCTTTCTTGAAAGCCTTTCATATAGTCGTCAAGGATTTTCTTTGCAAGTTGTCCGTTTTCCGTTTCAGCACCCATATTATCCTTATCGCCGATTTGAATTATTATCTCCGTAAAAGGTTTTTCCTGTTTGCTCTCTTGACTTATCTTTTTATAATAATTTTTGATAATTCTATCCGAGCGAGTTTGTTTTGCATTGTATCTTTTTACGGCATCATCAAATAATTTATGATATACTGTTCTGATGTTTTCATTGCAGTACACAACATTATTTTTTGTCCGTTCCTTGTCAACATTTTGTGCCGTAAATTTTCGGTCATTATGATTAACCGAGCCTTTACCTGTCATTATGGATATTGTTCTTTGCATATTCATTTTCACCTCAATTCTGTTAGAGTGGGTACTCTTTTATAGTAATTTTTCTTTTGTTACTTTTGTCAAAAGTAACGCAAATGCACTTTTGTCAGCAGAGCCAACAAAAATGCGGCAATCTACGATTGTTTGCGCTCTTGCAGAGGGCTTGTTCGGCTACCGCCGAAGTGTGTGCTGCTTGTGGCTACACACACCGCAAACGGCAGATATTTTTCAACAAAAATTCCGCCGTCTGCAATGGTGGAGAACGCTCAAAATTTTCTCGTTCTCACCTATCTGCAATCCGTCACTTTCGTTCCTTAATTGCCTACACGGGAATGTGGCACATTCCCGTAAATATCTCTTAAAGAGGAATCACCACCTGAAGCTCTCAGGTACACCTCTTTCATCGAGATATTTTTTGCGTGCTTCCTCACGCTCCTGCTCTGTGGGAGCAGTTTTATATGTGGTGTAATACTCACGCATTACCATTAAATTTAATTTGTTTTCAAGCTCATTTTTTATATCTTCCTCAAGCTCATACATTTCTGCAAAATGATAGCGAATCAGATTTAGAAAAAGCTCTCTTGAAATTTGTACTTTCTTCATATCCTATCCAATCCTTTCCTATCCAAAAATCCGTGTCGGTCTGTGACGGTGGTGACGGTGTTTTTAGTACCGCCACCACTATCAAAATCATCGACACGACCGACGCACACCGTCACGCAAAATTCAATTTTCTATAAGTGAAAATTTCACTCTGCGACCTGCGTGATACCTGCCATACTCATATCGTATGCCGTACTCATTGAGTAACCGCCCTGCGTTTACATTGAGCTTTAATGTCAAAACATTTGCAGCCATATCAACCTGTAATTTTTCTACAAGCTCGGTAGGACTTCCCGACCATTGCGGATTGTTGGAGGTTATAAACTTTGCAACCGCTTCCAATATCGGCTCTGGTGGTTCTTTCCATAACTCCGTTTCTAACCTTTCCAAATCCCACAACAGCTTTTCCGTATCTCTTACAAGATACAGCTTTTGGTCTTGCTGATCCCTGCCGGATATTTCAAGAACCGCATTGTTTGAAGTGCGTTTTTCCTTTTGTAGCATAAACGCTCCGTCTGCTGCTCCGAGCAATCCGTTTGTGCCTGAAATCATATCAAATTTATCGTCTGCCTGCTGCTTTCTTGTGTGATGAACAAGGAGCAGACAAACACCGAAATTATCAGCAAATTTTTTCAGCCTTGTTATGACCTCGTAATCATTGGAATAGCTATACTTATCACCGCCGAACTCTCTGACCTTTTGCAAGGTGTCAATGATAATCAGCTTTGTGTTAGTATGCTCATTTACAAATCTGTTAAGCTGTTCATCAAGTCCGTTTCCAAGCTGACCTGCATTTACGGCTATAAACAAATCGTCTGTGCTTTCATCACCGAACATTCGATAAAAACGCTCCTGCAATCTTCGGTAATCATCTTCAAGAGCAAGATATAAAACCGTGCCTTGTTTGACATCAAATCCCCATAGGCTTTTACCCGTGCTTATGTGGTATGCAAACTGCGCCATTAAGAAGCTCTTTCCAAGTTTAGGTGCTCCTACAAAAAGATATGTTCCCGGATAGAGCAAGCCGTCAATAATCGGCGGCCTGCTCCTGTAAACTGTGTCATAAAGTTTATCCATAGAAACTGTTTTCAAATATGACGGCTCCAAACTTCTTTGAAATTCTTCTTGCATTTCTTGAAAAATATCATCAGAAGCATTGCAATTTTCGTCATAATCGGTTATAATAGTGTTGGTTTTAATACTATTTGACTGTTCTTCATCTGCGCCAACAGATGTAATCGGAGCAGTCATTTCTTTTTTTGTGTTCATTACTCGTCCTCCTTTAAGCCTTGCAGAGTTAAGGTAATCAACTGAATTGTTTGCAGTAATTCCTCTGTCACATTCTCGTTTTCGATACGCTTTAACTCGGTTAATACATTCTGCAATTCATCTTTGAGTGCCTTATATACTCTCGGATTTCCCACTACAACAATGTCCTGACCTAAACATCTGCGGTAGCAATATTCTTGTTTCGGTAGTCCCGATAACTTTACTGCCTTGTTTATTAGTTCGTTTTCTTCGGCAGAAACCCGAAACCCTACTGTGATATTTCTCCATCGTTTGTGGCTGTCTAAATTTTTAGCTGACATTTTCTTCATCTCCTTTTCTGATTGTGCTTAATTTATCTGCCATTTCCGTTTGTGTTGTCGGAAACAGATGTGCATATCGGTATGTTATATCAATGCTTTCGTGTCCTACTCGGTCAGCAATGGCAACCGCTGAAAATCCCATTTCTATTAAAAGGGAAATATGCGAATGACGAATATCGTGTATCCTTATGCGTTTAACCCCTGCTGCCTTTGCTCCCCTTGTCATTTCGTGATGAAGATAACTTTTTGTTATTTCAAACATTCTTTCATCAGGCTTGATGTGGTAAAGCTGTTTGATATAATCTTGTATTTCTTCACCGAGAAAATCGGGCATTTTGACAACTCGATTGCTCTTTGGTGTTTTCGGGTCTGTTATCACATCTCGTCTGTCAAAACGCTGATATGATTTTGTAATTGCAACCGTACATTTTTCAAAATCGAAGTCTGACGGTGTTAATGCCAATAACTCACCCTCACGAATACCGCACCAATATAACATCTCAAAGGCATAATATGAAACAGGCTTATCCATAACCGCCTCTGCAAACTTTTTATATTCCTCTTGTGTCCAAAACTGCATTTCTTTGTTCTTTTCCTTACCCATATTACCGACTTTTGCTGCCGGATTTGAAGATAATCCGTAAAACCTTACTGCGTGATTGAAAATTGCACTTAATTGATTGTGAAGCGTTTTAAGATATACAGGGGAATATTTTTTGTTATCGCTCTTAACGGAATTTATCATTTCGTTTTGCCAAGCAATAATATCCTTTGGCTCAATTTCACACATCTTTCTGTTCTTGAAATATGGTAAAATCTTTGTTCGCATTATATGCTCCTTTGTGTGCCAAGTGTTTTCTTTAATACGGCTTTTCATATCTTCCGTATATGTATCAACGAAGCTCGCAAAGGTCATATCCAAATCAGCCTTTGTTTTATTAAGCTGCTCCCGTTCCCAAGCCTGTGCTTCTCGCTTTGTAGCAAAGCCACGCTTTTGTGATTGCCTGCGTTCACCTTTCCAATCGGTGTAGCGATATATAACTCGCCAAGTATTTGTTTTTTCTTCCTTGTAAACTGCCATATTTTACTCATTCCTTTCATCATATTTATCTGTGCCATAGCACGCTTTTTCTAAAAAATATCTTCTGTTGATACGCCCTGAAACCACCAAAAAGCCTTTTTCCTTTAACTCTGCGTTAAGGCTTCTGACAATTTTATATGCGTATGATTTTGATACGCCGAGAATTTCGGCAACATCTTCTACTTTAAGAAAAGTGTTATTTGCCATATTTTTCACCTCCTTGTGCGATAAATTAAACTTATATGTTTAAGTCCAATATCATTATACTAAACATTTTTGTTTATGTCAAGTGGTTTTTGAAAAAATATTAAACTTTTTTGTTTATATTATCTTGACAAACACTAAACATATATGTTATACTACCTATAAGAAATTAAAAAGGAGCAGTAAATTATGGCAATAGGTGAAAGAATACGCTTTTTACGCAATCTTAAAGGTATGACACAAAAATGGTTAGGTATGGCAGTCGGCTTTGATGAAAAGACTGCTGATATTCGTATGGCACAATATGAATCGGGCACAAGAACACCGAAAGAGAATTTAACAAATGACCTTGCCAAAGTGTTAGAAGTTTCTCCTGCTGCCTTAAATGTTCCCAACATTGACAGCTATGTTGGCTTAATGCACACTCTCTTTGCATTGGAAGATATATACGGCGTAAAAATTGAAGAAACAGACGGAGATGTTTGTTTGCGTGTTGATACATCAAAAGGCAACTCTGCCGCTAATCTTCATAAAATGCTTTTTGCTTGGCTTGAAACCGCCAAAAAGTTTTATGACGGCAATATCACCAAAGAAGAATATGACGAATGGCGTTATCATTACCCCGAATTTGATACAACACAAAAATGGGTTAAAGTTCCGTCACAACAAATCAGCGATATTTTCACCGAAGCAAAAAAATCTTCTAAAAGCAAATAATCTGTGTCATTTTCAATAAATTAAAAATGACAAGACAAAAAGAGCTAACCGATTTTACAAAAAATCAGTTAGCTCTTAATTATTATGAATAATACAGATGTTGCCAAATCGTTGCCAAAACACCTTTTAATTTTCGAAAAACCCAGTATTTATGCGGTGTTCAGCCGTTTCGTACATCATTCCCACTCGATCGTTCCTGTCGGCTTCGGGGTGAGGTCTAACAGGACGCGGTTGATGCCTTCAACTTCGGAAGTGATACGAGCGGTGATTTTGTGGAGGACTTCGTAGGGGATTTCCTCGATGGTTGCGGTCATAGCATCAGTAGTATTCACTGCACGGATGATAGCCGGCCAACCTTCGTAGCGCTTGTCATCTCTGACGCCGACACTCTTCATGTCGGGAACAGCGATGAAGTACTGCCAAACAGTCTGTGCCAGTCCGCAATTATCAAATTCTTCGCGGAGAATAGCGTCTGCTTCGCGGAGGGCTTCCAGTCTGTCGCGGGTGATAGCACCGAGACAACGAACGCCCAGACCGGGGCCGGGGAACGGCTGACGGTCAACCATGGAAGCGGGAAGACCTAATGCCTTACCAACCACTCTGACCTCGTCTTTGTACAGCAGTTTAATGGGTTCAACCAGTTCGAATTTCATATCTTCCGGCAGACCGCCTACGTTATGATGAGCTTTAACGCCGTCGCTTTCGATGATGTCGGGGTAGATAGTACCCTGAGCCAGAAAATCAACATCGTCTAACTTTCTTGCTTCTTCGTCGAATACAACGATGAATTCGCCACCGATAATCTTACGTTTCTTTTCAGGATCATCCACACCGGCAAGTTTATCTAAAAATCTGTCGGTTGCATCGACATAGACGAGGTTTGCATCCAGACCGTCACGGAAAATGCGGATAACTTCTTCGCTTTCGTCTTTACGCATTAACCCGTGGTTTACATGGACACAAATCAGTTGCTTGCCGATTGCTTTAATCAAAAGCGCTGCAACAACGGAACTGTCAACACCTCCGGAGAGAGCCAGCAGAACTTTTTTGTCACCAACTTGTTTGCGAACTTCGGCAACCTGTTCAGCGATGAACTGGTCTGCCAGTTCTTTTGTCGTGATACGGGCCATAGATTCAGGACGTACATTACTCATAGTATATCTTCCTTCCGGTGTAAAATTTACAAATAAAATTAATAACTCTTCTTAGTATACCATTTTTTTGCGATTATTTCAATAAAAAAGTTGAAGAAAACTGATTTTTTGACAGTTATTGTATTTGTTTTCCTTTATAAAAAACGTGACGGATGGTTAAATCCTGATTTAAAACCAGAATGTCGGCGTCATATCCCGGTTGCAACGAGCCAACGCCGGAAAGCCCCAGAGCCTTTGCAGGGGTAGCGGTTGCCATCTTTACGGCGTCTTCAAGGGGAACTCCAAAACCAACGGTCCGGCACAGAACGTCGTAGAGGGTAACAGTACTGCCGGCAATGGTACCATCAGCCAGACGGGCTTCGCGATGCTTTACAAAAACTTCCAGGCCGCCAAGGCGATAGGTGCCGTCGCAGAGACCTGTTGCGGCAATGGCGTCGCTGATTAACACCATTCGGTCCGCGCCTAACTGTCGGTAAACCATCCGGACTATAGACGGGTGCAGGTGCAATCCGTCACCGATGACCTCGCAGAAAACGGAATCCGAATCAAAAGCGGCCCCGATCAAGCCCGGAGCGCGATGGAGAAGCGGCGGGCAGCAGTTGAAAATATGAGTGATTTGTGTGGCGCCTGCCCCGATGGCGGATTGTGCCTCTTCGTAGGTGGCGTTGCTGTGCCCGATGGATACCCGGATACCCAGTTCGGTAATCTTCTGAATGGTTTCTGAGTTGCCGGCGACTTCCGGCGCAACAGTGACAATTTTGACACGGTCTTTAACGGTGTCTAAAAAGTCCGTATCCACCGGGCAAATCAGCGCCGGATCATGAGCGCCTTTTTTCTCGGCAGATAGGTAGGGTCCTTCCATGTTAATACCTGTTGCGCCACTGAGTCTGTCAAAAGCGGCAATCAGATTGTCGTGGGTGTCGGTAACAGTGGTGGGCAGAAAGGTGGTGACACCTTTTGAGAGCAGAAATGCTTGCCATGTAGCATAATCTGCGGTTTTGTCGTTGGCGTCAAAGCCCAGAGCACCGTGGGTGTGTACATCCACAAGACCGGGGATAACGTAGCAGTCCTCGCAGTCTAATACCGTGTCGCTTCCGGATTCGCCGATTGTATCAGAGAATGCCAGTGTGTCGGGTTTGAAAGAAAAGTCCGGGGTTAGTATGTTGTTACTTTTTATAATCATGGGTGTTCCTCTTTTCGTTTTAGTTACCATTTCCGTCTGCTTTCAATGATTTTACCAATGATGCGGACGCGGTGAGACTCATTTTTATGGAAACGGAGAGTGGGATAATAGGGATTAAAGGAATGGAGTTCCAGTAAGTCTTCCATATAGTAAAGCCGGATGACACAGGTACTTCCGTCTATGAGAAATACGCCGAGCTCTCCATTTTCCAATGTATCCTGCCGCCGGATTAAAACATCATCATTTTCGTCTATACGAGGAGCCATGGAGCTCTCTGACGCACGGAGAAAAAAGCAGTCATGGCGATATCTGGCATCTGCCAGAGCGTACTCGATAATAGAGGCATCTTCTGAACGGATATCTGGTGAGGAAATACTTTTAAAAATGGGGAGCAGGCAGGCACTTTCCGGCGCAATACTGCGGCAGAAAAAGCCGGATTCGTCCTCTTGCTCATAGCCCATCAGGTATTCCGGCGTCGTTTGCAGAACCTGCGCCAATCGCTCAAGCATGGGGAGTTTGATGCGGCTGGTCTCGCCGTTTTCCCAGCGCATGATGCTGGAACGGTTGACGTCCATTCTGTGGGCGATATCCTGAAGAGAAAGGCCAAGGGATTCTCTTTTTTTCTTGACACGTTGTCCGATTTTTTGATCCATTTAAAGCTCCTTTGCTACCTGGTTGTTTCATCTGAAAACATGGTAGCAGACGTTGTTATATTCTTATTTCTATACTTTTATTATATCATATTTGTGTGCAAAATGCAACAAAAATAAAGAAAATTATTATTTTATGTTGCGAAACGTGTCGGTGAAACGATTGACTTTTGCAGGTTGCTGTGGTACTATAATAACAAGTTGCAAAACGCAACGAAAAAGACAGGAGGAATTTAGCATGGTACATACAAATAAGTTGAGAGGAAAAATGGTTGAACAGGGTTTGAATTTTGGAAGTCTGGCGCCGATGATTGGTTTATCACCGAGTACACTTGGCAGAAAAATAAGGAATAAAGCGGAAATGACACTGGGCGAGGTTGAGGCGATTCGTGATATTCTGAAGATTCCACCGGAGCGGGTTATGGAGTTCTTTTTCGTCAGGGACTAGGGTGACAAAATGTTTCGATTCAGGAAGATTTGTTTCAAAACAGTTGCTTTTTGCAACAAAAATACGTTTGAAATCAGGTGGAAAACATGATCTGCGATCGGGAAATTGACAACTTTTATGGGGAATATGAGCGCCCGGAGCGTTGGAGACGGAAACCGCAGGATTTCACACAAAGGAGAATGAAAGGTATGAGTATAAAAAAAGATTGTTTTGCTTACCGTATTGGCGGATGCAGCGTTCTGACAGAAATGGTTTGCAGGCGGGAAAACTGTTCCTTTTACAAAACGAAGGAGCAAGCCAGAGCTGACAGAGAAAAATATGGCATCGTAAAAGATTACCGACCGGGATGTGAGAGCAAGTGAGGCATTATGTACCTCAGAAAAAAGGTCGGAATCCCCTGTCCCATAATTTATATATGCAAATGCTGTATCTGATTCGGGACTATGCGGAAACAGAGCGCTTTGTAAAAGAGCAGAGCAGTGCAAACAGACAGAAACAATGGGATGCGGTTCAACGAGCGTTCGGTCGGACGGAAAAAGCATACAAAAAACGCCCCTGCATGACAGAGACGTTTGATGTAATTCGGGCATTTTTTGATTATCCTTACTTTTCCGTATCTCTTATGCAGAAAAGTCGGGACATGGGTGCCAGCAAGCGCAGTTGGAATTTATATCGCTGTGGGGTTGCCTGCCTGGTGGCTCAAGAACTGGGACTTACAGAGAACGCTTCTGAAAATCGCCGCGATGCGTCACCGTCCGATAGCCGATAGACGCAAGCCGTGCATCCAGTGATGCCCGTGCTTCAGCGGCTTCTGCTCCGTCAGAGAGTTTGTTGTCATAGAGGGAATAATCCTTTCGATGATCTGAGGGGGAGAGATTCGGCATCACAACGTTTGCGCCGGCTAAAATTGCCCGCTCCCGTCCGCCTTCAGACAAAGTGCCCACGGCAGTTGTTGCAGGGATGAGGGCATCGGGCTGAGCCAGACGCAACAGGGAGACCAGATAGAGGGTCAGTTCCAGATTGCCGGCAGGCTGATCTTTAAAAGGTGTATCCCCGTGAGGGAGAAACGGACCGATTCCAATCATTTGGGGTTCTAAATCCTGAATAAAAATGAAGTCTTCTGCCAGATGCGCCGCTGTCTGATAGGGAGATCCTACCAGAAATCCGGTTCCTACCTGAAAGCCAATGTCCTTTAAATCCCACAGGCATTGTTTCCGGACGGCAGGAGACAGTTTTTCGGGATGGAGCAAACGGTAATGGTCATCGTTTGCCGTTTCATGCCGGAGTAAATAGCGGTCTGCACCGGCAGCGTAAAACGCTTCGTAAACCGATTTGGGACGTTCACCTACAGAGAGGGTTACGGCACAATCTGAAAACCGCGTTTTGATTTCCTGCACCAACTCACACAGCAGATCGTCAGAAAAACCGGGATCTTCTCCGCCTTGCAGAACGAAGGTGCGGAAGCCTAAAGCGTAGCCGTTTTCGCAACAATCCAGAATATCGTCTTTCGTGAGCCGATAGCGGCTGACGCGACTGTTGCTACAGCGTAACCCGCAGTAGTAGCAGTCGTTTTTGCATATATTCGTAAATTCAATGAGGCCGCGAATGTAAACATCGAAACCGAACCGTGCCTGCGCTGTTTTGCGGGCCAGTTCTGCAGCCTCGTTTTGGAGAGCTTCTGAGTGCCCTTCAATGAGCCGTTGCCACTCCTCTTTTGTCAATTTATGTTCAGTTGATAGCTGATGGAGTAATGTTTTCATAGATGTTCCTCACTGCCCAGTATGGTTCCGCCGCCGACCACTACGTCGCCGTCATAAAAGACCATAGCCTGCCCCGGTGCTGCTGCGCGCTGGGGCTCTTTAAATTCTGCCAATAGACGTCCGCCCTCCAGCAGATGCAGAGTGGCTTCGGATTCTTTCTGCGTATAGCGCGTTTTGGCGGTGACAGAAAGACCGTCCTGCGGTTTTTCGCAGGCAATCCAGTTCAGCCGGTCGGCTACGATGCGGCGGGAAAAGAGTTTGTCCTCACTTCCCAACGTCACGGTGTTTTCCGGAGCGTTTTTCCGGAGAACGAAGGCAGGGACTCCTAAAGCGATGCCCAAACCTTTCCGCTGACCGATCGTATAACGGATAATGCCTTGATGCTGTCCTAAAACAGTACTGTTTTCGTCAATAAAGTGTCCCTTGGGATATGCCGCCCCCTTGCGCCGTTCTAAAAATCCGGCATAGTCACCGTCCGGAACGAAACAGATATCCTGACTGTCCGGCTTGTTGGCGCAGGGGAGTTTCATGCCTTCTGCCAGTTTCCGGATTTCCGCTTTTGTCAGGTCACCCAAAGGGAACAGAGTGTGAGCCAGTTGCTCCTGTGTCAAAAGATAGAGCATGTAAGTCTGGTCCTTTGCCGGGTCCTTAGCGCGGAGCAACAGCATGCGGCCAGTTGCGGCGTCCCGGCTGATTTTGGCATAGTGCCCGGTCGCCAGATAATCCTGCCCCAGGGATAGAGCATGGTCTAACAATAATCCAAATTTAATCAGGCGGTTGCAGATAATGCATGGGTTGGGAGTTTCACCCCGCTCATAGCTTTCTGCAAAGGCTGCAATAACCTTTTCCTCAAAGGCTTTTTCTTCAAAAAATTCATAAAAAGGAATCCCCAGTGCTTCTGCGGCCAAACGGGCATCAGGCTGGGGAGTGCCCAGGAGATGGAGTGTTCCGCCGGAGACGTCATACCCTGCTTGTTGCAGAATGCCGGCGGCAACGGAACTGTCAACACCGCCGGAAAGTGCTGTCATGACTTTCATGGAATCCCTCATTTCTTTGCGGAAATTTATCTTCCTTTGTATTATATCTGCTTGCAATGCGTTTGTCAATATGATATAATAATACTAAGTATGCGCAAATTGAGGCGTTTAACCCCTGTTTTGGGACAGAAAAGTTATATGAAAACGACAGAAAATGTCATTACAATAAAGGAGTCAACCATGTTTGAAAAATTGTCATTTATTGAAGAGCGTTTTACGGATTTGGCAGAAAAAATCAGCGATCCCGATGTGATTGCTGATCAGGAAACTTGGCGTAAACTCTGCAAGGAGCATTCCGATATCACTCCGATTGTTGAGAAATACCGGGAATATAAACAGGTAAACGACACCGTTTTAGAAGCAAAGGAACTGTTGGGGGATACTCAGGATAAGGACTTTCGTTCCATGTTGGAAGAGGAAATCGTTGAGGGACAGAAAGCTATTGCAAAACTCAGCGATGAACTGAAAATTCTCCTTCTCCCCAAGGACCCCAACGACGAAAAGAACGTTATTGTGGAAATCCGCGGTGGTGCCGGCGGCGACGAAGCGGCGCTGTTTGCCGGTGACCTTTTCAGAATGTATTCCATGTATGCGGAGTCCCGTCGCTGGCGGTATGAAATTCTGAATCAGAATGCAACAGACATGGGTGGTTATAAAGAAATTTCTTTTAGTATCGAAGGAAGCGGTGCTTATTCCCGTCTGAAGTTTGAAAGTGGTGTGCATCGTGTTCAGCGTATTCCGGCAACGGAATCCGGTGGCAGAATTCATACTTCGACGGTTACGGTGGCTGTGCTGCCGGAAGTGGAAGAGGTGGAAGTTGATATTAACCCCAATGACCTGCGTATTGATGTATTCCGTGCCGGCGGCCCCGGCGGTCAGTGCGTTAACACAACGGACTCTGCTGTTCGTATTACGCATTTACCCACAGGTCTGGTGGTTTCCTGTCAGGATGAAAAATCTCAGCATAAGAATAAAGATAAGGCCATGAAAATTCTTCGCTCCAGATTGTATGACCTGGTGCAGAGCGAACAACAGGCCCAGATTGCTCAGGAGAGAAAAAGTCAGGTGGGAACCGGTGACCGCAGCGAGCGTATCAGAACATATAACTATCCTCAGGGTCGCGTAACAGACCACCGCGTGGGTCTGACGCTGCACCGTCTGGATAGTATCTTAGATGGCGATTTAGATGAAGTGATCGACACCCTGATTACCACTCACCAGAGCGAACAGTTAAAGGGCGCGGAGCAGTAAGTCAGGAACAATGATTCCGCCGTGAGGTGTTTTGCATGGCAACCATTCGCGATGTGGCAAAGGTGGCAGATGTTTCCATTGCCACCGTTTCAAATTATATCAATAAAACCCGTCCCATCCGTCGCGAAACAGCAGAACGGATTGCGGCGGCTATTGCAGAGCTTGGGTATGTGCCAAATCTTATGGCGCGGACGCTGAAGCGCCGCAGCGGCAATCATGTGGGTGTGATTCTGCCTAACATGCAGGATCAGTATTATGTCCAGATTCTGCAGGGCATTGAACAGTATTTCAATGCCAGAAACTTTTTCGTCAGTCTGGGCATTTCCGGTGATTCTGCTGAGCAGGAGAAAAAGTATATCAATCATTTTCTGGAAAATCAGACTGCCGGTATTATCTGTGTTTCCTGCATGCCCAAAGAGCAGAAATTTTTCCGGCAGACGCTGGAAAAAACCGGTGTACCGTTGGTGTGCCTTGATCGGCAGATTGCAGGTGTGGATGCCAGCTTTCTGCGATTTGATAACCGGAAAACCATGGAACGGCTGACGAAGGCTTGTCGCTGCCGTGGTTTTAAAAAACTGGCTCTTCTTTGCGGGCCGGAGGAATTCAGTTGCGAAAAAGAAGCAGCGGAGGGCTTTCGCAGTACCTTGGAGAATGAAGCGGGCGTGGAGTTTGAAGTGCTTCACACGGCGCTCAATAAAGAATCTGCTTTTCGCGTTATGCTGCTTTATTTGCAACGAGCAAAACCTGATGCCGTTCTGGCAACATCCAAACCGGTGGCAGCAGGGATTTTAGAAAGCCTGATGCTGGTTGGCTTATCTCCGGCTCAGGATGTTTTTGTCGGCGCTTTGGGAGAAGATAACTGGAATCGGCAAAATGACAGGCCGGACGTTATCTACACCGCAAGGCAGGCGATCACCATGGGAAAAGAAGCCGGCAGACGGCTTTTTGAAAAAATAGAAAACCCGGAAGCATCTTCTTGCGAGCTTTTGTTTGAAGATGTCTGGAACAGAGAACAACAGCCGGAATTGCCGGTGCCGAGTGCGGTTGTCCGTTCCGGAGGAAAACCCCTGAAAGCCTTGATGCTGGATACCCGGCAGGTAGAGTTGTTTTCAGGGCTTGTACCCCATTTTGTGAATCAAACCGGAATCCGGACGGAAATAATCCGCGTGGGGGAACATGAAATTCTGTCATACATCGAACAGCCGGAGCAGAATGCCGATGTGGTTATGTTTGACATGCCCTGGCTGTATTCTCTGGCAAAGCATCATATTCTGGCGGATATCAGCCCGTATATGCAGGACTTTGACGAGAGTATTTATCTGAACCAGTGCCTTGAGCATTACGGAAAAGTAGATGGGAAGTATTTCGGTCTTCCCTTTACCTATGCGCCCCAGATTTTGTTTTACCGTAGGGACCTTTTCGATAATCCTGCCATCCGGAAGCAATATTTCCAGCAGTTTAACGAAGAGCTCCGCCCGCCGAAAACCTGGTCGGCATTTAACCGGATTGCTAAATTTTTTGACCGCAGTTTAAACCCGACTTCGCCTGTTTCTTGCGGCACAATTGTGCCAACGGCATATAAAGAGTGTTTGTTGCCGGAGGTTTATATGCGCATGCGTGCTTATGGCGGGGAAATTTATAACAGCCGTTTTCAGGTTAATTTTGAAACAGAGCAAACGGAGAAAGCCCTTTCTAATCTGGCATCTTTATGCCGGGAATGCCCTGGTGTGATTCAGAATGCCTCGGACAGGGATGCGGCAGAAGCCTTTCTGCGGGGCAAGACGGCCATGCAGATTACGTATCCGTCTCTGTTATCTGACATGGCGGACGTCCATCAGCGTTCACAGCGCGGTATTCCCGGCTTTGCACAGATTCCGGGGAATTGCCCCATTCTGGGCGGATGGAGTCTGGGCGTTTTGGAAAAAAGCAGTCGGAAAGAGGAAGCCTTTTCGTTTATCCGTTGGGCTTGCGGTGCTTATATGGCAAACTATTTTGCAATTTTAGCAGGTCAGTCTGCGATTTCCTCTAGCTTTGCCAACAATGAGTTGATTAGTTTATATCCCTGGTTGCCTCTGTATCAGGATATGTATGCTGTGGCAGAACCCATCCTGCCGCCCCATAAGCCCGGCAGACACATTATTCCGCAGGAATCGGTAGACGAAATTGTAGCAGCAGGGGTTTATGAACTGTTGGAACAAAAACTTTCTTCCCATGACGTAACAAAAGAAATTCATCAGTCTTTACTAGAACTGTTCCGAAACTATCGGTATTAACTTTCTGAAAGGAGTGTTCTTATGAGTTATCTGGAAACCGTGATTTATCCCTTTATCAGGAGCATCCAGTTGACGGACATCTTAGACGTGGCACTGGTTGCAACGATTATTTACCACATCATGAAATTCATCCGTCAGACCCGCGCCATGCAGCTATTAAAAGGAATCGGTATTTTGCTGATTATTATGTATATCAGTGAGTGGCTGCAACTGAATGTTATTAATTTTATTTTGATTAACACCATGCAGGTAGGTGCTACGGCGCTGCTCATTGTGTTTCAGCCGGAACTTCGCCGGGGTCTTGAACACATGGGCCGCAGCAAATTGAGCGGCATTTTAAACTTTGAGGAACCGCGCCTTTTGTCTGACCTGATTGATGAGGTTTGTATTGCGGCTGCCAGCTGCTCCAAAACAAAAACCGGTGCTTTGATTGTGTTTGAAAGAAAGAGTCGTTTGAGTGACTTACTGACCGGCGGAACCGTTTTGAATGCAGAAATTTCTTCTGAAGTTCTGGAGAATATTTTCGTTCCTAACACGCCGCTCCATGATGGCGCTGTTGTGATCCGGAACGAAAAGATTTATATGGCATCAGCCGTGCTTCCTCTTTCTTCGAACAAACGGTTAAGCAAGGAGTTCGGCACCCGTCACCGTGCGGCTTTGGGAATTTCCGAAATGTCTGACTGTGTTGCCCTTGTGGTGTCAGAAGAAACGGGAAAAATTTCAGTTATGATCAATGGTGACATGATTCGCAATCTGTCGGTTTCTTCCCTTAGCCTTTTACTTAACAAAGTTTTAAATACGGAAAACGAAGAGAAGAACGGCCCGTCCAAATTCTTTAAAGGGAGGGCACATAAATGAAAAAAGAAGATGTAACCAAGCAAATCAAGGGTGATCGCGCTCTGAAAATTTTCTCTGTTGTGATTGCAATTTCGCTCTGGTTCTATGTTGTCCAGGTGCAGAATCCGGATATTACCCGAACGGTTAAGGATGTTCCCGTTGTATTCACAAAGAAGAGCGCGCTGGAAGAGAAAAATCTGATTGTTTTAAATGACAATGAGTACACAATCGACGTAGAAATTCGCGGCCCCAGACAGAATGCCATGGCGGTGGATAAAAAGAACCTGACAGTGTTAGCTGATGTCAGCAGCATTGAATCTACCGGTGCGCATACCGTCATCACCAGCATCGTTGCCCCTTATGCGAACCTGGATATTCTGGGGAAAAAACCTTCGGTTTTAAGCGTTCAGGTGGACGATCTGATCAGCAAGGGAATCCCTGTGACCGTTCAGCCTCAGGGTACGCCGAAAGAGTCCTATGTGGTAGGAGAACTGGTGGCAAAGCCGGAAACGATTATTGTTCGCGGTCCGAAAACGATTATGGACGGTGTTCAGTCTGTTGTGGCAAATGTTGATGTCAGCGGGAAGTCTGCCGATACAGTTGGTGTAGAATCTTTCGTCGTTCTGGGCAGCAATCAGAAAGAAATTCAAAGTCAGTTGCTTTCGTTCTCTGTCCCTGAAGTGGAAGTCCATGCGCAAATTTTAAAATCTAAGCCTGTGAAACTTGAACTGGTTTTTGATGACCATGCGGCTTCTATGATGTCTGATTATGTGCTGGATGAAAACAGCGTAAAAACCATTAAAATTGCCGGCGTTCAGGCGCTGGTTGATACGATGCAGTCCGTTAAAACGGAAACGATTACCCGGTCGGATATGGGTGAAAACGGCGATTTGACGATTAAACTGGATTTGCCTCAGGGGGTCCGTTCTTTAGATGGAGACAGTTTCACTCTTCGTTTCAGCCGGAAGATTCCTGAAATGTCTGAATAAAAACAACAAGGGCGAGGAAAGGCTCCTTGCCCTTGTGCTTTTTCTATAAATTTTTAAAAAAGTACTTGAAATGTAGAGAAACTTGTGTTATAATAACTTCGTTGCATTCGTGTGACGAAAAAAGTGAAAATGGCCTGTTGGTCAAGTGGTTAAGACGCCGCCCTCTCACGGCGGAATCACGAGTTCGAATCTCGTACGGGTCACCACGTCGCGGTAAGCCTCTTGGCTTACCGCGTTTTTTGTATTTTTAATTGATGAAAAAACGGTTTTGCGCGAAGAATATAAAATAAAACAATCCGATTTAGGAGGTTATACGATTTTGGCTGAAAGAACCATAGATGTGTCTTCTGTTGATTTGGGCAGTTTGTTTGGCGAGTTTGACTGTCACATCAAGCAAATTGAAAAAGAACTTTCCGTTTCCATAACCTGTCGGGACTCGATCCTGAAAATTCTCGGCGGAGAAGAGGATGCGCAGACGGCGGTAAAAGCAGTTTCCTCCATGATTGAAAGTTTAAACCGGGGGGATACCCTTTCTGAGCAAAGCATTACCTATACCATTATGATGTCTAAAAGCGGGGAAGAAGCGGCGCTGAAAGATGTGGGCCAGGACTGCATCTGTATCACGTCCCGGGGTAAGCCTATTAAGAGCAAAACCCTGGGTCAGAAGGAATATATCCGCGCTATGCACGAAAATACGGTGGTGTTCGGGATTGGTCCGGCCGGAACCGGTAAAACCTATCTGGCTGTGGCAAAAGCCGTTACGGCGTTCCGGAAAAAAGAAGTCAGTCGGATCATTATTACCCGCCCTGCAGTAGAAGCCGGAGAAAAACTGGGCTTTTTGCCGGGCGATCTGCAGAATAAGGTTGACCCCTATCTCAGACCGCTCCACGATGCTCTGTTTGAGATGATTGGGACAGAAAGTTACAATAACTATGTAGAAAAAGGTCTGATTGAGGTTGCACCTCTTGCCTATATGCGTGGCAGAACCCTGGATAATTCTTATATCATCTTGGACGAAGCGCAGAACACCACGCCTGAACAGATGAAAATGTTTCTGACCCGAATCGGTTTTGGTTCAAAAGCCGTAATCACCGGTGATATTACCCAGATTGACCTGCCGGACGGCAAGCGGAGCGGCTTAAAAGAAGCCATTAAGATTTTAGCTGATGTTGAAGATTTGGCGTTCTGCTATTTTTCTCATAAGGATGTTGTGCGTCATCCCTTAGTCCAGCGCATCATTCAGGCTTATGAAAAATATGATGCCAAACGCAGTAAAAACGAAAAGGGAGGCAACCATGATCACCCTCATTCTAAATGATTTGGCGGAAGAACTTTCGCCGGAACTGCAGGCACTTTTGCAAACGTGTGCGGAAGAAACCCTTCGGATGGAGGAATTTCCCTTTGATGCAGAAGTTTCTCTTTCTGTCACGGATAACGCCGGTATCCGGAGTTTAAACCATGAGCAGCGGGGAATTGATAAGGAGACAGATGTTTTGTCTTTTCCCATGCTGGAGACGGAAGATGGCGTTTTAATTGTGGACGACAGCGACCTGCAGGAGGATTGCGTTTTTTTGGGAGATATTGTGATTTCTCTGGAAAAAGCCCGTGCTCAGGCGGAGGAATACGGTCATTCTCTTGAGCGGGAAATGGGTTTTCTGACGGTTCATTCCATGCTCCATCTTCTGGGATATGACCATGAACTGGGTCCGGAAGAAGAAAAAGAAATGTTTCAAAAGCAAGAAGATGTCTTAGCGGCACTGGGTCTTGTGCGATAGTGCCAAAAGGAGGAATTTTTATGACGAACCGAGTCAAAACAATGTTAATGACCTTTGTGGATTATTTGCTCTGTATGGTTTTGCAACTGCTGGGGCTGTTTATCTTTTCCTGGCTTATAAACTTTTCGTGGGGCTACCCGGTTTATAGCGTGATTTTCACTTTGGTTCTGTTTGGTATGCTCTATATCAGAACCCACAAAGCGGCTAAGCGGGATTTGCGGAAGAAGGAAAATTGCCCGGGTCTTTCCGAGGGAATTATTATGGTTCTGCCCCTGGCGGTTTTGAACTTTTTGATTATTCTGCTTTTTGGCCTGATTCAGTATAATATCATTCCGATTCGTGACATGGTTATCAGCACGGTTTATACCTTTCCTGACAATGAACCGAGGGTTATGACAGAGATTTCTCTGCTTGACACCATCACGCCTTTTGTCCGCATCTGGTTTGGCGTGTTGGTTGGCTTCATGACGGAAAAAACGTCGGCTCTGGTTCTTCTTGTCATGCCGGTTCTTACTCTTTTAGCCGGATTTTTGGGTTATCTGGCGGGAAAGAAAAAGTTTTTCCTCAGCGATGTTTTGTTCAGCGCAAAGGAAAAAGTGAAAGAAAAATTTAACGAATAGAGGCAAGTCATGGATTTGTTCAATCTATCCGGCGTCGGCATGGAGTTCGGTGACCGGACTTTGTTTCAAAATGTTTCCTTCACCATTGGTGAAACGGATAAAATAGGCTTGATCGGCAGTAACGGAACGGGGAAGACCACCCTTTTTAAAATTTTATTGGGGCAGATGGATGCCACTGCCGGCGAAGTTTTTCAGAATAAACTAACGGCTATCGGTTACTTAGAGCAGCATACCAACCTGACCTCGGATAAGACGGTGTTAGGCGAAGTGCTGACAGTTTACGAAGACGTTATTGAACTGGACAGACAACTTAAGAAAATTGCGGAGGATATTGAGGCAGGAAACGGAGATTTAAAAGAACTGACAGAACGGCAACATCGCTTAAACGAGCGGTTTGTGGAGCGGGATGGGTATACATATGAAAGTCGCGCACGGTCCTCGCTGTTAGGTCTGGGATTTTCCGAAACAGAGCTTTCGGCGCCTTTCGCCCAACTGTCCGGAGGGCAGAAAACCCGTGTTTCTCTTTGCAAATTGTTGCTTTCCGGGGCAAATCTCTTATTGCTTGACGAGCCGACAAACCATCTGGACTTAAAGTCTGTCGAATGGCTGGAAAATTTTCTGCGGGATTACCGTGGTGCCTTTTGCATTATCTCTCATGACCGTTATTTCTTAGACAGAATTACCAATCGGATTTTTGCCTTGGAGTATGGCAGAGTGACGGTGTATAATACAAACTATTCCGGCTATCTGGTGCAGAAAGAAGAACATGAGAAAACGGTTTTAAGAAAATATGAAAATACCCAGAAAGAGATAAAGCGCTTAGAGGGCATTGTTCGTCAGCAACGGCAATGGAACCGGGAGAAAAACATTAAGACTGCTGAAAGCAAGCAGAAGATGATTGACCGTTTAAAGGATGACCTGGAAGTTCCTGATGCAGAGGGGCCGTCCATTCACTTTTCACTGTCGGCTAAAGCCGGCGGCGGTCAGGATGTTTTAAAGCTGGAAAATGTCACCATGGGTTTTGAAGATAAACTCTTGTTTTCCGGTGCTGACCTTACCATTCGAAAAGGGGAGCATATGTTCCTTTTAGGCGATAACGGCTGCGGAAAAACTACGTTGTTCCGCCTGATTGCCGGGCTGTTTGAGCCTTTAAGCGGACAGGTTCGTCTGGGGTCTAATATAGTCCCCGGATGGTATGACCAGACCCAGTCGGATTTATCATTGGATAAAACCGTGTTCGATGAGATTGCCGATGCGCACCCGCACCTGACCCAGACGGAAGTCCGCAATGCTCTGGCGGCATTTTTATTCCGCGGAGATGACGTGTTTTCCTTGATTCGGGATTTGTCCGGTGGTGAGCGTGCCAAAGTGTCGCTGGTGAAACTCATGCTATCCGATGTTAACTTCCTGCTCTTAGACGAGCCGACGAACCATCTGGATATTGCTTCCAGAGAAGCGTTGGAAGAGGCTCTTGCAAACTATGACGGTACCTGCCTGATTGTGTCTCATGACCGTTACTTTGTTAACCGTCTTGCTCATTCGGTTTGCCACATGGAACAGTCCGGCTTGACCATTTACCATGGCGACTATGATTACTTCCTTGAAAAACACCAGGAAGCCGTTTTAAAGCAGGCACAGGAAGCTCCTCCGGCCGGTCGCGAGGCATACCTGCAGACGAAACAGGCGCAAGCGTTGGCAAGAAAGCGGGAGTCTGACCTGAAAAAGGTGGAAAAGGAAATCGCAGCCTGCGAAGAGCGCATTGAGGAAATCCAGAAAAGTCTGGAAACAGTTGGTTCTGACTATGCTAAAGCACAGGAACTGACGGAAGAGGATGAAGCGCTGAACGAAAAACTGTTGGAATTATATGAAAAATGGGACGAACTCTCTTCGGAGAGTTAAGCATAAAAAAAGGAATTCACGAATGTGAATTCCTTTTTTAGTACAAGAGGTTAAGAACATTTTTCGCAAGGCGAAAGACCGGCAGAAAGGGCCTCTTTCAAGGTTGTGGCAAAACTGTTTTTCCCGCCGCATTCCGAGTCAAAGTGATATTTCTTTCCGGTGGGCGTCCGGTAAATGCCGTCCGGTGCATCCGTTAAAGCATTCCCTTGCAACGCGCTCGTTCCGGTTCGATAATCAATGGTGATACCGGGCTGGACATTATAACAGAAAACGCAGAAAGAAACGCCTTTGCCGCCGTCTTCCATTGAGTATGCTTCCAGCAGAACACCGTCTGCTACCAGATTGTTGCCGGAAAAAACAGGTGTTGCCCGATAGAGAACGTGGTTGCCGGTTTTATCGATATAATCGTCTATCTGATTTTCAAAGGGCAACATACCGTTGACGTTTAAATACCGGGTGCCGGTAATTAAGTTCTTTTTATTGGCGTTTTCGCCGGTGAGCTGATAGCCGATTAAATGGCAACGATTATACAGATATTTGCCGTCTACTATGTCATAGGGCACGTTGTTCCAGCCGGAGGGCGTCACCGAACTGATGCTCCCTCTGTCTTCGGTGGGCATCAGGTCAGGAGCAACGGATGCCATGCAGACGTCGCACCGTCCAAATGAGTCTAAGGGACTGTAGTATTCAAATGAACCGCCAATCATTTCATAGTCCGTAAAGTAAGGCTTGTTTTGATTGATAACGGCATAAGGCTCGCCCTGATGAGTGGGGAGTTCTGCCATCAGCCGGGTATATTCATCTTGTGTGAATGTATTCTTTAAAACCGTGACCCGCTGCTTGCCGGCGTCCCAAGCCACGCCCAAGTCAAAACTTTCCGCAACGAAGCGGATGGGCAGCATGGTTCTGTCGTTGATAACGGCAGGGGCAACATCTAAGGTATTGGCCCGGTTGTTCAGATAAGCCGTCCGGCTGTCAATGGTTAAGCGGATGGTGTCTCCTTTTAAAGAAAGAACGGCGGTCCGTGTTTTGGCTTCCCAACTGACAGTGCCGCCAAAGGCTTCGATGATAGCGCGGATAGGAACCAGAGTTCTGCCGTCGATGATCACGGGTTTCGTTCCCCGGCCGGCATCAATTTCTTCGGAAATGCCATTTACCTCCATGATGGGGTTATGAATCTGCAGGCTGACGATGGTATCGCCGGTATCAAAGGCAAATGCAGAACAGGTTCCGAAAAACATCACAATGCAAATTGCCAGAAAAGAGAACAATGTCGTTTTTTTAATTTTAAGTCACCAC
>JBGUTC010000029.1:0-5567 GCA_045132895.1 Clostridia bacterium
TTCGCCTTTAAAACATTCCGCCTTGTCTCATCTTCAAAGTAAGACAACAGAGGTCTTTCTTCCAGTTTCGGCAAATATCCCTCGTCCTGATAAAGCTTGATGCCTTCTCGGGCAACAGGAACCGTCCACTGCGCTTCAAAGCGATAATCCTGCCAGAAACCGAAATCCGTCATGGCACGGCTTTTGATTAACCAGAGATTGGCGCCGTCTTCACTATTTAAAATAAAATCCTTTATAATCGGTTTTCCGTCCACCAGATCGTAGTGGACACCCTCTATACCGAAATTGGCCAGACAACGACCCTCTTCTGTGAACCAGAAGTCAAAGAACTTCATGGTTTCTTCCGGATGCTCATTCAAAGAAGAAATTGCCCATCCCTCGCCTTGCACTCTGGAACGACGGTTTAACTCCCGGCGGACTCCGTCAGGGCCTCGCGGGGGCGCAAAAGGAACCAGTTTATAGCCGGGAATGGTCTCCTGCAGTCTTTCGCTGATTTTTCCGGTGCTGCCAAACCACTCATGGGTAATCCCGCCGCGATTACTGGATGTGAAATACTCCTGAGAATCCATATTCGTATAAAAGTCCGGGTCAATGAGCCCCTCCCGGTACCATTTACAAACCTCTTTGATTGCCGGCAGAAAACCATTTTCCAGAGGGCCGTAACTGACCACCCCGTTTTCATAGTGAAACCCCTCATAGGCATTGAAAAGGCTCAGCAACGATGCAATATCACCTTTCATACCAAAATACGGCACTTCATCTTTCATACCGTTGCCGTTGGGATCACGATCGCGGAAGGCCACCATAACATCATAAAAGTCTTCAACCGTATCCGGTCTGTTAAGACCCAATTGATCCAGCCAGTCCTGACGGATAAACCAACCGGTAGATGCCACACCGTCTAAAATAAACGGAATAAAATACATTTTGCCATCGCCGGCAGTTGCATAATGCTTCACATCGGGATTTTCTTTCAGAAACTTTTTGTAGTTCGGGGCATACCGATCAATTAAATCGTTTAAGGGAATCAGGTCTCCCTGCATACCGTAGTTATTGAAATTCTCCTGCTTCCAGTCATACACAACATCCGGCGTTGCTTTTGCCGCAACAGCCAACGCCAACGCATGGTCCATATCCGTTATGTTTTCAGATAAAACCGGCGTTAATAAAACGTTGGTCATCTCATAGGCTTTCACAAAGATGCTTTCGCCTTTGGCGGATTCAATATCTTTTGCAAAAAATGTCAGTTCAAGCGGTTCGTCCGAAATCTGGTAGGAAGGGGTTTTAGAAGCAACACTTTTTTCTCCCGGGCTCACGTTAGCACAAGCGCAAGTTCCAACTGTCATTGCCAGACATAACATTGTGGCCAGCGTCTGCTTAAATTTCATCTTTCCCCTCCTATCTGACAGATAAACTCCGCCATGTTATTACATTACATTTTATATTGTAACATAGAGCATCCAGGCGAATCAATTTTCAATTTTTACGATTCATTTTGATTTTTACTGTTTTTAAAGAAAGTCTGCATAAGATCGGTAAAAAGACAATAAAAAACCCTTCGGAACAAGACTTTTTCTGTCTGCTCCAAAGGGGTTTTTATTTACTGTCCGTTTTGACTGTTTTTGTATTCACCGGGGGAAATGTGTTTAAACTTTTTGAAGTTCCGGATAAAACTGCCTACATTATGATAGCCTACTTGTTTTGCCAGGTCTGCAATTTTTATATGCGGTGACTCTTCTAAAATTTCTGTAGCTTTCTGAATCCGGTATGCTGCCAGATAATCTTTAAAATTTTCCTGACAACACTTTTTAAAAGCATGGCTGATATAATTAACCGTCAGGTTAAAATGCTCCGCCAGCGTTGCAAGAGATAATTCCTCCCGGGCATAGTTATTCCGGATATAGTCTTCAAACTGACTGATTAACGACCGATTCGCAGTATTATATGAATCTTCCGTAAAATCTTTCAACGCAGAGAACATGCCTATAATTTTTTCTGAAATTTCTTCCGGCGTTCGACAAGCTGAAAGTTCCAGGTATAAAACACTGCCCTCGCCGAACAATTCTGCCTCGGTTTTCTTAAGCACCTGCAGGATTCGCTTTACCGTCCCGACAAAAGCAAATTTCAGTTCCGTCAGCGCGCCCCGATTCAGTTTCATTTCAATCAGGTTCTTTTCCAGAATCATCCGAACCATTTGCATAGCACGGTCAAAGTCATTGTTCGTAATACACGTAATAATGCTTTTTTCAAATTCCAGCGGATAATAGTAGCTGTTTTCTTCCTGGTCGTTTAAATCTTCCTTAGTAACAATCAGTTTTTCGTAACTGAAATCACCATTCTGAAGATAGCGCATCGCATCATTGAAAAGTCCGCTCAGTTGCCGGGGAGAAAAAATGTTCCCTGCACTGATTGCACCCGTATAGCTGACACCATACAATTCGTTAATTTGCAGCACAGCCTGAACAATGGACTCTTTAAACTTATCGTAAGAAACCTCTGTAACAATGACTGCTACGTGACCTGAATTTAAAAATGTTATGATGCCTTTTTCAAACTTTGCTTCCAGAAGCGACGTAATCTGATTGGTATGGGTCATTCCTTTGGCATCGCTGTCGTTCTCTTCCAGAACCGCCAAGGTAACATATCCCTGCAACGACTCAAGATCATACAGTTCTTTCTTTTCTGCCATCGTAACATCCGTAACCATACCGAATAAAAGTTCTCGGATAAAACTCTGCCGGATGGTCTCTTCCTGAGCGCTGACCTGTTCTGATAACTGCCTCGTTACGTTTTTATACTCTACAAAGCGATTGCTGATATAGGCTTCCTCGTCATACATATCTTCTTCGTCATCGCTGGAAATCTGCCTTAAAATATTTTCCACCGGTCGGTGCAGAAACCGCGCCAGATAAAAACTGCCATATAACCCGATGACAACAAAGATAAGGAACAACAAGGCATACAGGATCCACATAAAGCCAAACCCATGCTTAACCGTCCCGACACCATAATATAAATTATGAAGAACCTCTGACGCAACCGTCTGGATAGAAAGGTTCTCTAAATCCGGCTGGGAATTAAAAAACACCGTATCTTCCTGATAAGCAAGGAACACCTGCTCATCTAACTGACTCAGTTGGGTCGCTACTTCCTCTAAATTCAGCGAAACAAAGCCATAGACTTCCGTTTTGACCGCCAGTTGAATGTTCCGCTTAATAAACAAATTAATCCGTTTTCCTGTCACAGATGCCTCTGTATCTAAGTGGCAATTATTTACGAAGGTTTCCTTTTTTAAATCTGCAAAAAATTCCAGACTATCCTGCGGAAAATCATATTCCGCCTCAAGATGCCTTGTGCTCAGAATGCCCCGATTGGTAATAAAGCAATCCTTTCCGGGAATAAATATGCCATACAGGCAGTCCTTATCCTGGAATGGGTAATAGTGCTTCTGGTGCCTTTTGCTGAGCTGAAACAGATTAAATTTACTGACTTTCTCCTCCGTCATGAACTGAATAATTTCATCTTCAAGCATCCAGGAAGATAAATATTCAATCCCGGAATCCAAGATTTCATCAACCTCCGTCCGGAAATTAACCAAAAGGTCATTCTGCACAACCTTCAGCTGATTATTATAACGAGAGAGATTGCTGTAAACTAAAAAAAATGTACTTGTCATTAAAATAACAACAATCAAAGCCGAAAGGACAATGGTTGTCGTTTTAAGCATTTTTCTTTTTTTCATTGTTTGCCTCACTCTACAATCATTACGTTTAAAAGGTAAACTAAAGTAATTTTAGCATAGCAGAAAAAAAGAGTTATGTCAAGGCTGACAGAGGCGTCAATTTTTACACTGATGCTTTATTTTTTGTCATGCCAATGATTGATTACGGGGTTTTATATTCAATTTTACCGATATAACAAAATGCAAAAAACGAAAGTTGGGGTAACGGCCGAACAAGCTGAATAAAAATGTATTGTCTATATCTTTATTAAAGACTCAAACAAGGAGATAACACCAACAGAACAAGAAAAGCCGGCACAAGCCAAATTTGAGCCAACAAAGGGCAAATACAGAAAGCCCGGCACCGGTTGCATCACAAAAATAAATGACCACCTCTACGAGGGCAGATATTCACCAAAAGGTGCCGACGGAAAACGCATCTCAAAAAATGTCTACGCCCAAACGAAAGCAGAATGCGAAGAAAAGCTGGCTGAACTGATTAGAAAAATGAAAGCTGAGATAGCTGCTGAAAAAGCGAAAATGAAACCGCGGGATAACGCACAAACGGCACGGACTAAATCCGTGCCGTTTGCTTTTTATTCTTTGCATTAATCAAAAAATATCTGAAATTCTTTACCTACAGACTTTTCTTTAATCTTTTCTACAATTTGATTGCACTCTTCAGCGGTTATAGGTTGGGATTCATGAGGAGACAGCCAATGTATTGAGTTTTTTGCTGCATAAAAACCATTTATTCCAAGTTCACCACTGAATCTTGCGGTCCTTTTGCCAATCTCCACATCGATATAGCTTCTTGTACCTGTAATTTTCATTGTCCTCACCTTATGTAGTTTAAATAATTTTAAAGTCTTTACAAACAATGCCAATAACTTCCTTATGATTCACATAGTATAATAAATTAGCTGACTCAATAATTTTTTCCGGCTGTTTTTCACTTTCAAACACAATAGTAAGGTTTATATCGTCCCAATAAATTTCTGTTGATTTTTGGCTACGAGTGATCTCCAAAACCGGCATTCCGGATACAGTTTTTATATTTGGATTGCAGAAAAATAAATTATTTTCTCTTTTAATAGGAAAAATACATTCTATCTCACTCATTGTGTTGTCCGCATTTAGCCAAAAGAGGCAATCCGTCGCACTTCTACATGGAGTAATATTATCGCCTGAATTTTCTTCTATGTATAATGTTTTCGTTTCTTCACAATATGTGACATTATACACATTATTTTTCTTTAAAATATCGTTTACTTGTATCATATTATTTCTCCTTATTTTTTAAACTCCGCAGGCCATACCCCAACAAACTCAAGGGGACGGTTCTGTTGTGTCAAAGACTTATTGGTCAACACAACCGAAACACAACAGAACCGTCCCCCTGTGTCCTCCCCCTGTGTCCCATTCATACCAACTACTTCTTTTCGTTCTATTTTCGCTATAAGATGTATTCTTCTATTTTTTTACATTGCATAAGTGTATAACTCCCCATATATGCTTTACACTGCTCCAAAATTTCTTTTTCCTCATCTACCAGTTGCTCTAAGACAGTAAAATCTAATACTTCATTAATCTTAACATCATTACAAGTTGCCATATTTTCCAAAAATTGAAAAATTCCTTTGATAACGGATGTTTCTTCATTCTGCACGCTATAAAGAATATATGGTACAACTATCATACCAAAAAATATATGCATACCATCCATCTCGTCAATACAAAGTTCCTTTTCTCTCCTTTGATAGAATTCCATCCCCTCCGGGATTATTTCCTTAAATTCCTTATATAAATTATTATATGTCATAAAATATCACCGTCCTAATGCATT
>JBGUTC010000030.1:0-13353 GCA_045132895.1 Clostridia bacterium
GGAAAAGAACAACTGGATTAAGTGCTTTCTATCTTCGCTAACGCTAGATACAAAGCCTTACTCCATGTCCCTCCGCCCTTTCAGGGCACCTCCCCTTACACAGGGGAGGCAAAAGCAGAGGTTCTTTTCCGGTTGTAACCACCCGGGAAAAGAACAACTGGATTAAGTGCTTTCTATCTTCGCTAACGCTAGATACAAAGCCTTACTCCATGTCCCTCCGCCCTTTCAGGGCACCTCCCCTTACACAGGGGAGGCAAAAGAGGCTCCCTTGTGTAAAGGGAGCTGTCAGCGAAGCTGACTGAGGGATTGTCAACAAAGAAGCAGAATATCTCCCACATGTGCCCTGAAAGGGTATGCACAGGGGAGGCTATTAGCCGAACGGCGAGGATCCAATTTCTTCCGTTTTTCTATTTGTCTCTTTCAGAGTTTCTTCCTATATAATATATAGAAGAGGAAAGAGGCCAATAGAAAACCGAAAGACTTTCGGTTTTTATTCAATATGTTTAATATATCTTTATCAGGAGGTATACTATGAAAAACACAATGAAAAAGTTATGTTTGGAGCTTTTAGTGTTTGCTCTGCTCCTGCCGCTGGCAATTGTTCCCGCTGCGGCAGAAGGAGTGCAGCCTGTAGCTGTGAACACTCTGGTCTATGAAGATGATTTTTCTTCTTCTACCATGGACGAGAGAATTCAGTTGCGCGGTGATGCCGTTTATCAAAACGGCGCCATTACAACTGGCGGAACAGCAGACAATTCCGGTGCGTACATTACATTTAACCGGGATGGTTCTCCGGTTACCGGTACAATTGTAATGGAATATACCTTAAAATCTGATCCTTCTACCTGGACGACCAGCAATCCCCAGCTCCAGAATCAGATTGGCGGTTCCGGTAGCGGCACTTTGATTGACGCTCGTTGGTATAAGAGCGTCAGACCTGACAGTGGCCCGGTTATGCGTATTGTTCAGGGCGAAGCTGACGGTATGGAACATGAGATTACTGACGGCGCAAATGGCGTTAAGGTCTGCATCCAGTATGATACCGTTGCGGGAAAATTTAGTATGTGGATTAACGACAATTTGTTTGTTGATTCAAAAGCACCCCGTACGGCTGGGAATAAGCTGGTAGGTGCAACCATCGTTGCCAATGAGAAGTTTAGATTCTCTATTGAAGATTTTAAGTGGTACTATGGTGTGAGAAAAAGTGCACCTGAAGTCTTAGAAGAGATTTACTATGAAGACTTTGAAGATGGCGTAATTGATACGGATCGTATTAAAATTCATAACAGCGTTACCGCAACAGAAGATAACGGTTTGCTGACTCTTTCAACAACTTCTGACGAAAAATATAATTACTTTAACTTAACCGAGGACGGTTCTAAGTTAACGGGTGAATATATCGTTGACGTTATTATGAACAAGTCCCTGATTACAGGCAGCACAGTGCACCGTCTGAACTTTGGTGCCGGAGACGTAATGTATGTCAACTGGTGTGCGCCCCAGAACTCTATCGCTATCCGTTACTTTAAGCCCAGCAGTACCTTCCCCACCTTATCAGGCGGTATTACTGACTTTAATGCAACAGGCGATACGTTGAAAATCTCCGTTCATTATAATACGAAGAAGAGCACGATGACCGTGTACTTCAACGATATTAAAGCATGGGAACACACAGATGCTGACCCGGCGCTGCTTTCCATCGGTCAGCTCTATATGAATATGTATGCCGGTTCTGCAAGATTTGAGAGCATCCATTGCTATCGTCCGGTTCCAACGCCGATGTCCGATGATGAGAGAATTGCGGAAGACTATGCGGCGTTAAAAGATGATAAAATCTTCCCCGCACCCTTGACAGAAAGCGGCTATCTGGCTGATGACCTCTGGCTGCCGACGAAGGGGATTGAGCAATCCGATATTACCTGGTCTGTCAACGCTGATGCTGAAGACGTTATCGACCTTTCCACCGGTTATGTCACCAGACAGGCAGAGGAAAAGGACGTTACCCTGACGGCTACGGTTTCCTATGGAAGCGGCACACCGCTTACAAAGACCTATAACTTTAAAGTACCAGCCATAGGTGCTACGCCTGACGGCCTGCCGGCAATTATCAACGACGGCAGACGTGAGGACTATGATGCTTATAATGAAGATGTGATGTATTTCCGTAACGGTGCGGTTGGTACGGTTACGGTTGATGGCGGAAAACTGAACATCTCGACCAGCGCTTCTGATTCGTCTGCAGTTCGTGCGGATACATACTTACTGCCGGACAGAACGGAAGTACACGGCGAAATCGCCATTGAATTTGTTATGACCCGTCCTGCCGGCGGTAACGGTCTCCAGTTGGAACTGGCAAACTCCAGTTCTACCTATCAGACCGATATCCGTTGGAATGCGGGCAACGACGGTGTTGGTGTTGGTATTGACTATAATACCACAACGGCAGGCCGCTTTAACTGGATTCACTATCCGGTAGCAGATTTTGATACCTCAAGTCGTTGTAAAGTAACGATTATTCTGGATACCGATACCGGTCTTGCTAACCTGCTGTTAAACAACAAACTGGCAGGAGAAAATCTGCAGTTCCGTCCCGGACCGATTTCTCACGTCATTATGATTCGTGATAACACGAAGTTCTCGGTTCAGGTTGACAACTTCCGTTTCTGGTATCTGAAGACAGATGATATTCGTGCAGCTCGCTACGATGCGGCTGACCTGACCTATGATAAACTGATTGCGCCCAGCGAAATCGACGAAGGTCTGATTGCTTACGACGTTAACCTGCCGAAAAAGGGTGGTCGTGGCAGTTCTATTACCTGGTCTTCTTCTCATCCGGAGATTATCAATCCGGACACCGGCGTTGTAACCAGACCGGAGTCTGAGACTGATGTTGAGGTTGAACTGACTGCTGAGGTTACTTGTGGCGAAGAAAGCCATACGGTTCGTCTGAAGACTAAGGTTCTCCGTGATGGTGAAGGTGACCTGGTTCTTCTGAAAAAAGACATAGATGCTGTAACCTTAGAGAGCATCCTGACCGGTCAACTGATCGGCAGCAACTTAATCAGCGATAACCTTTCCTTCTATAGTGAAGGTGAGTACGGAAGCTCCATTACCTGGGTTTCTGCTGATGAGGCTCTGATTGAAAATAATGGTACGATTCACCGTCCTGCTGATACCACCGGTAATATTTATACGGTTATAACCGCAACGGTTACCAACGGTGACTACAGCCTGACGAAGGAATTCCGTTTGGGTGTTCTCCCAACAAGTTATAGCTTCGACAGCGCACCGGTTCCGGATCGCTACGAAAGTGTTTATAAAGCAGAATATACGGTTCATACTACCGGCGAGCCCTGTAACACCGAATCCATTAACCCCAGCTTGACAGGCCATCAGATTGATAGCTGGTCTACCTCCCGTGGTTGGCACGGTGTTATTACCGAGTGTGATGACTATGTTGAAATTACCCGTCTGAAAGATTTGGTTACAACGAATGACGGTAACAGCAGACCGACAGCCTTTGGTTATTCTCTCCAGCCCTCTCAGCAGGTTATCGGTGACCTGGGTGTTACCCAGTATAGCCTGACCAAGGTAGGTAGCGGTGAAGTTTGCCAGCAGATTGATGGTAGCGGAACTATGCTGCTCCTTTACTGGCAGAAGGATAACTCCTTCCGTTTGCGTCATCGTGATGCTTCCGGCCAGTTGGTTGAAACATATTCATCCAAGAAATATGAAACTCCTGTTTCCTTTGAAGTTACAACGGATAAAGACGGTAATAAAAAGCAGATTAATGGTATTCAGGCCAATGTGACCATTATGACTGATGATTCCGCCGGAACGATTTCTGTATGGGTCGATGGTGATTGCATCGTCTTCAATACATATCCCTATAGCCTTACCGGACATGGTATTGGTTCCGTTGGTACACGAATTGAAGATTCTAACTGGGTAACGGTTTTAGTTTCTGAGTTCGATACGTTTAAAGCTTACCCTGTTGCCCATCTGCGTCCTGAAAATGACAGCGCTTGGCTGACAGAAGAACTGATCCGTGACGGTATCCCCGCTCCGGCTAAGGGTAAGTTGGCAAGTGACCTGAATCTGGTAACCGAGGGGAAATACGGTAGTTCAATCCGTTGGGAAAGCTCCGATGAAACCCTGATTGAAACCGACGGTACGGTTCACCGTCCGCCGGAATGGCCCAATGAAGAAAAGGTTACCTTGACAGCAACTATTTTCTACGATTGCTTCTCCGTTGTGAAGGAATTTACCTTCAATGTTATGCCGAAATATGAGGCAGACGAATCTGTTGCAGAAAAAGACGATGAATTCTTAAATCACGATAACTGGAACTTCTATTCCTTTGATGATACAGACTCCAGCGCTATCAGAAGCAGTTTGGATCTCCCGGATTACGGTCCCTACGGAAGTACTTATATCTGGAAGAGCTCCAACTCCAGAGTTATTACAAACAGCGGTCGTGTTATCCGTCCTCGTGCCGGATCTCCTGACGAAACCGTTACGCTGACAGCTGTTATCGTTTATGGTGCGGCTGTCCGGACAAAGGACTTTACCTTTACCGTTATCGCAGATGATCCGATGCTGGATCCGAAGCATATGAGCGATGAAGATTTCTTCGGTTTCTGGAACGGCAGCGAATGGTCAACTGTTGGTAAACTGAACTACAAGTATGGCAGAAAGCTGGGTAAAGTTGAAGCTGCAGTTAAAGCCGGCGATTATGAACTGGCAAAAGAAGAACTGCTGATTTACATGCAGAACCGTGCCCCCAGCTTCCTGGCAAATGGTTTCGGACGTAATCCGTCCTATGCTGATGCCTTCGTTCTGTCTAACATCCATGACAGTGAAAACCATAATAAGTTTGCAACCATGAGAACCATTACCTCTCATGATTATGTAACTTATGAAATTCCGCTGGCAAACAGCCTTGTTGCAAATGCAAAAACAGCCTATAAGGTATCTGCCCGCTTTAACGAAGATTCAACCGTTCGCGTGATTTCTTCTAAGCATCCGGATGTTTCTCTTCGTCCGACAGTTGAAGCAACCGTTAACGGCAGCAGAAAAACCTTCGTTGCAAGCGGCGATACAACCATTCGTGGCGGTATCTATAAATACGATAACTTCTCTGATGAAGTTGAAATGCCCGTTCGTTACTTCGGCGAATTCCAGGGCGACGGTCTGTCTGACCTTCTGTTGGAGTTTGATACAACCGGAAAGATTCAGTCAACCGATAAAGTAACGGATGCCGTTCTTCGCCTGACCGCGAAGATTGAAGAACCTTACGCAACAGAAAAAGAACTGGTTATCTGCCGTGAAGGTACCAGCTGGACGGCTGAGACGGCGACCTTAAACAGCTTAAAACTTTATACCTTTAACTATAACGGCCTCCCCGGCGGCCATGACTGGAAGAAACCCTCTAACTCCGAGTCAGAGTATATTATCCAGGACGTTCGTCTGAACACCTGCGGTACGGCAACGGCTGAATATGCTTACACCGGTGACGAAAAATATGCATACGCAGCACTTGGCTCCATTATGGACTTTATCACGGATACTCAGGGCAGATTCGTTTACTCTGAAGCGCTGAACAAGGGTCAGGCAATCTCCTCTCAGGACTGGGAAATCCTGCCGAACGAGGTTCGTTACGGTGCATATCCCAGTGCATTGGCAGTCGGATGTAAACTGCCAAACCTGGTTAACCATATCGAGTATTTAAAAGACAGCGAATACATGACACCGGATGTCATGACAGCGATTCTGAAAAATATGTGGCATGGTGCTGATGAGCTGATGAAGTTCTTAACACATCCGAAGAACGCCGGTATGGGTGCAAACCAGAAGATTCTGGAAGCCAACTCCTTTGCGCAGACAGCGATGTTCATGCCGGAATTCCATGCATCCAGTTCGCTGATTGAAACAGCAACAGATGTTATGGAAGGACTGATGAAGGCCAGCTTCTTTGAAGACGGTTCCTATATGGAAGCAACCGACGGTTACACCAGCCAGGCACTGGGCGACTTCATCTCCTTCTGGGAGTTGATCAGAAAAGCAGGTTATGATTATTCACCTGAAGCACAAGAATTGCTCAGAAAAGGTGTTCTCTATTATGTACAGCTTGCTTCCAACGGCGGTGTCAGCATCGTTTGGGGTGATAACGGTAAGTCCAGAACCAGAGTAACGCCAAGACGCCAGGACTACTACAAAATTGCAAAAGACGATGTTATTAACTTTATTGCGACCTACGGTAGACAGGGTATTATGCCTGACTGGACTTCAGTTCAGTATGATGACAACCTGATGGCAATTATGCGTTCCGACTGGACAGACGACGGTGTTTTTGCTTTCGTTCCCAGTAGCGGCTGGTCAACCCACGGTCATGCCGATGCAAACCAGATTATCTTAAATGGTTTCCGTCAGGCATTGCTCATTGACCCCGGTTACTATGCTTACGGCAGCGGCCAGGAATCAACGCCGGAACGTGCTTACGTTACTTCAACCTTAGGCCATAACACGGTTCAGATTGATAATACTTCTCAGCGTCTTCAGGCTGGTAACAGCACAACTGACCTGGTACCTCAGGGTAGAAAGCATGATTGGGTGACCAATGATAATGTTGACTTCTACAGCGTTACCACAACGGCGAACTCAATCCAGCAGGTTGACCACAGAAGAACCATTACCTTCTTAAAACCCAATATTTTAATCGTTTCCGACCTGATGACGCCGGAAGATTTAACAAAAGAGCATAGTTACAAGCAGCTGTGGCATATGTCTGCTCTGGCAAAACTGGACAGCAACGAAGAAGACAGAACTATCTTCTCAAACTTTGATTCCGGTGCACAGGTAAAACTGGCTTCTGCTGATGTTGATGCAACGATTGTTGAGGCTGACGGTTGGGATACTGAGCTTTGGGGCGTTGCTTCTATTGCTCGATACGCTTACTATCAGAAGGAAAATGTGGTTGGTAAAGCAACCTATGATACAGTTATCCTGCCTTATAAGAGCCAGGGTGACGTTTCCGCCGAACATATTGTCATCAATGATAATCCGTCCATTCCGAAGCATGATGCAACGGCAATGAAGATTACAACCACAGTTGACGGCGAAGTAAACTACCTCTATTACATGATGGATTATGACCATGTAGCCGGTGCAGCTCATACCTTTGGCGGTTATGAAACAGATGCACAAATGGCAGTTATCAGAACTTCTGAAGATGGCGAAATTCTTGAAGTTATCATGGATAAGGGTAGCTATGTTAAGGAAGTAGACGGTGTTAACCTGATTGCTACTGAAACAGCAGTTGAATCTCTGGCTTATGAAGTCAATGATAACACTGTTAAAGTCTTCGGAAGTGCTGATGTGGATGCTTCCAAGGCAGAGATCTATGTAGAACAGGAACTCAAGAACGTTATTTACAATAAGAAAGCGGTAGAGTTTGACGCGGCTAGCGGTACAATTACCATGTCCGGTGTTGAATCCGATACCACCTTAGAAGATGACCCGAACAATGATCGCGGTGGTTTATTCGAAGACGGTAGCGGCAATGCAGGCGGCGCAGGCGGCAATGCAGGTGGCGCTGGCGGAAGCGAAGGCGGTTCCGGTGGAAACGGCGGATCCGGCGGAGCCGGTGGCGTTGGTGGTGGCATTGGCGGTGGCGCGATTGCTCCTTCTCAGGGATTTAGCGATACCTCCGGTCACTGGGCTGAAACAAGCATCGATCGCATGGCTGATAAGGGCATTATTAAAGGTGATAACGGTTCCTTCCGTCCTGATGCCAACATTACCCGTGCTGAATTGATTACCATGGTGGCAAGAGCTCTGAAACTGACCGCGAACGGTGTAGACACCGGTTTCGGTGATGTAGCAGCTGACAGTTGGTATGCTTCCTACATCAAGGCAGCCCTTGATAAGGGGATTATTTCAGCTGATGTAGCGTTCCGGCCGAATGACCTGGTAACTCGTGAGGAAATGGCAAAGATTCTTGCCAGTGCAAGTGCAATTCTTGCCGGAGAAACATTTGCGGCTCCCGAGGGAGAACTTTCCTTTAATGATGGTCACACAGTCAGTGGTTGGGCAACGCCTTACATCCTGTATGCGAGCCAGAAAGGCCTTATGAATGGCATGGAAGACGGTTCTTTTGCTCCGAAAGCAAACGGAACAAGAGCTCAGGTTGCAACTGTTTTAGACAGAATGCTTGGCTGATTTTAATAACAGGTTCAGACGGGAGCAAATCGCTCCCGTCTTGAATATAGGAATAAAGGAGGATGGACATGACATATCAGGAGGCATATCGGGTCTGTGCCAAAAAAGCACGATTACATATGGTGAAACAGTCCGGGAAACTGCAGGAAATGTGTGCTAGCAGCAGCGGAGATTACTATGAAAATGGTGAAAATGAAGTTTCTTTTGCCGATAATTATTGGACCTGGCTGGCGTCAATGGTAACAGGTATGGCATCGCTCCTTTTGCAAACAGATGGAGATTTAGAAATGCTCCGATGGGCGAACCATTTTAAAGCAGAGTATCGGGATAAGGTATTCCGTCCTTATACCCAGACGATGCATGATATTGGTTTTTTGTACCTTCCCTATAGTGTTCATCTGTATCAGCTTACCGGCGATACGGACCATCGTGATACGGCACTTCGTGCAGCAGATGAATTGATTAAGCGATTTAATCCGAGAGCCGGGGTGATTGATGCCTGGAATTTTATGAACGAGCCCCGTCAGGAATGCCGTATGATTGTGGATACCAGTATGAACCTGTCCCTCTTATATTGGGCGTGGCAGGAAACGGGACATTATATTTATCGTGATGTGGCAGATTGCCACTTTGAAAAAGTGATGCGTGTTCTGATTCGTGAGGACTATTCTGTAGCACATGCCTGGCTCTTTGACCCGGAGACGGGAGAGCCCACAGAGGAAATTAACTCTTGCGGATATGCAAACGGCTCCCATTGGGGGCGGGGAACAGCCTGGGTGGTTTTTGGTCTTGCAATGGCCTATTCCTACACCAAGAGGGAAGACTTTTTAGAAGTTGCCTTGAAGGTTGCAGATAAGTACCTGGAGAGTTTAGAAGACGGCCCTGTCCCGGTCTGGGATTTCCGTCTGCCTGAGGATCTTCCGGCAAAAAGCAGTTATCCGCAGAACGTGCAGGTGCCTTGGGATGAATCCGACCCGGCAAATAAGAAATTTAATGTGGATACCTCTGCGGCGGCGGTTATGTCCTGTGCATTCCTGTTGATTGACTCTTTAGTCGGGAATGAAAAACTGCGGAACCATGCTGATAAGGCGCTCAGAGTGTTAGCAGAGGAGTATTTAGATACCAATACGGAGATTGTCGGAATGCTGCGCCGGTCTAACGGGCGCGACACCTTTACAACCTATGGCGATTACTATTTTATGTTAGCTTTGGCTATGAAAATTTATGGCGTAAAAACTTGCTGGGAAGCAGATGGTGCATCCGGCAAGAGTGTGGCAAAATAAAGAGAGGAGACGTTTATTATGGAAAAAGTTATAAAGGCAAATCAAGCATGGATTGACGAAACCTGGTCTAAAATCGAAACAAAACTGCGCCGTACCAGCGTGACCTGTAAGGATAAACTGCCGTTGGTCACGGAAAATGGCGTGTATAACAATTGTGGTCCGGCAGCGTGGACAAACGGTTACTGGCCGGGCATTATGTGGCTTTTATATTCAGCAACCAAGGAAGAATGCTTCCGTGAAGCGGCTGAAACCGCAGAAAACACAATGGATAAAGCCCTCTATGATTACAACTGTCTGCATCATGACGTAGGCTTCATGTGGCATCTGTCCGCCGGTGCAAATTACCGTTTGACCGGTAACGAAAAATCCAAGAACAGAAACCTGCATGCAGCAGCCAGCCTGGCTTCCCGTTATAATGTAAACGGTGAGTTTATCAAGGCTTGGAATGAAGACGATGTTCAGGGCTGGGTTATTGTTGACTCCCTGATGAATATCCCCCTGCTTTATTGGGCTGCGAAGGAAACCGGCAATATTGCATTCAAGCAGATTGCAATGCACCATGCAGACAAACTCCTGCAGTATCATATTCGTCCCGACGGTTCTGCTTATCATATCATTGAATATAACTACGAAACCGGCGAGTATATCGGACCCGCACCCCATACTCAGGGTTATGAGCCGGAAAATTCTTCCTGGACCAGAGGTCAGGGTTGGGCAATTTATGGCTATGTTATGAGCTATATTTATACCGGCGAAAAACGGTACTTAGATGTGGCTAAAAACGTTGCACATTACTTCATCGCAGCAGTATGTAGCGAAGGCTATGTGCCCAAGTGTGACTTCCGTTCGCCGGAAGAACCGGTTCTCTATGATACCTCCGCTGGCGCAATCACCGCTTGCGGTCTGATTGAAATCGCAAAGGCTGTACCTGAATTTGAAAAGAAAATGTATATTAATGCAGCTATCAATATTTTAAAAGCGCTGACCGAGTCTCATTGTGACTGGAGCGAAGAAGAGGAGAGCATTCTGCAGAACAGCATGTCTGCTTATGTCAGTGGAGAACATAAACCCTGGATTTATGGTGAGTATTACTTTGTTGAAGCAATGTATAAGTTAAAGGGATTCGAATCCCTTCTCTGGTAAAAAACCGGTAAATTCAGCGCAGAACGTTGCACTACGGATCAACCGCGCCACTCGGCGTACCATTGTACGCCATCGGGACTTGGTTTCTCCGTTCTGCATCTGAAAATCTATGGTTTGGTAATTTCTTTATCAAAGAACAGTAAAAGAGAGCACTATTTGAGTGCTCTCTTTTACTTTACAATGGCTCAGATTTTTGCTATAATGGTTTCAAGATAAAAAAGGGGAGGAGAAGTGTTTGTGAAGAAGACCATAGGTATTTTTGCTCATGTTGATGCCGGGAAGACGACTCTTTCAGAACGGCTATTGTATAAAACCAATGTGATTCGTAATATTGGCCGGGTTGATGATAAAAACACGACTTTAGACTACGGCGAAACAGAGCGTCAGCGCGGGATCACGGTTTTTTCTGATATGGCTGGTTTTTCTTATGGGGAAAACAGTTACTATCTGGTGGATACCCCGGGGCATACAGATTTTTCTCCTCAGGCAGAACGTGCCTTATCTGTGATTGATTACGGCGTTTTGGTCATTTCAGCAACAGACGGCATCCAATCCCACACCAAGACCCTTTGGAGTCTGCTGGAACGACTGAGTAAGCCGGTTTTTATTTTTATTAATAAATCAGACATGCCTATGGCAGATTATGGGGCATGTTTAGAAGAACTTAATACGGTTTTTGGCAATTGCCTGAATTTTATGGAAGATTGTTCAGAAGAGTTGGCTCTTTTTGATGAATCGCTTTTAGAAGGCTACATGGAACACCCGGAGGATTTGCGTTTTTCCGACACCGTCAAGAATCTGATTGTCCAACGGGCGTTATTCCCTTGTTTTTATGGCAGTGCGCTGACAGATAGCGGCGTTGACTTTTTTCTGTCAGCGTTGGATCGTCTCTCTGTAACGGATTACCGTACCGAAGCCCCTTTTACTGCTCGGGTATTTAAGGTGCGACATATGGAGGACGGCAACCGCGTTTGTTTTTTAAAGGTTCTTTCCGGCGTTATGAACGTGAAGGATAAACTGCTTCTGGGCGGGGAAACGGAGAAAATCAACGAAATCCGGTTTTATACCGGTGGAAAATACCAGCCGGCACAACATGCCGTCGCCGGAGATTTGTGCGGTGTTTGTGGCTTAACGGCTGTAAATGCTGGTGATGTTATCGGTCAGGAGAGTGGGCGGGAAGACATGCTTTTGCAACCGGCTATGCGCTGTTCTGTCAGTTTCGGAGAAGAGGTTTCGTCCCGGGAGGTTCTGTCTGCTTTTCGCATCTTAGAAGATGAAGAACCCACCCTTTCTGTGTACTGGAATGAGGAACTGCAGGATTTGCAGATTCAGATTATGGGCAGTATCCAGCAGGAGATAATTGCTGACGAATTGGCACGACGGTTTGGGATTTCTGCTACCTTCGGTGACTGCAAGATTATGTATCGGGAGACCATTACAGCACCGGTTTATGGCTATGGCCACTTCGAACCCTTGCGGCACTATGCAGAGGTGCATCTGAAATTATCCCCTTTATCAGCAGGAAGCGGCATTCAGTTTGAAAGTCAGATTTCAACGGATTATTTTGAAAAACAGTATCAGCATCTGGTAAAAACCCATGTGTTCGAGAAAGCCCATCTCGGCGCCCTGACCGGTTCGCCTATTACGGATATTAAAATTACCCTGATGAACGGAAAGGCTTATGATGAGCACACGGTGGGCGGGGATTTCCGTGAGGCGACCTATCGCGCTATTCGTCAGGGACTGTTCTCGGCAGAATCTAAGTTATTAGAGCCGATTTATGCCTTTGAAGTGGTTGTTCCCCAGGCTCTTTGTGGAAAGATTATTTCCGATATTCAGCGTATGTCCGGCGAGTCAGAACCGCCGGAGATGACTTCTGCCGGAGCGATTATCCGCGGGATAGTGCCGGTTGCAACGGCTATGAATTATCCCAAAGACCTTGCGATGGAAACCGGTGGAGAGGCTCAGATTTCTCTTAGAGTGGCGGGGTACCGTTCTTGTCATAACGCCGAAGAGGTGATTGCGCAAATCGGCTATGAAAAAGAGCGGGATACGGCGAATCCTGCCGGATCTGTTTTTGTGGCAAAAGGAAAAGCTTATACGGTTCCGTGGAATGAAATGGAACAAGCAGTGCATTTAGAAAAACCGCCTGCCCTGTAAAAGGCAGGCGGTTTTTTACCATCCAAATTTCATGTACCACACTTATAGTTCGATTAATCCCAGACTCACAGTTAAAGCATCATCCACACGTGCCATCTGCTCGTCATCCAGGTGCCCGATGCGCTCCCGGAGCCTGCGTTTATCAATGGTGCGAATTTGCTCCAGTAAAACAACAGAATCTCTTGAAAGACCGAATTCATCGGCAGAAACTTCCAGATGAGTAGGCAGTTTTGCTTTGTTAATCTGCGACGTGATTGCCGCGATGATGATTGTGGGGCTGAACTTGTTGCCAATATCGTTCTGCACAATCAAAACCGGGCGAACGCCTCCTTGTTCCGAACCAACCACGGGACTCAGGTCAGCGTAAAATATATCTCCTCTTTTAACAACCACACGATTCACACTCCGACAGTTTTTCCTCGTACCCGGAGAGTTGTTCGTTCTCCAGGTCAAAATACATGTCAGAAAGCTCCAGATTGATGTCAGCCATTTCCTGATAACCGTTCTTTAACTCTTCACGAAGAGCCATCTTCCGCTTTTCAGCCAG
>JBGUTC010000031.1:0-43083 GCA_045132895.1 Clostridia bacterium
CGATATGTCGATAATTGAATAAAAAAATTAAGCACTTACCGTTTGGTAAGTGCTTTTTGCTGTGTTTACAGCCCGATTTGACAACAAACTATTTTTGATTTGATTTAGCGGTATTTATGGATGAAATTAAAAGCTTTTTAAGTTCTACGCATAAATCCAAAACTTTTCTGTCTTCATAATAACCGCTTTCAATAAGAAGTTCAATCCAATATTCACTTTCAGAACATTCTTTTAATGCTATTTGAAGTTTAGCAATAAAATCATTCTTTCCGTGTCCGTAAAATGCTTCTCTTATATTTGCACCGATGCTTGTGCCACTTCGAATAAGTTGGTTGGTAAGTACACTTTCTCTTTTTTCGCCTTTTACTTTATTGCAAACTTTAATTATATCTAAAGCAAACTGTTTTGATTTCACAAGTAACGGACTATCCATAAACATTCTCCTTTTTAAACAAACTCGCTTTAGTGAGTTTGAACCTTACCTCTTCCTTATTCACTATTACCTATTACTTTCCCAAAATCGACAAGGTGTTTTAGGGAAAAGTGAATAGTGAATAGGTAATAAGTAAAATCGACAAGATTCGTTATGAACCTTGTCGATTTTTGGTGGGCCTTCAGGGACTCGAACCCCGGACCGACCGGTTATGTGCCGGTTGCTCTAACCAACTGAGCTAAAAGCCCTTAAATTGTACCAGATTATTATATCAAAACATTATATGAATGTCAATCATTTTTTATATTTGGACAATCAACTTGAAAAAAAAGTAAAAAAAGATTGACAACTGTTTGTATTCATGGTAGTATAATATATTAGATAGAGGCGCGTTTTTTAATGAGTCGCTGTGAAGGAGAATGCGGAGATTTGGTGACGTCACGGCAAAAGGGAAAGAACGCCGAAGGTCGTGCGGTTCCGCCCGCATTTGCCTGGGGATACGGTTAAGAGCCGTATCACTGTCATCTGCGCCTGCGGATGGGGAGCTATCACGCTTTAATGCATTTTTTCTATATGTAAATGTGTTCTAAAGCCAAACTCTCCAACTGTCGGGAGTTTGGTTTCTTTTTGTTTATACAAAGATTTACAAATATAAAAGGTTGCGCAAAGAAGCGCAACGGAAATGGAGTTGAAAACTATGAAAAAGTACAACATTGCAGTGGTAGGCGCTACCGGCATGGTCGGCAGAACTTTCCTGAAAGTTCTGGAGGAAATGAACCTGCCTGTTGAAAATTATTATCTGTTTGCGTCCGCTCGTTCTGCAGGAAGCACCATTCAGTTCATGGGTAAAGACTATGTAATCGAAGAACTGAACGAAAATTCCTTCGACAGAGACATCGATATCGCGCTGTTCTCTGCCGGCGGCAGCACAAGTGAAAAATTCGCTCCCATTGCTGCAAGCAAGGGCGTTGTCGTAATCGATAACTCCAGCGCTTTCAGAATGGATCCTAAGGTGCCTCTGGTTGTTCCCGAAGTTAACGCTGAGGACATCAAATGGCACAACGGCATTATCGCTAACCCCAACTGCTCCACCATTCAGGCTATGGTTGCTTTGCGTCCTCTGCAGCTGGCTTACGGTATCCGCCGTGTTATTTACTCTACCTACCAGGCTGTTTCCGGTGCTGGTATGGGCGGTTATACTGACCTGGCAAACGGCATCAAAGGTGAACCTCCCAAGAAGTTCAACCACCCTATCTTCAATAACTGTCTGCCTCAGATTGACGTTTTCTTAGACAACGGTTACACCAAGGAAGAAATGAAAATGGTGAACGAAACCAAGAAGATCCTGGGCGACGATAACATGAAGATCACAGCTACCACCGTTCGCGTTCCTGTGTTTGACTGCCATAGTGAATCTATCAACGTTGAACTGGAAAAACCCTTTGATCTTGACGAACTGAAGAAAGTTCTGTCTGCTGCTCCCGGTCTGGTTGTTCAGGACGATCCGGCAAACGCTTTCTATCCCATGGCAATCACCGCTAAAGACAAGAACGAAACCTTTGTCGGCAGAATCCGTCGTGATGAAAGTATTGACAACGGCGTAAACCTCTGGGTTGTTGCTGATAACATCAGAAAAGGTGCTGCAACCAACGCTGTTCAGGTTGCTATGAAGTTAATTGAAATGTGGGAATCCGGTGAAATTACCCGCTAAAAATTGAAAGGAAAGAAGCTATGAGTAAGAATACAATTTTTACAGGCTCCGGCGTTGCATTGGTCACACCTTTTAACGAAAAAGGCGTAGATTTTGACAGCCTGGCTAAGCTGATTGATTTTCAAATTGAAAATGATACGGATGCAATTATCATCTGCGGCACAACTGGCGAAGCGTCAACAATGCCCGATGAAGAGCATCTTTCTGTAATTGAATTTGCCGTAAAGCATACCGCTGGCAGAATCCCTGTAATTGCCGGTGCCGGCAGTAACGACACCCATCACGGTGTTGAACTCTGCAAGGCTGCTGCTGACCGCGGCGCCGATGGTCTCCTTCTTGTTACGCCTTACTACAACAAGGCCAGCCAGAAAGGTTTGATTCAGCATTATAACGCAATGGCAACTGCAACCGACCTGCCCGTGATTCTGTATAACGTACCCGGCAGAACCGGTATGAAGATTGACGTTGCAACTGCAAAAGAATTGGCAAAAACCGAGCAGATTGTGGCTATCAAGGAAGCCAGTGGCGATATTGCATACACTGCACAGATCGCAGCTGCTTGCCCTGAACTGGATATCTACTCCGGTAACGATGATATGATCGTTCCTGTCATGAGTTTAGGCGGTAAGGGTGTTATCTCCGTTCTGGCAAACGTTGTTCCGAAAGAAACTCACGATATGTGCCAGAAATATTTAGATGGTGACGTTAACGGCGCTTTAAAGCTGCAGCTTGAATATCTGGATCTGGTTAAGGCTCTCTTCATTGAAGTGAACCCCATTCCGGTTAAAACGGCTCTGAACCTGATGGGTATGAATGTAGGCTCTCTGCGTCTGCCCCTCTGTGACATGGCTGACAACACCTTGGAAGTCTTAAATCAGTCCTTAGCTAAGCACGGCTTAATCTGACCCTTTCGAAAGGACGATACCTATGACAAAGATTTTACTCTGCGGAGCCAACGGCAGAATGGGAAAGGCGATTACCCGTCTGGTTGCTGAAACCGAGGGCGCAGAAATCCTCTGTGGCGTTGATTTAAACACAGAAAGCACAGAGGGCTTCCCGGTTTATCCGGATTTCGCGTCCGTGACGGAAATCCCCGATGTGATTATCGATTTTTCAAATCCGGCTAATTTTGAAAATCTGATGAATTACGCGGAAGAGAAAAAAGTTCCCGTTGTTGTGGCAACCACAGGTCTTTCCAAGGAACAAAAAGAACGTCTGGAAACTGCTTCAGCAGACATTCCCGTTTTTTTCTCAGCAAACATGTCCTTAGGCGTTAACCTAATTTGTGAACTGGCTCGAAAAGCAACGGCTTTCCTGGGCGACAGTTTCGATATTGAAATCGTTGAAAAGCATCATAACCAAAAGCTTGACGCTCCCAGCGGAACGGCTTTGGCTATCGCCGATGCCATCAACGAAGAATTAGATGGCGCCGGACATTATGTCTATGACCGTCACAGTGTTCGCAAAAAGCGTGACAAAAATGAAATCGGTATCCATGCCGTCCGTGGCGGTACCATTGTCGGGGAACATACCGTAATTTTCGCCGGCAACAACGAAGTCATTGAACTCCAGCATAGCGCAACTTCAAGAGAAGTTTTTGCTTCCGGCGCTGTGAAAGCGGCTATCTTCATGGCAGGAAAGCCGGCAGGATTTTATAACATGACAAACTTAATTAACGGTTAAAAAAATGATGTCACACTTGTGACATCATTTTTCTATTTAAGATGCTTCTTTAAAATTCGGCAATATCGAATCACCCTCCGCAAAGATTTCCTTTCCCTCTTCCTTTGCTTCAGCAAGGAGCTTTTCGTTCACCTTGTCCCCTTCTGCAACGTTGCACAAAAGGGTATCTGCATGTTCAATCATCCACTCTGTCCGTTTCTGAACCGAAAGGTCATAGGGAAGATTCCTCAGAATTTTCGGATAATTAACAATTTCCTCGGTCCTTGTCTCCCCCTTTGATTCTGGAACAGAAATAATGGCATAATCAATGCAAGGGTATTCATCATAAATCTCACGCATCAAGGAGACCACACTCTGCTCATATTCGGTTTCATTGCCTACCAAAAAATAGCAAAAGCCAGGTAGCATAGCCAAACATATACATAACCTTTTATAACTTTGCCGCATTTCTTCTGTAAATTCACCGGTTCCAAAAATTGCATGAACCATCATTCATTTTCCTTTCATTTTTTTGTAAAATAAAAAAAGGTGCGCAACCTCTTGCGAAGTCACGCACTGAAAAACGTAACTTCGGCGTCTAAGTTGCAACACTCAAAACTAGGCATAACACTACACATATAAGCAGGTATGACAAACCGAAGTGTACGCTTTTACCGGTATAGCGTACACCCACATATATGTGAAGTTTATTCTGTTTTGAATGTTGCATCAATATCATAACATATTTTTTTCCAAAAAGCAATAGCTTCAAATGACACGATTTGTGACATATGTTTCACCCCTACGAGATTGTCACAATATGACAAGTCATAAATATCCACCCGTATAACGGGGGTTTCATTTTCGGGCATAGCCCTAATACTACTGGCTACGCACAAGTGCGTCTTTTTATTGGCCTGGCAGCCATGCAACTGTTACCTACTACCCATAAATGGGTTGCTTACAATGAATTTCTCAGTAAATTCAATATAAAAAATAGGCTCCCTTGTGTAAAGGGAGCTGTCGAACGCAGTGAGACTGAGGGATTGTTTTTCTGCTTTTTCTTTTGTAGTTATATTTCTACTTTAACTATTACAACCCCTCCGAGTTTGCTTCGCAAACTCACCTCCCCTCGCGTGCCCTGAAAGGGTATACACAAGGGAGGCTTTTCTCATTAAAACTTTCTGCTAAATTTCTCATTTGTACTATACTGATAACTTTACTTGTGTTTATACTGTTTCTTTCTCTTCGTCAGTTAACCTTTTTAAAACCACGAAGGCTTAGCATGGTTTTCGATATGCAAAAAAGGATGTCACATATGTGACATCCTTTTTATTTCGCTATTTTCCAAAGTTTTATAACCCGATGGGCGCAATCTGTCAGAAGTTCTTCCGTATGCGCCATGGAGTCTTCTAAGCACATCGGCCCGTTCTGCACAGAAAAGACTGCATCAATACCGCCCTCATAAACATCCCGGTAGCCATCCCCGATAGAACCGGTCAAAGCGATTACCGGTTTTCCATACTGCTTCGCCCGTTTTGCTACACCGATCGGTGCCTTACCAAACAAAGTCTGCCCATCCAGTCTGCCTTCACCGGTAAAGACCAGATCTGCCTCCCGGAGAGCGCCATCAATCTGTAAAACATCTAACACTAATTCAATACCGGATGAAGTTTCTGCTTTCCAGAATGCCAGCAGCGGCACGCTGAGCCCTCCTGCTGCGCCGGCACCCGGCTTCGTAGCAAAATCAACACCGCTCACCTTTTGCACCACTTTGGCATACTGCATCATTCCTTCATCCAGTTCTTGCCGCATAGCGCTGTCTGCGCCCTTCTGACCGGCAAAAATATGAGAAGCGCCGGTGGGACCGCATAAAGGATTGGTTACATCGCAGGCAATCCGCAAGGGGATCTGACTTAGGCGGGTATCCATGCCCGAAAGGTCAATCTCGCGAACCTTCGCCAACGCCGCGCCGCAACCTTCTACTTCGTTTCCTTCTTCATCAAGAAAACGGATGCCCAAAGCCTCTGCCATACCGGTTCCGCCGTCGTTAGTAGCCGAACCGCCAAGACCCAGTAATATTTCCTTACAGCCGGCATCAAGAGCCGCTAACATCAACTGCCCCGTTCCGTAACTGGTGGTTTCCATGGGGTTTCGTTCGCTACTTTTTAACAGAGGCAGACCAGATGCCGCTGCCATTTCAATGATAGCCGTGCCATCTTCCAGCAAGCCATAAAAACCCTGAATTTCACGACCCAGAGGGTCTTTTACCAAAACTGTTTTTTTCTCCCCTTTTCTGACTGCTAAAATAGCCTCAACCAGGCCTTCGCCACCATCAGCCAAGGGATAGTTTTCCACAATTGCATCAGGATAAATCGTCCGTATGCCCTGTTCAATTGCCAGCGCCGCTTTCTGGGCAGAAAGGCTACCTTTAAAGGAATCAATCGCTGTGATTATCCTCATTTTTTATCTCTCATTTCTTTCAAAAAATTCTTCTTTCGTCATACTGTAGCAAACATCGTCTACCACTCTGCCGTCATAGAGAAGCCGCGCCTGGCGCATAATGCCGTCATAATGAAAACCGCATTTCTCAATAACGCGCTTTGAACGCATGTTAAAGCTGAAATGATAAACACTGATCAGATCCAGTTTCATACCGGTAAAGCCATAGGAAACCAAAGCCTTTGCTACCTCGGTCATGTAACCTTTGCCCCAATATGGCTCATCCAGAACATAACCAAGCATCCGCACGCGCTCATTCATCCGCTTATGGTCACGGTGTAAACCGCAGGAGCCGATGACCTTGCCGCTTTCCTTTTCTTCGATGGCCCAGACCTCGTCTCCCTCCATAAATTCTTTTAAAATCCGCTTGGAGTCCTCCAGGGTTTCATGAGGCTTCCAGCCGGCGTTGGAGCCAACATTCGGGTTGATACAGTAAGTATGCATCATCATCAGGTCGGTTTCTTCAAAGGTTCTTAAAATGAGCCGTTCTGTTTCAATTCGTTCCATCGTATTCTCCTTTAAAAACTGCGCCAGGGACTTTGTTCATGCTTCGCCACATATACCCGGAGTCTGTCCCCAAAAGCAGCTTCTAACTTCTGCTTCATCAAGTCACAAAAACCGGCTTCTGCATCGTAATGATCAATTTCAATGACATTCATGCCGTTTTCATAGGCAAACCGGGCATGATGATGCTTAAAATCACCGGAAATATATACTTCTGCACCTAACCCATAGGCATCATAAATCATATCGCTGCCGCCGCCGTTACAAACGGCAATCCGGGAAACTTCTGCCATATCGTCACCTACATAACGAATCATCGTTTCCGGTGAAAAAGCTGCTTTTCCCCGTTTCAGAAGTTCGCCTACGGTTACGGGTTTTTTTAAGGTGCCGATTCTTCCGATGCCATCCGCTTCGCCGGAAAAAGAACTTCTTTCAGAATAGTCCCCGAAAACATCTGAAAAAACATCACATAATCCGCCCGCAGCGGAATCAAAATTGGTATGCATAGCAAAAAGACCGATGCCCTTCTGCAGAAGACGACGAATGGTTCGCTGACCGCCCTCCTCTTCCGTCAGGCGATTGACCGGACGGAACATTATGGGATGGTGGGTCAGAATCAGTTCTGCCCCCAGGGTTTCAGCATCGCAAACAGTCTGTTCGTCGGCGTCCAGAGCAATCACGATTGTTTCAATTTTATCCGCCAACCCCTCAACCAGAAGACCTACGTTGTCATAGTCTTCTGCCAGATGTTTCGGGGCGACATTTTCAAAAAAAGCCAGTAATTCTTTTAATTCGACCATTGCTTACACTCCTCTTTCAGCTGCAAAAGCGATGTGATTTTCCGGGCATAGTCTGCTTCTTTTTCTTTCGTTTCGGCTCGTTCAGACTGCTTAAGCCCTTGAAAAGCCCGGGTGAATTTCGCCAGTTGCTTTTCCAGAAGTTCCGGAAGAAGAGGGTCACGGTTTTCTATGAGTTTTTCCCCCACCAGTTCATAAACCGGGTCAGAAATCTCCATGTTTCCCGGACGGACAGTCAAAATTGAGTAAATCTTTTCCTCTTCCTTAGCGAGCACTTCATTATCAATCCGGTAGCCGTTCTCTGCCAGATATTTCCGCAATTCCGGCACAGCGGTCATAGGCTGAAGAATATAGCAATCCAGTTTCACCTTGGCCGCCTCTAAAATTTCAGCGATTAAAAGGCCACCCATGCCGGCAATCACCGCCGTATCTGCCTCACCCTCGGAAAGCTCTAACAATCCGTCTGACAAGCGGGTTGTTATCTTTTCCTCCAGATGATAACGGCGGATGTTTTCCTCCGCATGAAACAGAGGCCCTGGCCGTAAATCCATTGCCAGGGCGCTTGTAATCTGATTTTTTAAACATAGATAAATAGGAATATACCCATGGTCTGTTCCCACATCGCAAAGCCTTGCCCCTTGAGGGACGCTGTCTGCAATGGCAAACAGACGGGGCGTCATAACGGATTCAATCTTCATGCTTTATGACTCTTTCTGATTTCTGCACGCTTAATTTTACCACCCAGGGTTTTCGGAAGTTCTTCAACAAACTCTACAATTCTGGGATATTTATAGGGTGCAGTTACACGTTTTACATGGTTTTGCAGTTCTTTTACCAATTCATCTGAGGGTGTATAACCCTTTGCCAGAACGATGGTTGCTTTAACGACCTGACCACGAACCGGGTCGGGCGCTGCCGTAATGGCACATTCGACAACAGAGGGATGCTCCAGGAGAGCACTTTCTACTTCAAAAGGTCCGATACGGTAGCCGGAGCACTTGATAACATCATCGTTTCTGCCCACAAACCAGAAATAACCCTCTGAGTCACGCCAAGCCATATCCCGAAGGTCATAGTTACCGGTACCCAGATTTTCCTTTGTCAGTTCTTCGTCCCGGTAGTATCCGGTAAAAAGACCAACCGGCGGATTTTTATCAATGCCCATAATAACGATACTGCCCTCTTCACCGTCTTCGCAGACGTTGCCGTCGCTATCTAAAAGCTGAATGTTATAAAGCGGAGAGGGTTTACCCATGGAACCCGGCTTAGGCTCAAACCAAGGGAAATTAGCAACTAAAACGGAGCCCTCTGTCTGACCAAAGCCTTCGCAGAGCTTTAAGCCCGTTAAGTCATACCATTTCTTGAACACCTCAGGATTTAAGGGTTCCCCGGCAATACAGCAATGCTTAATGCATGATAAATCAAATTTTGTTACATCTTCCTGGAGCATAAACCGGAACATCGTCGGCGGCGCGCAGAAAGTCGTAACTTTATACTCAGTAATTTTCTTTAAAAGATTCAGCGGAATAAACTTGTCCATATCGTAAGCAAAAATTACAGCACCGCAGATCCACTGTCCGTAAATTTTACCCCAACCGAACTTTGCCCATCCGGAGTCAGATACGCTCATATGCAGTTTGTTTTCCTGGACACACTGCCAATACTTCGCCGTCACAATGTGACCCAGCGGATAAGAGAAATTATGGCGCACCATTTTGGGCATGCCAGTTGTACCGGAGGTAAAGTATACCAGCATGGTATCATCCCAACGAGTTCCTTCCTCACCTATAGGACGGGGAAAGTCTTCACTGCCGGACTCCATGCCTGTGGCAAAGTCAAGCCAGCCTTCTCTGGTTTCACCCACTAAAAGCTTATGCTTTAAGGTTTCTGCTTCCGGTTGCGCCAGTTCCACCTGCTCAATAACAAAAGGATCATTAACGCAAACAACAGCAGAAATCCCGGCAGCATTAGCACGATAGGCAATATCTTTCTTTGTCAACTGCAAAGAACCGGGGATTAAAATAGCGCCCAGTTTATGCAGCGCTGTAGCGCATACCCAATACTCCCAACGGCGGCGCAGAATGAGTAGCACCACGGAGCCTTTTTTGATACCTAAAGACTTAAAATAGTTGGCAGTTTTGTTAGACAAGCGGCGAATATCGTCAAAAGTCAGTTTCTTTTCGCCGTCATGGTCATCGCACCAGACCAGAGCCATTTTATTTTTGTCCTGTTCTGCCCAGGCATCAACAATATCAAAGCCGAAGTTGAAATTCTCCGGGACATTAACGGTATAATTTGCCTTAAAGTCCTCGTAGGAATCAAATTCTATTCTCGGTAAAAAGCGATCAAGTAACATGTCTGTCTCCTCTTCTTATTCGGATATTACGGTTAAAAATACGGCCGGCTGATCACCAACGCACCGCTGTCCGTGGGGATAGCTGGGGTTAAAGTAAATGGAATCTCCGGTTTCAAGAACCAGTTCCTTGCCGTCAAAGTCCACTGCCACGGTGCCGGAGAGAACATAGTTAAACTCCTGACCGGGATGAGAAACTAATGACACTTCCTCATCAGAGGGCTCTAAGGTTACTAAAAGAGGCTGCATAATCTTACCGCTATAACGGAAGGCAAGATCCTCAAAACTATAACCCGGATAACGGTCAATCGCGCGACCTTGTCCATTTTTTACAATATGGTAAGTATCCAGTTTTGCACGGACGCCGGTCATAATCTCCGTAAAGTCCACGCCACACTTGTTGGCAATTTCGTAAATCACGCTGATAGGAATGTTTTTCCCGTTTTCTTCATAATCCTGATACACAGAAAGTTCCAGTTTCAGTTCTTCTGCCATTTCTTCCTGAGAAAATCCGCAGGCATCACGCAGTCCGCTGATCCGTTCGCCTAATTCTTTAAATACGTTATCCATCATAACCCTCCTTATCGGTTTAAGTAATCGCGGCCGTCTTTGATTTCGGCTTTAACCCGCTCGGGAGCCGGACCACCTTTTAATTTTCTGTCACCCACGCAGGTTTGCATACTGATTGCTTCGTAAATATCCTCTTCAATCAGGGGTGAGCATTCTTTGAATTCTTCTATGGTAAAGTCATCTAAATTTTTACCCAGACCGATTGCTTTGGCAACCATGTTGCCTACGATACTGTGTGAATCACGGAAGGGAACACCCTTTTTCACCAGGTAGTCTGCCACGTCAGTAGCATTGGCGAAACCGCCTTTGGCACCGTTTAACATAACCTCACGTTTGACCTTCATCGTAGCAATCATCTTTTCAAATACCGGCAGACAAAGTTTCACGGTATCAATGGCATCAAAAATCGCTTCCTTGTCTTCCTGCATATCTTTGTTATAAGCAAGGGGCAAACCCTTCATCATAACCAGTAACGTATTCAGGTCACCATAAACCCGGCCGGACTTGCCGCGAATCAGTTCCGCTACGTCCGGATTCTTCTTCTGGGGCATAATGGAGGAGCCTGTGGAATAGGCATCATCCATTTCCACAAAGGAAAACTCATGGGTTGACCAGAGAATCAGTTCCTCAGAAAAGCGGGACAAATGCATCATCAGAAGAGATAAGTCACTGCAAAGTTCAATAGCAAAGTCACGGTCGCTGACCCCATCTAAGGAGTTATTGGTAACCGCATCAAAGCCAAGCTGCTCTGCTACATAGGCACGGTCTAAAGGATAAGTCGTTCCCGCCAGCGCACCGGAGCCTAACGGCATCACATTAATCCGCTTACGGCATTCAGACAGGCGTTCAAGGTCACGCTTATACATTTCAAAATATGCCATAACGTGATGCGCAAAGGTAATGGGCTGCGCCTTCTGCATGTGGGTATAGCCCGGCATAATGGTTTCTGTATGTTCCTCCGCCAGATTTAATAGCGTTCCCATCAAAGAACGGAGCTGGGCAATAATTTCATCCGTCTGCCGACGGAGATAGAATCTGACGTCTAATGCCACCTGGTCATTCCGGCTTCTGCCGGTATGGAGCCGTTTACCCACGTCGCCAATGCGGCCGATTAAAAGTGTCTCCACATTCATATGAATATCTTCGGCATCAATGGCAAACTCAACCTCACCGGCTTCAATATCGTCACGGATTTCTTTCAGGGTTTTCTGAATCAGCTTCGCATCGTCTTCAGGAATAATCCCCGAGCGGCCAAGCATCCCTGCATGGGCAATGGAGCCCTCAATATCTTCCCAATACATCCGGCTGTCAAAGCGGATGGAAGAATTAAAATCATCAACTAATGCGTCAGTTTCTTTGGAAAATCTGCCGCCCCAAAGTTTTTTCTTTGTCATAAACCCGGGTCCTTTCTATCATCATCTTTCAATTTGTCAAATGCAAGTGTTACAACCGCCGCGCTCTGCAGTCTTTTGCAGAAAACGGCGCTTGTAACACTAAAAACAAAAGGAAGATAAGAGCAGAAATTTCTGCTCTTATCTTATCCCTCTTTTTTGTTCACTTACACAAGTTTCTGACCGTTTTTCTTCTTCATCATTGCGCCAACTTTTAAGGGCAGACCAAAGAGGTTGATGAAGCCTTCAGCATCTTTCTGATTGTAAACTTCATCCTCATCAAAGGTAGCAATTTCTTCATCATAGAGAGAATAGGGAGAAGTTGCGCCTGCAGCCATGCAGTTACCTTTGTAGAGTTTTAATCTGACGGAACCGGTAACGGTTTCCTGGGTTTTATCAACAAATGCGCTCAGGGATTCGCGAAGCGGTGTGTACCAGAGGCCGTTATAAACCAGTTCAGCAAAATCGTTAGCGATGTTTAATTTATAGTGCAGAGTATCTCTGTCAAGGCAAAGATATTCCAGTTCTTTATGAGCCGCATAGAGAAGGGTTCCGCCGGGAGTTTCATAAACGCCACGGCTCTTCATGCCAACCAGACGGTTTTCAACGATATCGTCAATACCAACGCCGTTAGCAGCAGCCAGTTCGTTAGCTTTTGTCAGCAGTTCAACTGCGCTGTCATAACGCTTACCGTCAATTGCAACAGGAACGCCCTTTTCAAAGTCAACAGTTACATAGGTCGGAGTGTCCGGAGCCTGTTCAGGAGAAACCATCAGTTTCAGAATCTTGTCAAACATGGGCTCGTTAGCAGGATCTTCAAGATCCATACCTTCATGACTCAAGTGCCAGATGTTTCTGTCCATGGAGTAGTTATCTTCCTTGGTAACAGGAACGGGGATACCACGAGCTTCAGCGTATTCAATTTCCTCTTCACGGGACTTAATATCCCAGATTCTCCAGGGAGCAATGATCTTCAGGTGAGGAGCCAGTGCCTTAATGGTCAACTCGAAACGAACCTGGTCATTACCTTTACCGGTACAACCGTGACAAATCGCTGTTGCACCTTCCTGTTCAGCAATTTCAACCAGTCTCTTTGCGATACAGGGACGGGCATGGGAGGTACCTAAGAGGTACTTACCTTCATAAACTGCACCAGCCTTTAAGGTCGGCCAGATAAAATCGTTTACATATTCTTCACGCAGGTCTTCGATATATAACTTGGAAGCACCGGTCTTCAGCGCTTTTTCTTCCAGACCTTCTGTCTCTTTACCCTGACCTACGTCACCGCATACTGCGATTACTTCGTAGTCATAATTTTCTTTCAGCCAGGGGATAATGATGGAAGTATCCAGACCGCCTGAATAAGCTAAAATAACTTTTTCTTTCGTTGCCATTTGCAATTCCTCCAAAACTATGTTAAAATATAAATAACTTCTCTACTTATTATACTGTAGAACAGAAAAAATCTCAATATCTTTTTTCAAAAAAATGCGAAAAAAGTGAAATTTTATGCTATTTGAGGAATAAATCATGATTATTATGGGAATTGACCCGGGAATTGCGACAATCGGGTATGGCGTTTTAAGTTATAACGGCGGAAAATTTTCTGTTATTGACTATGGCGCCGTCACCACAAAAGCCGGAATGAAACTCTCGGACCGGCTCCGGAATATTTACGAAGACATTAACATTTTAATCGAGCGTTTTCATCCGGATGCCTTTGCGGTGGAGGAACTGTTCTTTAACACCAATATCACAACAGGTATTTCCGTTGCCCACGGCAGAGGGGTCATTGTCCTCGCTGCTGCTGTGCAAAATGTCCCGATATTTGAATATACCCCCTTGCAGGTCAAGCAAAGCGTTGCCGGTTACGGCCGGGCGGATAAAGCTCAGGTACAGCGCATGGTCAAATCTCTTTTGGGGCTCTCTGCCGTCCCCAAGCCGGACGATACGGCCGATGCCCTTGCCATCGCCATTTGCCACGGCTATGCATCAGGCTATCAGACTCTGACCAAAAGCGAGGGTGTTTAAGGAGGATTTTTATGATTGCATTTGTTAACGGCACAGTGGAAGCACTGGAAGAAAACGCCGTCATCATCGATACCGGCTCCATCGGATACCGGATTTATATGTCGCCTTACGGATTGTCTGCCCTTTCAGTCGGCAGTCAGGCTAAAATTTATACATACTTGAAAGTGGCAGAAGATGCCATGGATTTATACGGGTTTTTAACCAGCGAAGAAATTTCTATGTTTCGGCGGATTATCTCCGTCTCCGGCGCCGGACCTAAAGCAGGCCTTGCCATTTTATCTGTCCTCCGGCCGGCAGAATTTGCCCTGGCTGTGGTCACCGGAGACTTTAAAGCCATCACCCGTGCTCAGGGTGTCGGGCCGAAACTGGCGCAGAAAATCGTTCTGGAACTTAAAGACAAGCTGGACAACAGCGATTTTATCAAGCAAGCAGACGAATCTCAGTCCTTTGTTCCCATTTCCAAAGATAGCGGCAATGAGGCCATAGAGGCACTTTGCGCATTAGGATATACCCAGTCCGAAGCCACACGTGCCGTTTCATCTGCTGAAGGCAGCAACGTTTCTGAAATTATTACCTCTGCCCTAAAAATTTTGGCAAAAAGTTTGTAAGAGAAAGGAGTTAAGCAATGCCTTTTGAAGAACAGCACGAAGACAGAATCATCTCTTCCCGGACGCTGGGAGAAGATTCTGATGTTGAATATAGTTTAAGACCCCGGCATTTAAACGAATATATCGGCCAGAGCAAGGTTAAAGAGAATATGAAAATCTTTATCCATGCTGCCAAGGAGAGAAAAGATCCTCTGGATCATGTTCTGCTCTACGGACCGCCGGGACTGGGAAAAACCACCTTAGCCGGCATCATTGCCAACGAGATGGGCGTGAACATCCGTGTGACTTCCGGCCCTTCTATTGAGCGCGCCGGTGATTTGGCGGCAATTTTAACCGGGCTCTCGGAGCACGATATTCTGTTTATCGATGAAATCCACCGTTTAAGCCGTCATGTAGAAGAAATTCTCTACCCCGCTATGGAAGACTTTTCTTTGGATATTATTTTAGGTAAGGGCCCCGGTGCCCATTCCGTCCGGCTGGATCTTCCGAAATTCACCCTGATTGGTGCCACCACCCGCAGCGGGCTCTTAAGTGCGCCGCTTCGTGACCGTTTCGGTGTTCTGTCCCGTTTGGAACTCTATACGCCGGAAGAACTGGACGAAATTATCCGCCGTTCTGCCGACATTTTAGGCACGAAAATTGATCCGGACGGTTCCCTGGAAATCGGCAGACGTTCCCGCGGAACGCCCCGAATTGCCAACCGTCTGTTAAAACGAGTCCGTGACTTTGCCCAGGTGAAAGGCGACGGCATCATCACCCGCGAAATTGCCGACCTCGCCCTGACCACCATGGAAATCGACCCCATTGGTCTTGATGCCATCGACCGCCGCATGCTCCTTTTCATCATTGAAAACTTTGGCGGTGGCCCCGTAGGCCTTGAAACCCTGGCTGCCTCCATTGGCGAAGACCCCGGCACCATTGAAGATGTTTATGAACCCTATCTGCTGCAGATTGGTTTCCTGAACCGAACGCCCCGCGGACGAATGGCAACGGTAAAAGCTTATGAACATTTTAAAATTCCATACACAACGGAATTGCGATTTGATAACTAAAAAAATAAGGCTGTGCGGATGCACAGCCTTATTTTTTTAACTTTTCTTTTTTAAATTTAAGTGGCGACATGCCCTTTTTCTTTTTGAAAACAGCTCCATAGTACGCCGCGCCGGAAAATCCCACCTTTTGAGCAATTTCTTCCATACTCAAATCATCATAGAGCAGGTATTCCAGCGATTTTTCAATGCGTTTTTCACTGATATATTCCTGAACCGTGCAGTCAAATATATTGTGAAAATCACTATACAAGGCGCTTTTGGAAACGCCAATGGCTTTCGATAATTGTTCGATTGTGATGGTTTCGGAAATATGTTCATCAATATAAGTCACTGCTTTTTCAATATTCCGGCTAACGCCCATGACCAATATGTTTTCAAACATAATATATTTGGCCAGCATAACCGCCAAATGGGCAACGCTGCCGATTTTTTCCTCATCGTAAAGAGGAAGTTTATCATAGGCAATTTCCATTTGCCGCACATCGGCGCCGAGGTCTGCAATATGCTCACGGACTGCCGAGAAATCTTTCGTCTGCTTCATTTGCCCCAACAAAATGTAGCACAGAACTTTTTCACCGTATAGCACTGGAACGGCAACATCCACAAGACCTGCATGGCAGACGTGCATCTCCATTTTTCCGCTTTTTCTGCACTGTTCCAGAATCTCACAATCACACCGGATGCAGCAGGCTTTCGCGTGTTCCATCGCTTTCAGCGTTTCGCAATATACCGGCGATTGACCTTCTTCTGTCGTGACCAGAAGTGTAACGCCTTGCGTTGAAAAGTTTTCCTGAATCAACGCAATATTTACGCCTGTTGCATTTGTAAAAGCCTGCAAGGCCTCCCGCACTTTTTCTGTTTCATAAAGAAGACTCACCGCAATTCCCCCCTCTGCGTCCTAACATAACTATATAAATTTTTCTGCCATTTGTCAATCTTTTCTGTATGACAAAGAAGAAAATCATAAAAACACGGAAGATTATTGCTTTTTTACAGGTCGTAGTTGTGCTACAATAGACAGTAAATGAACAGAAATGAGATGATTGAATGGAACCTATGCAAACAGCCTGCACGCTGACGGTCGGATTCGGCACGGCGGACATCACCCCAAAGGAAGGCACCCATCTCTGCGGCGGGCCCATCGGCGAGTATCGTCCGGCAAAATTCGTCCGGCATAACTTATACGCCAAGGCCACGGTTTTCCGGGGAGAAAAGACCCTCTGCATGGTAGCACTGGATGTACTTTTAATTAACAAAAAATATTGCGATATCATTAAGACTTCTATCCAAAAAGAACTGGGAATTCCCTATGAAGCCATTATGGTTTTTGCAATCCAGACCCACTCAGCACCCTGCGTAGGCGAAGTGATGCTGGATATAGACTTTCCTATTCAGTTTCCCGAGGACGAAGAATATATTTCCGGAATCGACAGCCAATATTCTGCTTTCGTTTGCCGTCAGGCCGCCCTCGCAGCCAAAGAAGCTTATGAAAATCTGCGCGAAGTCAAAATGGATATTAAGTCCGGTTTAAAGCACGGGCTGGCTTTCTGCCGCAGAATCATTATGCGGGACGGAACCATGGATATGTTTCCTGAACATAGCACCCTGAAGCATCCATTCGGCCCGGAAATTTCCCATCTGGAAAGCCCCGCAGACGATGAGGTGGGCGTGGTTTGCTTTAAAGACGGAACGGATATTGTCAGCACCCTGCTCCACTTTACCTGCCACCCGGTTAACGACTACTGTACCCCTTCTTTATATAACAGCGTTACCTCCGACTGGCCGGGTATCTGGTCTGAAACACTGCAAAAGAAATTGGGAATTAAGTCTCTGCCAACTGTTTTAAACGGCTGTTGCGGGAACATTAACCCCTTTGACCCCTATACCCCGGATTACATCATGGACTCTGAGAAAATGGGCGCAGCCCTTTCCGAAGTGGCTGAGCGCATCCTGCTTTCTATGTCCTTTACCGGCGCAGAAGTCCCCGGCACCGTGGACTACCGCTATGTTGAAATTCCGCTCGCTTACCGGGAGATTCCCAAAGAGCGTCTTGACAAGGTTATAGACATCATCGAAAACGGTCCCATCAAACGGAAAGAAAGCGGCGAATTTGAAGAGGAATGGAGTCTGGCAGCCTCAACTTACAGCACCCTTTGTTGTCAGAAGCGAGAGCCTGTTTTTCTCTATCCCATCCAGGTATTCCGGGTTGGCGCTTTAGCCATTGTTGCCCTGCCCGGGGAACCTTTCACGGATAGTCAGCTAGACCTCAAGCTCCGCTCCAAAGCGCCTATGACCTATGTAACCCATTGCGCCAATAAATATATCGGCTATCTGCCGCCGGAAAAGGCTTTCGCTTTTGACGGGCACGAAACCAACCTGAACTATACCTACTGGGCCAAGATGGCGCCCGGCTCCATTGAGAAAATCTGTGATACCGTTATAGAAGAAGTCGAAGTCCTTTTCCAGAAAGCGAGAGAAGTATGAACATCATCAATTTAAGCCTGATTTTCGGCATTATTCTTGCCACAGCGCTGCACCGGATTGTCAGTAAGTCTTATACCCTGCGAATTGAGAACGGTGCCTTTACTTTTTCGGTTTTAAATATCGGCTCGGCCATTTTAATTTATCTGCTATCCGGCGGATTTCACGTGGACTTTCCGCCGTCTTTGTATCTCTACTCAACCGCATTTGCCCTATGCTATTTTTTGGCAGCACTTTGTTATTTGTTGGCCATCAGCGTAGGTTCTCTCGCGGTCACAAGTCTGATTATTTCCTACGCGACCATCGTCCCGGCTCTGTTCGGACTCATCTTTTTAAACGAGCCCGTATCCGTCTTTCTCTTAGTCGGACTGGTCTTTCTTGGCATTTCTCTGCTTTTAATCAACAGCACCCAAAAAGGCGGTCACCACAGCATTTCCCTTAAGTGGATTTTCTTTCTGAGCCTGGCGTTTATAGGAAATTCCGGCACGGGAATTCTCCAGAAAATGCAGGGAATTACCTATGACGGACTTTATAAAAACGAATTCCTCGTTATGGCTTTCTTTTTAGCAGCACTTGCCTCTCTGGTGATTGCCCTCTTTAAAGAAAAAAAGCAAATTGTCTATAACCTGAAAACCGGCGGATTGTTCGGCGTTATGTGCGGACTATTAAGCGGCGTTATCAACCTCTTTGTCAGCATTCTATCCGACCCATCACGGTCTATGCCGGCATCTATCATGTTTCCTCTGATTTCCGCCGGCGGCATCATCTGTTCTGTCCTTGTTGCCCGGTATGTTTTTAAAGAAAAACTGACCAAGCGGCAACTGGTTGGCTTTTGCTTCGGCATTCTCTCCGTTATTCTGCTGAGTATATAAAATTAAAAAACGGCTGTAGCAAAAAACTACAGCCGTTTTTTAATTTTCGTTAAAGACTATATAAGGTACTGTCAGAAGTCCTGAAGGCACCCGAAAAGCATCCAGCATATTACCCAACGTGTTGCATACGGAAAGGGTAACCTGATGTGTCCCTGCTCCGACGCCCAGCGCCATGCGGCAGGGCGCACAAGGGATACTTCCAAGCAAGTTTCCGTCTACATAGATTTTCACCGGATCGTGCATATTCGGAATAACCAGCGTCGGGTTTTGGGCATTCTCAGGTATGTCTACGGTAAACCGATAATCTACAACACCGGAATACATAGGTTGTCCCTGTTCGGTCCAGGACACCCCGGTTTGCAAGGTTTTCCGTCTGGCAGATAGGGTTGTTTCAGCAAATTCCCGGATAAACTTTCCGCCATTTGCAAGGTAATCTCCGGAAATATCCACCCAGGCATCAAATTCTCCCCGAAGGTAAATCAGGCAATTAGAGTAAATCAGTTGATTGAGAACAAGGGAAATCTGATGTTCTCCCGCCCCAACAGCAAAAGTAAGTTTCTGATAAGAATCATCAAAAATCTTCTCTGCTTCTCCCGTAAGAGGTTGACCATCTACAGAGACAGAGGCAATAAACGCCATGGTATCATCAGGAATCAGAAGTTCCAGATTATCTAAAGCCGTTTCCGCTTTAAACCGGAACACCGGCGTCAGGGTCGGCTTTTCTTCTACTGTTTCTAAAATCGGCTGAATCCATCCCATTTTCACCACATAATTCTGATTATCTACCGGATTTTTTAGGGTCACGCCCCTGCCCTCTTCGTTCTCCCAACGGACAAGGGGCAGAATATTTGGTTTTTGGTAGGTAACCTCTACTGTTTCCGAAAGTTTCAGAATGTTTTGATCCCGTGAAGGAACTCTGTAGCGGTCATAACCGCCACCAAAGAACGCCATTTCCCCGGAGGTCAACTCGATTTCGTAGTTTTTCCCTGCAAAGGTCAATGTTCCGGTTACGGTGTCATCACTTTCAATGTTGCCCACAACCAAAAGTTCGCTACCATCTTCCAGTTCCCGACGCATAAACATCAATTTTCCGTCACCGCTCCACTTGATGCCGCAGGGGAGTTCGCTTTCAATTTTATCCGCTTCTTCATATTCATAATACTTAAGACTCAATGTACGGATTTCTTCTTTTTCAGCGTCTGTCAGGGGCAGGCCCGGATTAACCACAGCTTTCAACTGAGAAGCTTTCCGCCGTATGCCTTTTAAATCAGAGATAACAAACCCATTGGGCAAATTGTGAAACCGCTTAACCAGTTCCAGTTCTTTCGGGCTATCGCCGGTTCCCTCCCAAATAGCATCTGTCGCATCAAGGAGCGCCACATCTACTTTAAGTTTTCCCTGAGAGCAGATATAGGCAGTTTCTGCCACCCAATCGTTAAACTCACGGATAGAAAAATCCGTATGACTATGAGGGGAAAAAGCCAGCGGGGCAAAGTGCTTCATAGCGCCCCAGAGTCGGTAATGATACGCCTGATAAACCACAAAATTGACACCCTGCATAAACTGCCAGGCGGCAATATTGCGCAGATCTTTATAAGAAGCATGCCAGGATACACCGGCATACATTTCACACATAACCCCCGCCTTATCATAAAGGTAAGCTGAAGACTGTGCCTGCTTTGCCCGGAGATCCGCATAAGTATCATAAAACTTCTCCGACCGGGCATGACTTGCATCGTCAGCATAGACAATATAGGGATAATCACGCAGATCCCGGCGCACCCAAGGGGCACCGTTTAAGTTCAGGGTTTCGTGGTCCGTGCCCGGCCAGTCACAATGCTTCCCGGCATCAATGGCTTTTCCTTCTGCGAAGGCAGAATTGAAATAAGTTGTCGTAACAGGATAGGGCGCCGTGTCACTGGTATGGAAAGTATATTCCAGCCCATTTGCCTGACACCAGATATAGTTTGAAGCAAACCAATTCATATAAAGAATATTGTTATGCTCCCAGTAGTCTCGGCTTTCCTTTGAAGGCTCTCTGCGGATAATAGAGGGAAGATACGGCATGATGTCATAGCCGTAAGCCGCTTCAAAGGTTTCTTGAAAGGTTTCCGTCCAAGGGAAATAATCTTTCATGGGTGAATCGGTATTATAAACCTCGCTGTTCACGCGACGGGAATCAGCATCAGAAAACATTCCCACAATGGTGTTGCCGAAATACTCGCCAAACCGACGCTTATATTCTTCATAGACATATTTCTGAAAATAAATCGGACTTTCCGGATGCTCAAAAGCCGGAAATCCCCAGGAAACCTCTTCCACCCTGACATTTTCGCCATCAAGGCGCAGACGGAGTGGCTTTAAATGGGGCGCAATTGTTTCCAGTCTGCCACCGATATCTCCCGGCGGCGCATCATAGTCATCATTCAGCCAGAGCCGGAGTCCGACATCGTGACAGGCACGGATGCAGTTTCCCACCATAGAAAACCAGGCATCCGTAAAATAGAGTTCCCGACTGAAGCCACCTGGCGGACGGTTAAACAGAACCACACCGCCATAGCCTTTTTCTTTCATATCGGAAAGATCTTCGTAAAACTTTTCATAGGTCAGTTCCGCCGGATCGTGAGTCGTTATGTAATAAAAAGGAATCGGTCGCTTTTTCGCCAGTTCTTTTTCATCAATCTGCTTCATTCTTTTTCCCCCATCAACAGTTTTCAAGCATCGTATCCAGAAGCATCCCGGCAAACAGCCAATGCATTTCTCGGACAGGATGGTTGATTTTATTGGCAAGAAGCTCCGTTGTATCAACGCCGTTTTCATAGAGCCTTTTCCATTTCCTGTAACAATCGCAAACCGGGATTTTCCGCTTGTTGCAGAGATTCCTTGCCTCTTCTAAAAAACGGTCATATATGCCGCTGGTCTGAACCTTTTCCGTGCCCCTCGCGTTGCCTTTTGCCATAGGCGGCTCTACTCTTTCGCTGACATAGGTATTCATCATGTTGGGCGTCATAAAAATAATCTCGCTACCCGCCCCGGATAATTGATCAAAAATTTCACTTAACGAGGTCAGATAGGATTCTAAATAATCCAACCCGAAATAACTGTCATTCAGTCCAAAACAGACAACGGTTAAATCCGGTAATTGGGTCAATACATCCTTATCTAGCCTCTTAAGAGACTCTTTCGCATTATCCCCTGCAAGACCTGCGTTGACGAACTTCATCGAGACGTCGGGGTAGACAAGAGAAATCATTTTTTCAAGACAAACTCCATAGGAAAATTCCGGTTCACAAACATTTCCCAAAAGGGATTCACTTTTCATATAAAGTTCAAAGCAGCCTTCTGTTACGCTGTCACCGAAAAAAGCGACCGTTGGTGTTTTCGACATTTCCTCTTCCCTTTTTCGCAAAATCTTTTCAATAATTTTCATCGTTTCACCGCCTTTTCTATATTATAACAAGCAGGCGACGCAGACAACATAGATTCCAGAACGAAAATCTATGTATTTTTGACCGACATTTCTTGTGTTTTCCCTGATTTTATGATAAGATAAGGAAAAAGGATCAGGAGTGTTTTATATGATTAAGTTGAATCCGGCTCTCTGCGACATTACGAATCAGATTCATCTGAACCTGATTCATTTCGGTCACGCCTATCTCGAAAATTGGTGGAAAGGCGGAGAGGAATCCCTGAATTGTTCTCAACTTTACTATATTGTCAAGGGCTCCGCAAAAGTTCTTTGTAACGGCGAAACCCTTCTTACGATGGAAGCCGGAAACTGGTATCTGCTCCCTACCGGCACTGCTGTTACCTATTGGTGTGACGATTTTATGGAAGAAATCTATTTCCACTTTACATTATGTAATATTGACCGTATTGATCTCCTGGATGGTTGTCCTTCTCCCTATCATTTGCCCATCCGAAACGACTTAAAAACCCTGCTGTTAACCCATCTGACAAGCCAAAACCCTATCGATGGCATACATTTAAAGCAGATTCTTTACGATGTTTTATTCTGTTTTATAAAGGAATATGACATTCCCTTGAACCAAAAATCTTTCTCGCCCTGTATTCTGAAGGCTCTTACCTATATAAACAATCACCTGTCTATGAACCTTACGACTGACGAAATCGTAAAGCAAACCTACGTTTCAAAAAGTACACTGGAAAAATATTTCAGGGAAGAACTGGGCGTTTCGGTCTACCGGTATCTGCTGGATACAGTTCTGATTAAATCCAGCCAGTTACTTCTGAGTACCAACTTATCCATTCGCGACATCAGCGAACGCTACGGGTTTTATGACCAATTCTATTTTTCAAAGCAATTTAAGAAAAAGTTTGGAAAGTCGCCGAAAGCCTTCCGGAATACAGCTCCTATGTAAACTTCCACGTCTTTTTTACACCTCCGCCACATAGAATGAAAGCGGAGGTGTTTTTCTTGATTATTAAAGCCGTAAAGAAAAAAACCGTTTTATTCTCATTTATGTTGGCTATCATTCTGACAACGGGAGCGCTGACCCCTGTTGCCATCTATACCGCCTCACCCCAAGTTGAGGAAAAAAAGAAAGATTTCATCAAATGGGTAGACTTCGGCGTGCCCTACGAAGCCTTGGACGCAACACTTTCGCTGGATATTAAAACCCACACAGAAGAGGGACTGACTCCCCTTTCCTGGGTAAATATCCTGGCTTATCTTGCCGCAAAATACGGCGGCGACTTTTCTCATTTTAAAAAAAGCGACATTGCAAAGCTTCAGGAAACTCTTGTGTCAGAAAACGCCACCATTGATGAATTGGGAAAAAAACTGAAAACCTACAACTATTTTAAAGAGGCCTACGGTGCCGTTTTAAACGGCTTCGTCGGAAACTATTCTGTTGAAATACCCGACCCAGATAATCCGGAAGGGACAAAAGTCGTCGACCGCTATGGTCTCCGGGTCTTTTCGCCGCTTGCCAAAGGCTATAGCTACAGTCACTTCGACGACTTTGGCGCCTCCCGCTCCTATGGATATAAGCGCAAGCATTTAGGCCACGATATGATGGGGAGTGTGGGAACACCGGTTATTGCCATTGAGTCCGGAATTGTTGAATGTGTCGGATGGAACCAATATGGCGGCTGGCGCATCGGTATCCGCAGTTTTGACAAAAAGCGCTACTATTATTATGCACATCTGCGCAAGGATCACCCTTATAATGACATATATGAAGGAAAGATCATTACTGCCGGAGATGTCATTGGCTACCTGGGCATGACCGGTTACAGTTCAAAAGAAAACGTCAACAACATCAGCACTCCGCACCTTCATTACGGTCTGCAACTGATTTTTGATGAGGAAACCCAGAAAGACGGTACCAACCAGATCTGGATTAACCTCTACGCCATTACAAAACTACTGGAAAAGAACAAGTCGGCCGTTTATCGCAGCGGCAAGGAATTTGAGCGACAATATGAAATGTTTATTGAGGAGACTAACGAATAAATTACGCTGTATAGGCTTCGATGTCTTCAAACGTAAGATTCTGATGAAGAGCAAAGTTAATGCTGTTGGCAACCACCTTAGAAACCCTGTCAAGGAGCAGGTCTACCTCTTTCGGGGTCACCATAAAACCGCCTAAGGTGTCAGGCAACGCCTGGCGCAGCATGGCATACTGTTCATCCCGGCTAAGGTCGGACAGCGCCTCATAGAGTTTACTGTCTTCTTTGGCTAGTTCGGTCTCTGCTGCCATTTGCAGGGTATCTGCTGTGATGGTTGCTGCATCGACAACCGTAGGGACACCAACGGCAATAACCGGAACGCCCAGACTGCTTTTATCCAGCGCTTTCCTCTGATTGCCGACCCCGGCGCCGGGGCTGATTCCCGTATCGCAAATCTGAATGGTGGTGCTGATACGGTCAATGCTTCTGGCAGCCAAGGCATCAATCACAATCACGGCTTCCGGCCGGATTTTATCGACCACACCCCGGACAACTTCTCCCGTCTCCATCCCCGTTGTTCCCAAGACACCGGGGCTGATGGCACAGACCGGACGGATACCCTCATCGATCTGATCAGGAATGTACGTCAAAAGATGCCGGGTGACCATGAGTCGGGACACTACCATAGGGCCTAAGGCGTCCGGTGTAATTGCCTGATTGCCCAGCCCTACCACCAGGATATTGCTCTTCTTTTTCAGGTTAAGAAGTGACCCTATCTCTTTCGCCACCACACGGCACAAGGATTCATAGTCCTCACCTTCGGCAATATTTATATCCGGAAACTCCACCGTTATATAATTCCCGATGGGTTTGCCCATTTGTCGTTGTGCCTTTAACGTTTCGATTTTCACCCGGCTGATGTTTATGCCTCCTTTCTTTTCTGTTCGCATCGTTACGCCGGAAAGTTCTTCTGCGGCTTCTGCTAACATTTCGTGCATTTCAATGGCTAAATCTGTACGGATATTCTGCATAAATTCCTCCTGATTTCCTTTTTCTTTTATTTTTTTAAAAAATTTTTAAAATATGCGAAACTTTTTTAAAATCGCTGCGTCTATATAAGCGTAAAACAAAATACATAAGGAGGAATTTCCAATGAAAAAAACAAGAATTTTAGCTGCTCTGTTAGCAGTTTCCATGAGCACACTCTGCTCCGGTTCCGTTTTCGCAAACGAGGCTGACATCATGTTAATCAGCGAACAGGCTGAAGAAGTTGTTATTGCCGAAGCAATGCCCACCGCTGAAATGGTAAGCGGTATCATCGCTGAACTGGTGAGCGATGAAGAAACTGCAGGCGTCTTAGTGGCTATCCCCGAAGAAGGTGCCGGTCAGATTCATCTGCACGTCACAGAAGAAACCGCCCTGTTAGCAGCAGACGGTACACCCGTTTCTTTTGCTGATTTAAAAGTCGGCGATCCCATCTGGGCATACCACAGCACCATGGTAACCAGAAGCCTGCCGCCTCAGAGCGCTGCTTATGCTATTATTGCAGCAGATCCCGCTGCAACTGCTCTTCCCCTCTACATTAAGGCTGCAGAAGTAACCAAGACTGAAAATGCCGTTGAGATTCTGTCTGAAGACGGTTCTTACCTGATCCGCGCAACAGAAGAAACAGAAGTTGTTCCTTACAAAACCAGAAATATCGTAACCCTTTCCGATATCAAAGAAGGCAGCGTTTTCCTGGCTTGGGCTGAAACCGTTACCATGAGCCTGCCCGGTATCGCTACCCCCTCTAAAATCATGTTATTCCCCGAAGCAGCTCCGGAAACTGCAGAACCTCTGCAGGGCGTTTATGTAAACGGCGAAGCACTGGCGGCTGATATTAAGGTTGACGGTGATGTTTCCTTTGTTCCCGTTCGTTCTATCAGCGAAAAACTGGGTTACACCGTTACCTGGAATGCTGACGAAAGAAGCGTTACCGTTGAAAAAGAGTCTGCCGGCGCGAAAATCGTTTTAGACAGCGCTGATATTACCGCTCTTTCTGCAGCTCGTTCTGCTTCCAAACTGGAAAAAGCAGTTGTTTTGATTGAAGGTACGACCTATGTTCCGGCTTCTTTCTTCGAAATCCTGACCGGTTCTGAAGTTGTAACCGACGACGGCTTCTTTGCCATCGAAGCATAAGTCTGACTCAAAATGCAAAAATAAACGCCCCGCCAAACGGCGGGGCGTTTTATTTATTCATGATTTTTCTGCAATTCCATAAGTCGCGTTCGCGGCGAAGAGCCCAGATGGGTTTTAAAGACCTTCGAAAAATAAAGCGGATCTTTATACCCACACAAAAAGGCGATTTCCGCAATATTGGTATAGCCTTGTTCCATCAGCTTGCAGGCAGTCTGAATGCGAACCGTGTTAATATACTCTGCAATGCCGATTTTATATTTTTTCTTGAAACTGACAGAGATATATTTCTTGTTATAAGAAAGGTCATTGCTGATTTTTTCCACCGACAGGTCCGGGTCACCGGCATGCTCGTCAATATACTTTTTGATTAAAGCCGTGGTCACGTCCGGGCCCGGCTCTGCCTCTGTCTGCAAATCTGCTTTCAGGAAAGAAAAGGTATACAGCAGAAGTCCCTCGCTTCTGAGTCCAGAAAGGGCAGGACTTGCGTCAATGGCTTCTGTCCAGACCGGCGCCAGATGAGAAAAGCCTTTGAAAACACAATGTTGCGTACTGATGTTCAGCCCGTCCATAATCATATTGGCACGAGTGCCAAAAAAACTGATATACATATACTGAAAATCTTCACCGGATTCAACGGCATAAGAAGAGGCAGGCAGACAGAAAAACACATCGCCGGCTGACAGAGGGTAACTGCCCATGGCCGTATGGAATGTGCCCGTCCCTGAAAGGACATAGTTCATGATATAAACCGGGCTTGTCTTTTTGTTCTCGGCAAGTTGCTGTTTCGTTTCTAAAACGAAATTAATAATCTGCACGGAAACTGTGTCCTTATGCTCCGGGATAAAATGACAAACGCTTGCCTTCTCCATCAAATCACCTCTTTATTTTACTATAGCATAATCCCTAAAATCGGTCAAGATACATATAACTTTATTCCATGTTTCCATAGCCATTTTCCATGTTCAAAATCCTTTGGGCATGCTATACTGAAACCAGAAATGAAAAACGGAGGATTTTAAAATGAAAAAAGTTAAAGTTGGCGTGTTGGGTGCCTACCGCGGTAACAGCATGATTAAATACTGCAGACTGGCCGACAACGCCGAAATCGTTGCCATTTGCGATAAATGGGAAGAAGGACTTAAAAAGCAACAAGAGTTAAATCAGGACGAAAACATTACCTATTACACAAGCTTTGACGAATTTATTAAGCATGATATGGATGCTGTTGTATTGGCAAACTATGCCCATGAACATGCTCCCTTTGCCATCCGTTGCTTAAAAGCAGGCAAGCATGTTTACAGCGAGGTACTCCCCTGCCAGAACATGAAAGAAGCCGTAGAACTTATTGAAACCATCGAAGAAACCGGATTAGTTTATTCCTACGGTGAAAATTACTGCTATATGGCAGCGCCTTATGAAATGAGACGCTTATACCGCGAAGGAAAAGTCGGCGAATTTGAGTATGGCGAAGGCGAGTACATTCACAACTGTGAACCCTGCTGGCACGCCATTACTTACGGTGACCCGGATCACTGGCGCAACAGAGTCATGCATTCAAACTTTTACTGCACCCACTCTATCGGTCCCTTAATTCATATTACCGGTCTTCGTCCTGTTTCCGTTGTGGGCTTTGAGGGCACAAAAAACGAGCGCCGTCTGCGGACCGGTGGTTTAGGCGGTCAGTTCGGCATTGAAATGATTACCTTGGAAAACGGCGGCATCATAAAGAGCATTCACAGCGATTTGTATAAAAATTCCATCTGGTACTGTGTCTACGGTTCTAAGGGACGTATGGAGTCTGCCAGAGAAGATGCTGACGAAAAAGCCTGGTATAAAATCTATGTCAACGCGGATGCATACTCCGGCGAATATGGCGAATCAAAAGTCGAAGCCTACGAACCGAAGACAGAACTCAGCAAACTGGCTGATGCCTTTGGTCACGGCGGTTCTGATTTCTACTCCATGTATTTCTTCATCGAAAAAATTCGTGGCGACAAAAATGCTGACACCATCGATATTTACGAAGCACTCGATATGTTCCTGCCGGGCCATTTCGCTTACCGTTCTGTTTTAGCCGGCGGTATCCCCATGGAAATCCCCAATCTGCGAAACAAAGAAGAAAGAGATAAATGGCGGAATGATACTGCCTGCACAGATGCTGCAGCGGCCGGTGATATGCTCCAGCCCAGTTTTTCAAAAGGAACGCCCCAGATTCCCGCTGAAGTCTATGAAACAATGAAGAAAAAGTGGGATGCGGAATATGAAGCCGGCTCCGGCTACGTCAAAGCCGTTTACAATCCGGACGAAGAAGAGAAAAAAGACGAAGAATAAAAAAAGGACTGTAGCGTCGCTACAGTCCTTTTAAAATACCAATTATTCAGAAATAATTTCGTCGCCGTTTTCTTTCATCCATGCGATACCGGCTTCAACTGCTTCGTAAGGATCATTTCTGTCCTTTGCAATGACTGCATTTGTGTGCAGAATAACGCCTTCGATGATGCCGTTTTTAATCATTTCGCGTTCTTTTTCAAGCTGATAAACAACCGCTTTGCCAGTTGCGGGGCTGTTCGCACCGAAGTCATAGAGATAACAGCCAATCATACGTTTTTTATCCTTTGCAACCTGCAAAAAAATCTCGATATATTTATCGTAGTCTTCCAGTACTTCTTTTTCATTCCAGAACCAGAGGCTGATACCGTCAAACTCATTGACATATTTCTGAATTGTTTCCATATCGTGCTGACGGAAGTTTTCTGTATAGAGAACCGCCCACATATCAAGACCGGCTGCATGGAGTTCTTCGCGGTAGCCTGCCAGCATTTCAGGTGTATAGTTTGTGAAATTGTTTGCTTCATTGCTGGGGCTGAAGAAGTCATCAAAAATACCTCTGGAAAGGTTCTTGAAATCTTTTGCAAAACCACAGATTTCAGTTACGTTTTCAGGATGTTTATGAGCATAGTTAATGGACCAACCGAATTCTCTGACGTCTTTTGCCAGTTCAGTTTCATGACGTCTGTCAACCGGAACATCCATAGGAACGATGAACAGGTTTTCAGCGCCCAGATAGTACATGCCTTCCACCGGCGCCATATCAGACTCCTTCTTAATGCCAAACTTTTCGTAAAGGCTGTTTAAGGGGTGGCCCCAAATCCAAAAATGATCTCTTAATCGTTTCATAATCAAAACTCCTTTTGATTCTTTTTTACAGTTTTCGCTATTTAGTTTCATTATAACAACGAAACTGGGAAAGCGCAAGGGAAAAAAGTCCAGGAAATATGGAGAATTGACTACCCCTGTCTTTCTTTCTTTTTCCAAATGCCATATTTACAAGGGCTCTCTTTCTGTGGTACAATAAAAGAAATGATGAATAAGGAGAACGCTTATGTCTAAAATATTAGTGCTTGCAGAAAAACCCTCTGTCGGCAAGGAACTTGCCCGGGTGTTAGGCTGCAGAAAACCAAACAACGGCTACATGGCCGGTGACCGCTATATTGTCACTTGGGCTTTAGGACATCTGGTAACATTAGCCGCACCGGAACATTACGGAAAACAATATAAAAGCTGGCGTATGGAGGATCTCCCCATGTTGCCGGAGAAGATGGCTCTGGAGGTTATTCCGGAGACGAAGAAGCAATTTGCCGTTGTCAAAACCCTCTTAAAAAGCGAGGAGGTTTCCTCTCTGATTATCGCTACCGACGCCGGCCGCGAGGGCGAACTGGTAGCACGTTGGATTGTTGCCAAAGCCGGTTTCAAAAAACCCATTCAAAGGCTTTGGATTTCCTCCCAGACAGATAAGGCCATCCGGGAGGGGTTCCAGAACTTAAAAGACGGAAAAGAATATGAAAATTTGTATCATTCTGCCCAGGCACGTGCTGAGGCAGACTGGCTGGTTGGCTTAAACGTCACCCGCGCTCTGACCTGCAAATATAATGCGCAACTGTCTGCCGGCAGAGTCCAGACCCCGACTCTCGCCCTGATTGTGCAGCGGGAAAATGCCATTCGCCAGTTTGTTCCAAAGGATTATTATAACGTAAAAGCTGATTTAGGCGTTTTCACCGTTACCTACAGAGACGCAAAAAACCAAACTGCAATCATGAAGCGGGAAGATGCTGAAACCATTGCCGCTTCTATTAAGGGAAAGAGTTTTCGTCTGGATAAACTGACCAAAACCAACAAGAAAACGCCACCACCGGCTCTATATGATCTGACGGAGCTCCAACGCGATGCCAACAAACTCTACGGCATGACCCCGAAAGAAACCCTGTCTACCATGCAATCGCTATATGAGCGGCACAAGGCGCTGACCTATCCCCGAACAGACTCCCGGTACTTAACCGAAGATATTGTTCCCACTCTTGCTGACCGCGTCCGCGCTGTGTCTTTTGGCGATTTTTCACCGATTGCCGGCAGCATTTTAAGGGAAAAGCGCGCCATCGCTAAATCCTGCGTCAACAACGCCAAAGTCAGCGACCACCACGCCATTATCCCTACGGAGCAGGGCGTAAACTACATGAACCTTTCTGATAACGAAAAGAAAATTTACCGGCTGGTGGTTCAGCGGTTTTTAACCTGCTTCTTTGACGCTTATGAATACTGCTCCATTAAAGCGGAATTATCCTGCGAGGGATACCGTTTCTCCGCTTTAGGTAAGGAAATTTTAGAAAAAGGCTGGAAAAAGGTCTATGATATTGCAGAGGAAGAGGAAACGGAGGAAGAAGAGCAGACCTTGCCAAAACTCTCCGAGGGCATGACGTTTACCTGCGAAAACGTCCTGATTAAAAGCGGTAAGACAACGCCGCCTTCCCGCTATACGGAAGCGACGCTGCTGTCTGCCATGGAAAATCCCTCTGCTTTTATTGAGGATAAAAAAATGCGCGAATTCATCGGCGCAGGTCTGGGCACTCCGGCTACCCGTGCCGACATTATCGAGAAATTATTTTCTTCTTTCTATGTCGAAAAATCCGGCAAAAGTATTGTCCCCACCTCTAAAGGGATGCAACTCATTAACCTTGTCCCTGCTGACCTGAAAGAACCGCTGCTGACAGCCAAATGGGAACAGACTCTGGATGCTATCAGTAAGGGAAGCGCCGGTAAAAAAGAGTTCATCGGTGAAATCAAAGGCTATACCGGCGACTTAATCAAAAGCGTTATCCGGGAAGAAAAACGCTATGTGCATGATAATGTAACCTCAACGCCCTGCCCCGTCTGCGGCAAAATGCTCCTTTCGGTCAACGGCAAAAAAGGGAAAATGCTGGTCTGTCAGGACAGAGATTGCAGTTATCGTCAGAATGTCAGCCTGAAAACCGGTGTCCGTTGCCCCAATTGCCACAAAACCATGGAACTCTACGGCGAAGGCGAAAAACAGACCTATATCTGTCCCTGCGGCTACAGGGAAAAACTTGCCGCCTTTAAAAAACGGCGTCAGGGAGAAGGAAGCGGCGCTTCCAAACAGGAAGTGAAACGATTCTTAAATAAACAAAGTCAGAATCAACCGGAAGAAAAGACTGCCATGCAGCTGGCTTTTGAAAAAATGATGGCAGAAAAAGAGAAGAAAAAATAATCGGAAACCCGTTGCAATTTATGTTGTTTTGCGGTACAATGAGAGTGAGAAAACGTTTTATTTTTTAAAATTGGAGGCGAGTGTATGGATACGGTTCCCGGGCGATTGAAACAGCAACTGAATATGAATAGGGAACGTCCTGCCCTCGTTTAATATCTAATGGCGTTCCCGGAAAGGAACACTCATGGAAGAAACAAAAATTTTAGAAGAAACCATGCAGGAAACCATTGAATCTCTGCTGCAGGAAAAGCAATATTTAAAAATCAGAAGCATCCTATTGGATATGAACTATGTGGATATTGAGGGGCTTTTTGATGAAATTCCCCAAAATGAGATGCTTCGTTTATTCCGCATGCTCCCGAAAGAAACCGCCGCTGAAGTTTTCACCGAGATGGACAGCGACATGCAGCAGTATATCATTGAATCCATTACAGACCTTGAAGTCGGTCGGATTATGGATGAGCTTTTTATGGATGATACAGTAGACTTTCTGGAAGAAATGCCGGCTAATGTTGTCAAACGTGTTTTAATGAACACTGACGCTGAGTCCCGCAAAATTATCAATCAGCTTTTACAGTACCCGGATGACAGCGCGGGCAGCATTATGACCACAGAGTTTGTGGATTTAAAAAAAGAAATGACCGTGCAGGATGCCTTAGAACGTATCCGCAAAACCGGCGTTGATAAAGAAACCATTAACACCTGCTATGTTCTTTCTCCTCAACGAAAACTGGAGGGTGTTGTCTCCATCCGCACGTTGATTTTATCCAGACCGGATAAACAGGTGCAGGAACTGATGGATACCAATGTGAAAATTATTCATACACTGGACGACCAGGAAACAACGGCATATCAATTCCGTAAATACGACCTTTTATCTATGCCTGTTGTAGACCGGGAAGACCGTCTGGTCGGCATTATCACCATCGACGACATCGTGGACGTCATCGAGCAGGAAAACACGGAAGACTTCCACAAGATGGCCGCTATGACCCCATCAGAGGAGCCATATCTGAAAACCGGCGTTTTCACGCTGGCAAAAAACCGAATCACCTGGCTTTTGGTCCTGATGATTTCTGCCACTTTTACCGGCTCCATTATTCAGCACTTTGAAGGAGCTCTCAGTCAGGTTGTGGCGCTGACTTCTTATATTCCCATGCTCATGGGCACCAGCGGCAATGCCGGTAATCAGTCTTCGACCATGATTATCCGAAGCCTTGCGCTAAATGAGCTGGAATTTTCCGATCTTTTTAAAGTTCTTTGGAAAGAGCTGCGAGTTGGTTTTGTAACCGCTCTGTTATTGGCTGTGGTTAACTTTATCCGGATTATGATTTTCGATCCGGTTCCGATGATCATTGCCGGCGTCGTTTCTTTGAGCTTGTTCTGCGTGGTTTGTCTGGCAAAAACCGTTGGCGGTATTCTGCCGATTCTCGCCGAAAAGGTTCACTTAGACCCGGTTATTATGGCAAGTCCTATTATTACCACTATTTTAGACACCCTGTCTCTGATTATTTATTTCCGTTTTGCTACAGCATTTTTGGGTATTGCCTGAGCAAGGCAGGGCATACTAGAGGTATCGCTCAGAATTTTATACAATCTGGTTAGTTTTTTATAAAGACAAAATCTTAAAGAGCAGATACAATAAATATGCTATCTAGGAGGCACAACATGCCATACTTTTACTATGATTCCTATTACCTTGTGCTGGTTTTACCGGCAATCCTGATTTCTCTGATTGCCCAGTTCATGGTACAGAATACGTTTAAAAAATATGCTTCCGTTATGAGTCAGCGGGGCAAAACAGCCGCTGAAATTGCGCGGCGGATTTTAGATGACAACGGTTTGCATCAGGTTAAAATTGAGCAAATCAGCGGTCATTTGTCTGACCATTATGATCCCAGAACAAATATCATCCGTCTGTCAGACTCCGTTTACAGCAGTTCTTCTGTCGCTTCTATCGGTGTTGCTGCCCATGAGGCAGGGCACGCGGTGCAGCATGCGACGGGGTATCTCCCCATCCGGCTCAGGAACATGGTTCTGCCCGTGGCAAATTTAGGTTCCCGCCTGGCTATGCCCGCTATTCTTTTAGGGCTGATTATGGGGCTTGAGCCTTTAATCTCTGCCGGCATTATTCTGTTTTCTGCTCTGGTCCTGTTTCAACTTGTGACCCTGCCGGTTGAGTTTAACGCCAGCCGTCGGGCGCTTCGAACCCTTGAAAACACCCATGCACTGGATGAAACAGAACGGAAGGGTGCTAAAAAAGTTTTATCTGCTGCCGCCATGACCTATGTGGCTGCGGCGTTGGTTTCTGCTATGCAACTTCTCAGACTGGTTCTGCTCTCCGGTAGACGCAGACGCTAGTCTGTCACATTAAATATCACAGGAGGATTTTCATGAAAGCAATCGTTTTAGGTGCGGGTAAAGGTACCCGTCTGCAATCCGAAAAATTTCAAATGCCCAAGGTACTCCGTCAGGCTAACGGTCGGGCTTTGATTGACTATGTGTTAGAGCATATTGACTTCATTCCTCAGGAAGACACCGTTGTGGTTGTGGGATACAAAAAAGAAGATGTCCGTGAGGCTCTCTCCTACGGAAAATATCTCTTTTCCGATCAGGATCAGCAATTAGGAACCGGTCACGCTGTCAACTGTGCCCGTGAGCATTTTGAAACTTATGACGGTGATGTTTTGGTTCTCTATGGCGACATGCCCTTATTGTCCAAAGCTACATACAAAAAAATCATTGAGCAGCATGAAGCATCCGGTGCAGATTGCACCATCATGACTGCCGTTGTTGACGATCCCCTGCCCTATGGCAGAATCATCAAGGATGAAAGCGGCAACCTGGTGGATATTGTTGAAACCAAGGACTGCACACCGGAACAGCTGGCTGTTAAGGAACTGAACATCGGCGTGTATGTATTTAATTCTCCTATGCTCTTTGAAAACCTGAAAGAATTGAAAAACAACAATGCGCAGGATGAATATTACTTAACAGACATTCCCAAGATTCTGCTGAAAAAAGGCGCAAAAATCAGCACCTGTACCGTTTGTGATAATACGGAGATTTTTGGTGTTAATACCTTGGAGGATTTGGAATTTTGCGAAGCGAAGCTGAAAACAGAGGCATAAAACATCCTAAAATCCATATTTATACCGGCGACGGAAAGGGAAAAACCACCGCTGCTTTAGGATTGGGACTTCGTGCCGCAGGCTGTGGCTACTCTGTTTCCATGATTCAGTTTTTAAAAGATGAGCCAACCGGAGAGTTGAATGCCATTCAGAATCTCCCCAATTTCCGGATTTACCGCTTTCAGGAAAAAGCAAAAGGCTTTTTCTGTGACATGAGCGATGAAGAAAAGGACATTCTGAAAGAAGAAACGGAAAAAGCGCTTCGTTTTGCCGAACATCTTTTAAAATCCGGCGGTTGCGACGTTTTGATCTTAGATGAAATTTTCATCTGCCTTTCCTGTGGCTTGGTTTGCCGGGAGCGTCTGCTGAAACTTTTGCAGACAGGGCATGCTGAAATCATTCTGACCGGCAGAGATGCACCGGAATCCATTAAAACTATGGCCGACTATGTCAGTGAAATCCGGGCAGAAAAACATCCTTTTAACGAAGGATGCCCTGCAAGGCGCGGAATTGAATATTAACGGGTGAGCACCTACCGTACAAGGCTAAGGCTTTGTACGGTTTTTATTTTACATAAAGGAGAAAAATCGTATGCTGCATATGTTCTGGCCCATGGCCATCGTCGTTCTATCCAATACCATTTATAATATCTGTGCAAAGTCAACGCCCCCAAACGTCAACGGCTTTGCCTCTCTGACCCTTACCTATCTGGTAGCAACCGTCATGTCGGCAATGATGTTCTTCATTACATCATCAGACAAGCATCTGTTGACAGAACTGACTAAAACCAACTGGACCGCATGGGTGCTGGGCATTGTCATTGTCGGGCTGGAGTTTGGCTACTTCTGCATTTACCGGGCAGGCTGGAAGGTCAGCACCGGCAGTCTTGTCGCCAACATAACCCTTGCCTGCATTCTTCTGATACTTGGGGTTTTGTTCTACCGGGAAGTTTTAAGTTTCAGGCAAATCATCGGTATTTTTGTTTGCGGATTGGGCTTATTCCTGGTAGCAAAATAAAAGGGTGTAGCACACGCTACACCCTTTTATTTCTCTTTTTTATTCAGATTTCTTTTTTCTGTCAAACCGCAGAAAACCGATAAAGATAGAAACCATATTGAAAATCTCTGTCAGCGCCCCGCCGAGAGAACTGTTAATCAGGTTATAAACCAGCCAGAGGGGTGAAGACGGGAACGCCACGAGGCGCACCAGTTTCGGGCTTTTGATACCGAATGCAACAGTTGTTAAAACCATCGCAATCGTCGGCAAAATGGAAAGCGGGCTGACCCAGGTGAAAATGCTGACAACGATGCAGAGGATAGAGAAACCGACAATCCAAAGATTAGAAGATGCCCATTTCTTATCTTTAAAGCAATACACCAAGCTTCTTGCCGCACCAATGGCATTTAAAAGAGATGCCGTATAGGTGTCGGGTCCCAACAAAAAATAATGACTCATAAAGCAGAGGTTCGCCAGAAGCTGCATTAAAACAATGCGTCTGTGGGTATTCTGCTGAAATGAAATAATACTTAAAATAAAACCAAAAATTCCTAAGGTCTGCGCAATGATCATATACCCTTCTCCTTTTCTCAAACATCCCCAGTATCTTACCACAGAAGAGCACATTTTGTCAAGTTCCCTCGAATGAGAAAGATCCGGAAAATTTTATAATAATTTTTGAAAAACTACTTTATTATTACAGAAAAATCTGGTATACTATATAGTAGGTATAATATTGACTTTAAAAAGGAATTTTTCCTTTTTTAGGGGGCATAAGATTCCCCGATATATGAACGGATTTAAAATTTATATGGAGGTTTAATTGTGGCAAAAAATCAAAAATTAAAAATCATCCCGTTGGGCGGCCTCAATGAGATCGGAAAAAACATGACAGTCTTTGAGTTCGGAAACGACATTGTCGTCTTAGACTGCGGTATGGCCTTCCCTGATGATAATATGCCGGGGGTTGACATGGTAATCCCGGACATATCCTATCTGGAAAAAAACAGGGATAAAATCAGGGGTATTGTTCTGACCCACGGTCACGAGGACCATATCGGCGCCATTCCCTATTTCTTGAAGAAAATCAATGTGCCGATTTACGGAACCAGACTGACCCTGGGGCTCATTGAGTGTAAGCTCAAGGAGCATCACCTGCTTTCCAAAACGAAGCTGGTTCGCGTTAAAGCCGGCGATGTCGTGAAACTGGGTGCTTTTAAAGCAGAATTTATTCACACCAACCACTCCATTGCAGACGCCGTAGCCATCGCTATGCATACTCCGGTTGGTATTGTTGTTCATTCCGGCGACTTTAAAATTGACTCAACGCCCATTGAAGGCAGCATGATGGATGTAGCGCGATTCGGCGAATTAGGCAGAAAGGGCGTTTTAGCGTTGCTTTCTGACAGTACCAACGTGGAACGCTCCGGATATTCCATGTCAGAATCTACTGTAGGCGACACCTTTGATGCTTTGTTCTGCAACTGCGACAAGCGCATTTTAGTTGCGACCTTTGCATCCAACATCCACCGCGTTCAGCAGATTATCAACGCGGCATACCGCTACGGCAGAAAAGTTGCGGTTTCCGGCAGAAGCATGGAAAATGTGCTGGAAGTTGCCATGAATCTGGGATATATGACTGTACCCCAGGGGGTTTTAATCAGCATTGACGATATAAATAAATACAGGCCCAATCAGCTCTGTATCATTACCACCGGCAGTCAGGGCGAAGCCATGTCCGCTCTGTCACGTATGGCATTTTCCGACCACAAGAAGGTCGAAATCGTTAAAGGAGACAGAGTCATCGTTTCTGCCAGCCCCATTCCAGGCAATGAACGTGCCATTTCCAATGTGATTAACGAACTCTTTAAAAAGGGCGCAGAGGTTATTTACAAATCCTTGGAGCATACCCACGTTTCCGGTCATGCTTGTCAGGAAGAGTTGAAATTACTTCTGTCTTTGGTAAAACCCAAGTATTTCATTCCGGTGCATGGCGAATTCCGCCACTTAAAACTGCATGCATCCTTAGCAGAACGTGCCGGCATGAACCCGAAAAACATTTTGATTTCTGACATTGGTAAGGTCATCGAACTGGGACCTCATAGCATCCGTCAGAACTCGACGGTGCCTTCCGGCGTTGTCTTAATTGACGGTTTAGGCGTGGGCGATGTAGGAAATATCGTTCTCCGTGACAGAAAGCATTTGGCTGAAGACGGTATCATCGTTGTGGTCGTCACGTTAGACAAACGAACCGGCGAGGTGTTGGCAGGACCCGATGTTCTCTCCCGCGGTTTTGTCTATGTCAGGGAGTCTGAGGACCTGATGGAAGAGGCAAAACTGGTGGCAAAAAATGCGCTGATTAAATGCGCCAGCAAAAAAGTGACCGACTGGACAGGAATTAAAAACACCTTAAAAACCAGCATGAGTGACTTTATGTATACCAAAACCAAGCGGAAACCTATGGTTCTGCCGGTTATTATGGAAGTATAAAAAAGATTTGTGAGGGATTTCAAATGACAAAAGATACAAGAAAATTATTCACATCCGAGTCTGTAACAGAAGGACATCCGGATAAAATTTCAGACATCATTTCAGATGCCATCTTAGACGAAATCATGAGACATGACCCAATGGGTCGTGTTGCCTGTGAAGTTACCGTAACCACCGGTCTTGTCATGGTGGTAGGCGAAATTTCCACCTCAACCTATGTCGACATCAGCAAGGTAGTTCGCGAATGTGTCCGCGAGGTTGGCTACGACCGCGCCAAGTACGGTTTTGACTGCGATACCTGCGCTGTTATTACTGCAATCGATGAGCAATCTCCCGATATTGCGCTGGGCGTTGATAACTCCTTAGAGGCGAAAAACGGCGAAAAGGCTTACGGCGAAATCGGTGCCGGCGACCAGGGAATTATGTTCGGTTATGCCTGCAACGAAACGGAAGAATTGATGCCTCTTTCTATCAGCCTGGCACATAAACTGACGCTGAAACTGTCTCAGGTCAGAAAGTCCGGCGAAATCAGCTACATCCGTCCTGACGGTAAGTCTCAGGTGACCGTTGTTTATGACGAAAACGACCGTCCCGTTGCCGTTGATACCGTTGTCGTCTCCACACAGCACAGCGAAGACGTCACCCAGGAAGAGTTGAGAAAAGACATTATGGAAAAAGTTATTCTGCCGGTTATTCCAGCAGATCTCTTAACAGAAGACACCAAGTACTATATTAACCCCACCGGCCGTTTTGTTGTTGGCGGACCGCAGGGTGACTCCGGTCACACTGGCAGAAAGTTAATCGTTGACACCTACGGTGGCGCTGCCCGTCACGGTGGCGGTGCATTTTCCGGCAAGGATCCCACAAAGGTTGACCGCAGTGCGGCTTATGCTGCCCGTTATGTGGCTAAAAATGTAGTCGCTGCAGGCCTTGCTGACCGTTGTGAATTGCAGCTTGCCTATGCCATTGGCGTGGCTGAACCGGTTTCCGTTCGCGTAGATACCTTCGGTACCGCTAAGGTCTCCGAAAGCATCATCGAAGAACTGGTTGCAAAACATTTTGACCTGCGTCCTGCTGCCATCATCGAAAAACTGGATTTACGCCGTCCGATTTACAAGCAGACCGCATCCTACGGTCACTTCGGCAGAACTGATTTAGACCTGCCCTGGGAAAAGACAGACAAGGCTGAACTGTTAAAGCAGGAAGCAGCTAAATTGGTATAATACATACATTCACTTTTATAAAGGGGGTTTTGCTTCATGAAAATTCTGATTGTTGATGACGAAAAACTGCTCGTCAAAGGAATAAAATATAATTTTGAACAGGAAGGCTACACGGTTTTAGCCGCCTACGACGGAGAAGAAGCCATCAAAATGGCCTATGACAAGTCCATTGACTTAATCATTCTGGATTTGATGTTGCCCAAGGTGGACGGTCTTTCCGTTTGCCAGAAGGTGCGCGAATTTTCCAACGTACCCATCGTCATGCTGACTGCTAAAAATGAGGACATGGATAAAATTCTGGGTCTGGAATACGGTGCTGACGATTACCTGACAAAGCCCTTTAATATTTTAGAACTGAAAGCCCGGGTCAAGGCTGTTCTCCGCCGCATGACCCCGACAGACAGCCCGGCAAAGGAAAGCGTTGTCTCTATCGGCAACGTAAAGCTTGACTACAATCTTCGCCGCGTTTCCATTGACGGTAAAACCATTGACCTGACCGCCAAGGAATTTGACCTGATGGATCTTTTTGTCTGCAATGCCGGCAAGGTCTACTCCCGTGAAAACCTTCTGGATATTGTCTGGGGCTATGACTATCCCGGTGACGTCAGAACCGTTGACGTACACGTCCGCAGACTCCGGGAAAAGATTGAGCCCAATCCGGCACAACCGATTTACATTCATACAAAATGGGGAGTTGGTTACTATTTTAAAGAAGCTTAATACCAGCCGGATGACAATCCGCTGGAAGATTACCGTGAACTACCTGGTTCTGTTTCTGGCAGTTCTTATGGTACTGGGCTTTTTCTTACTCTCCACCCTTTACTCTTACCTCTTTGACCAGAAAAAGATGGAGGTTTTGACCAGTGCCAATGTCATCGCCAGCATCATCTCCGAAAACTTTACAGATGAGTATTTTTACGCGAAATTACCCAATCTGCCTATGGAGAAAAATGCACGCGCCATTGTCGTAAACACGGAAAGCTCCGTTTTATACGATTCTTATAAGGAAACCAGCATCAAGGGAAAAACCTTTATTAACTCCGCCATCACCGGTGCACTTCTGTCTGACGGAAAGAACTCTTCCAATGCCTATCGGGAAGATGGCAGTTGGTACATTGATGCGGCAGTGCCTATAATTAAAAATGCCAAAACCGTGGGTGCTGTTTACCTGATTCAGTCAGGTGATTCCACGGAGGAGATTATTTTACATATCAGAAACGTTCTGCTCGTTCTTTGCGGCGGTATCATGCTCCTTTTGGGTGTTTTCAGTTTCTATATGGCGAAATTCCTGACCCTGCCCATTCAGCGATTTACTACCTTCATTAACAACATGCCCAAGGAAAGCCTGCAGCACGTTCAGATTCAATCAAAAGACGAAATCGGGCAACTTGCTCTTGCTTTTAACAACTTAATTGACCGCATGGCAGAACTGGAGGACAAGCGTCGTGCCTTTGTGTCCAACGCTTCCCATGAGTTAAAAACGCCTCTGTCAATTATTAAGTTGTTGTCTGACTCCCTGATGCAGACAGAAAACCCCGATCCGGGTTTTATCAAGGAGTTTTTAAGCGATATGAGCAAGGAAGTTGACCGCCTGACTCGTATTATCGAAAAACTGCTGGACATGACAAAAATGGACTCCAGCCATGCCAGCATGCAATATGTGCATACCGATATCCGCGAGATTGTGCAAGAGGTTTACGATAAACTGGTGCCTCTTGCCAGAAGCAAGAATATTGCCCTGACCTTAAACCAGCCTGAAACAGAGGTTATTCTTCCCGTTGAACGGGATACGCTGACAGAGGCCATTTATAACATCGCTGATAACAGCATTAAATACACCGAAAGCGAAGGCACTGTTGCCATCAGCGTCAGCCGCGACCTGGGTAATATTTATATTGCTGTGAGCGATACCGGTATCGGGATTCCCAAAGAAGAGGTCCAGAAGATTTTTGACCGTTTCTATCGGGTGGATAAAGCCCGCGCCAGAGAAACCGGTGGTACCGGTCTGGGACTGTCCATTGCCATGGATGCTGTGAAACTCCACGGCGGACATATTGAAGTAAAAAGCGAAGAAGAAGTCGGCAGCCGGTTTACCATTACCCTGCCCTATCCGGAGGAAAACCAATGATTTATTTAGACAACAGCGCCACCACCCGTCCCTATGACGAGGTCAGCGCTCTGATGCTGAACATGCAGCAGGAAACCTTCGGAAACCCCTCTTCTCTGCACCACGTCGGCATTCAGGCAGAACGTGCCATGAAAACAGCCAGGGAGCAGGTTCTTTCTGCTTTCGGCGCTACTGATGCCACATTCGTTTTCACCTCCGGCGGAACAGAAGCTAATAATCTGGCAATTTTAGGCACTATGCTTCACCGCATTCGCAGAACACCTCAGATTATTACCTCCAAGATTGAGCATCCCTCTGTTATGGAAACAGTTTTATTTTTAAAGAACCTGGGAGCCGATTGCCGTTTCGTCGAAGTGAATCGTTCCGGCCAGGTGGATATGGAGCATTTTCGCAGTCTTTTAACAGAAGAAACCGCTCTGGTTTCCGTTATGAGTGTCAATAACGAAACCGGAGCCATACAGGATATCCCCACCCTTTGCCGCATCGCAAAGCAGAAGAATCCGGACGTTTTGTTTCATACAGATGCTGTTCAGGCTTTTGGAAAGATTCCTCTTTCCCTCCAGCAGTCAGGTGTTGATTTAATCACCGTCAGCGGTCATAAGATACACGGGCCCAAGGGGTCCGGTGGTCTTTTAATCCGTCGCGGCGTTCATGTAAAACCCGTGCTTCACGGCGGCGGACAGGAAAACGGCCTGAGAAACGGAACCCAGAACACGCCTGCCATTGCCGGTCTTGGACTTGCAACCGAGATGACATTGCAGAATTTTTCTGAAAAAACTGAAACCATGGATAAACTCCGCCACATGCTGGCAGATGGTTTAGCGCAGGTTCCCGGCTGCATGGTTGTGAAAACGGAGAATCCGGCGCCACACATTGTTAACGCAATGTTTCCGGGGCTCAAATCCGAAACCCTGCTCCACACGCTGGAGTCACGGGGGATTTATGTTTCCAGCGGCTCCGCCTGCTCCTCAAACAAGCCGCAGCTTTCTCCTACC
>JBGUTC010000032.1:0-2318 GCA_045132895.1 Clostridia bacterium
CTACGCCTGCCTGTGACAGGGTGGCAATCACGTCTTTAGCCCAGTGGTCTTCTGCCACATCGCTAAAGGGGCTTGCGCCGAAGCCAACGGTTTCAAGCTGAAGCATACGGGCTGCAATCATGCACATCTGTGCACGGGTCAGCTCGTCCTCTTCACCGAAACTGCCGTCTTCATAGCCTTCCATCAGGCCCACACCCTCTACGCGGGTACGGACACGGCCGTCCACCTCAGCAGAAGCTGAGATGGACAGACCCATCAGAAGACTCAAAGCCAAAAGAAGCGAAATCAGTTTTTGTACTCTCTTTGACATGTTTTATCTCCCTTCATTTGTTCCCTATTCTTACCCTATATTAAATAGGAAGAAACTACATCAAAAACTATAAATATAGTTCCGCTTTAACTATAATCACATCAAAAAAAACAGTTCTTTTTTGCACTGTATGGGGAGCGAAAGTCTTTCGCCCCCCTACAACAATACATTTACTGTGCTACAACTTCCAGATACTTATCGTAAGCTCTCTGTTCAATTGCAATATATTCCTCTACATCCAGAGATTTCAAAGTTTCTTTGAATGCGGGGAAGTCAGCTTCGGGATCAGCTGAGCCGAATACCCATTCCTGAATCTTTTCGTCGATGCAGGTTTCCAGCTGAGTCTTTAAAACGTTATGACGTTTTTCGTCTTCAAAGTAAGACAGTTTCGGGCTGTTAACAACGGAGGGCAGATAGCCGCCTTCACTGTACATCTTTACGCCTTCACGAGCGATTTCGTTGGTCCACTGTGCTTCGTAAGCATAATCCTGCCAGAAACCAAAGTTTGTCATGGAACGGATGCTCATCATAACAGTGGTAATCGGGGGTTCGCCATTCATCAGTTCTTCTTTGAAAATGGGAGCGCCGTCTACCATATCATAGTGAACGCCTTCCAGACCGAAGTTAACCAGACGACGGCCTTCTTCAGAGAACCAGAAGTCAAAGAACTTCATGGTTTCTTCCGGATGCTTATTCATAGCAGAAATTGCCCAACCTTCACCGGAAGTCTTAACGCGACGGTTCAGCTCACGACGAACGCCGTCGGGACCTGCCGGAGGAGCAAACGGAACCAGCTTATAGCCGGGGATTGTATCTTTTAACTTGTCGTTAGTCTTAGCGGTGCTGCCGAACCATTCATGAACCACACCACCGGTGTTGTTGGTGGTAAAGTGATCCTGTGCGTCAGCACGGCTGAAGAGTTCTTTATCAATCAGGTCTTCACCGAACCATTTTGCAATCGTCTTAATACCGGTTAAGAAGTTATCTTCCATAGGACCGAAGGCAACTTTGCCATCACCGTAATGGAAACTTCTGTATGCATTGAACAGACTCAGCATACCGGCAACGTCACCTTTCATGGCAAACAGAGGAACTTCATCCTTCTGACCATTGCCGTTGGGGTCGCCGTCACGGAAAGCTACCAATACATCATAGAGTTCGTCAACGGTGTTGGGGATTTCCTTACCGACTTTATCCAGCCAGTCCTGACGGATAAACCAACCAGTGGATGCCTGACCGTCAGCGATGAACGGAATGAAGTAAATATTGCCGTCACCAGCGGTGGAGAAATATTTAACGTCAGGATTTTCTTCTAAGAACTTCTTGTAGTTAGGAGCATACTGATCAATTAAGTCGTTTAAGGGGATCAGGGCGCCCTGTGTGCCGTACTTATTGAAGTTTTCCTGCTTCCAGTCATACACGATGTCCGGAACATCTTTTGCTGCAACTGCCAGAGCCAGTGCCTGGTCCATGTCAGTTACGTTTTCAGACAGAGTGGGTTTTACCAGAATGTTGGTCATGTCGTATGCACCAAGCCAGATCATCTGGTCAGCATAGTCATCCATCTCTTTACCGAAGAATGTCAGTTCCAGGGGTTCTTCTGTGATCTTGTGAGTGAGACTTCTCTCACCGGTGTTTGTTGTTCCGGTTTGTGTCTTGCCGCAGGCACACATACCCAGGGCCATAACCAGACACAGAACAATTGCCATGATTCTTTTTGCTTTCATATTTTTCCCTCCATAAAATAATTTTTTATTTTTAAATTTATAACAGCAAGGTATTTCTTGCTTATTATCCTTTAATTGAACCAATCATGACGCCCTTTGCGAAATATTTCTGGATAAAGGGGTATACAATCAGCATGGGAATGACGGAAACCATGATAATCGCATAGGTCATCATCTTAACAGAATAGTTGGTGATGGTTTCGCCGCCTTCACCGGCTGTTAACGAGGTCGTTACCTCCAGAAGGATTCTCTTCAAGACAACCTGCAGAGGCTGAAGTTCT
>JBGUTC010000033.1:0-4625 GCA_045132895.1 Clostridia bacterium
CCAAGTTGACTTTGTCCAGAACCCATCCCGGTTTGGTGCGTTGTCTTTTTGAGCAGGAAGTTCCGGAACTGTCTTCCGGTGTTGTGGAAATTAAGACAATTGCCCGTGAAGCAGGTTCAAGAAGTAAAATTTCCGTTTTCTCCGCTGATGCTAACGTAGATGCTGTTGGTTCATGTGTTGGCCCCAGAGGTACACGTGTTCAGTATGTATGCGATGAATTAAACGGGGAAAAGATAGATATCGTCAGATATTTTGATGATCCTGTTCGTTTTATCAATGAAGCTTTGAGTCCTTCTGAAGTTGTCAGTGTGGAAATTGATGAAGAGAGCCGCTCGGCTCACGTTATTGTTCCGGCTCATCAGCTTTCTTTAGCAATCGGTAAAGCCGGACAAAATGCCAGACTGGCAGCGAAACTGACAGGTTGGAAGATTGATATTAAACCGGAGGAATAACAAAACGTTATGAAATCTGTGCATGAACCCATCAGGGAATGTATCTGCTGTGGCGGAAAATTCCCGAAAGCGAGTCTTTTACGCGTTGTAAAAAATGAATCCGGTATTGTTGTTGATCGCAGCGGCAAGCTAAATGGCAGAGGTGCTTATTTATGCAAAAGTCCTGAATGTGCGGAAAAATTAATCAAGCAAAAGCGCTTGAATCGTGCTTTTCGCGAGTCTGTTGACGATCAGGTTTACATGACACTTTATGAGTCGCTTGTGAACGGGCGCATGGAATAGGGTATGAATTAAAGGGGAGTAGCGGTTGTTGAACCGTTGCCATGGAATTTTTCGGAGGTGTGGATAATGACAAAGGTGAGAGTACATGAACTGGCTAAGGTGCTGGATACAAATTCAAAAGAGCTGATAGCACTGTTGGCTGAATACGGCTATGAAATTAAGAACCACATGAGTGTTCTGGAAGAAGATCAGCTTGACATTATATTTGAGGTATTTACACAGCGTTATAATAAGGCAGTGGAAATTCCTAATTTTGGTAAGGTGAAAGCTGCAGCGCCTGCGCCGGAGGCACCTCAGAAAAAACAGAAGCAAGGAGCAGATAAGCCTAAGGCTGAAGAGGCAGCACCTGCAGTTGATGACGTGCCGGTAGAAATTCCGGATGAGCCGATTAAAAGAAAGGTTCGCCATGTTGATACCCGCCAGACAGTTGTTGACGTAAACAAAATGGATACAGAAAAACTGGAAGAACTGGTACCAACCAATGTCGATGAAGATGGCGTTAAAAAGCAGAAACTGAAAAAAGGTGCAAACCGTCATCGTGATAATAACGTTGCGGTTAAGGCAAAACCGCAGCCTGTAAAAGAACAGCAAGTTAAGAAAGAGAAAAAGAAAGTGCTCATTCCCAATGAAATTTCAGTTGGTGAATTTGCATCAAGACTTGGCGTTTCTCCCACGGAAGTTATCAAAAAGTTAATGACTCTGGGCATTATGGCTGCGATCAGCCAGACCATAGATTTCGACGTTGCATCATTGATTGCTGAAGATATGGATGCAATTGTTGAACATGAAATTATTCTAACAAATGAAGAAATTCTTTTTGCAGAAGCTGATAAAGAGGATGCAGAAGAAGATTTAGAGCCCCGTTCACCTGTCGTTGTTGTTATGGGGCACGTTGACCACGGTAAAACATCCTTATTGGATGCCATCCGTAGTACCAACGTAACCGATACAGAAGCCGGCGGTATTACGCAGCACATCGGTGCTCATAGAGTCCGGATTCACGATAAGAAGATTACGTTCCTGGATACCCCTGGACATGAAGCATTTACAGCGATGCGTGCCAGAGGTGCACAGACAACGGATATTGCGATCCTGGTTGTTGCAGCGGATGACGGCGTTATGCCCCAGACCATTGAGTCAATTAACCATGCAAAAGCTGCAAACCTCAGCATTATTGTTGCGATTAATAAAATTGATAAAGAAGGTGCAAATCCTGACAGAATTAAGCAGGATTTAACAGAACATGGCTTAATTCCTGAAGAATGGGGTGGCGACACCATTTGTGTTGAAGTTTCTGCAAAACAGAAACTGAACATTGAAGGCCTTTTGGAAATGGTTCTATTGGTTGCTGAAATGCGTGAATTAAAAGCGAATCCCAACAGAAGAGCAAAAGGTACAGTTATTGAATCCAAACTGGATAAGGGTCGTGGCCCTGTTGCAACGGTTCTGGTGCAGAACGGCACCCTTCGTGTTGGCGATATTGTTATTGCCGGTACCGCCATTGGTCACGTTCGTGCTATGCTGGACGATAAGGGTAAAAAGATTAAGAAAGCAGGCCCCTCTGTTCCGGTTGAGATTACCGGTCTTTCTGAGACTCCTGATGGCGGTGACTTACTCTATGCTATCGATGATGAGCGTCTGGGTAAAACCGTTGTTGAACAGAGAAAGCAGCAGCTCAAAGACGAGCGAGTTAAGGCACACACAGCTGTTACATTGGATGACTTATTTGACCGCATCAAGGAAGGTCAGGTTAAGGATTTAAATATCATTGTTAAAGCTGATGTTCAGGGCTCTGTTGAAGCAGTTCGCCAGTCCCTGGAGAAATTGTCAAACGATGAAGTTCGTGTTCGTGTTATTCACGGTGGCGTTGGTGCTGTTCGTGAATCTGATGTTATGCTTGCCTATGCATCCAATGCTATTATCGTTGGTTTTAATGTTCGTCCCGATCCCGGTGCAGCAGCATCTGCTGAGCGTCAGGGGGTCGATATTCGTACCTATCGCGTTATTTACAGTGCGATTGAAGAAATCGAAGCAGCTATGAAAGGTATGCTTGAACCCACCTTCCGTGAAGAAGTTACCGGCCATGCGGAAATCCGCCAGACCTTTAAGGTGTCCGGTGTCGGCACTATTGCGGGTTGTTATGTTCAGGATGGTACCATTGCCAGAAACACACAGGTTCGTATTGTTCGTGACGGTATTGTGGTTCATGAAGGTAAGCTTGCATCCTTAAAGCGCTTTAAGGATGATGTAAAGGAAGTTCATTCCGGTTACGAGTGCGGTCTGGGTATTGAAAACTTTAATGACATTAAAGACGGTGACATTGTTGAAGGCTTTAAAATGGTTGAGGTAGAGAAATAAAAGCCGGCGCGAGCCGTTTACAGATGGAGGATGTCAGATGAGTGCAAACAGAAGAGGCAGAATCAATGAAGAATTCAGAAAAGAACTGTCTGAAATTATCCGGAATATGAAAGATCCGCGAATCCCCATGATGACCAGCGTTGTCATGGTCAATGTAACACCGGATTTGCGGTATGCAAAAATTTATATTAGTGTTCTGGGCACTGAGAAGGAACAAAACGACGCGATTTCTGCTTTAAAGAAATCTGCCGGTTACGTTCGCAGAGAGTTAGGTCATCGTCTGAATATGCGCTATACTCCGGAACCGGTTTTTGAACTGGATCATTCTATGGAGCATGGTGCACGGATAACGGAACTGTTAAAATCAACACAAGGTGATTAATGTGAATCAACTAACGGAACTTCAAAAACAATTAGAAAAAGCCAATCGAGTTGCAATTTTTACCCATACGAATCCGGATGGGGATGCTCTGGGCTCTTCTTTTGCAATGAAAGCAGGACTTGAGTCTTTAGGAAAAACTGCAATTGTGTTTTTGGAAAAAGAGATTCCGGAAAAATATAATTTTTTAAATGAAGGCTACAGTCTGGAAACAGACTGTAGTGATTTTGACACGGCGCTTGCACTTGATTGCGGCGCCATTGGTCGTTTGGGAGCTTTGCAGCCTTTTTATGAAATGATTCCCAATAAACTGGTCTTAGATCATCATTATTCTGATGCACCTTTTGGAGATATGTATTATACGGAAACGACCAGTGCGGCTTGTGCGGAGCTTGTTTTTATTTTGCTTAAATCTATGTGTCAGTCTTTGCCTGAAAAGGCACTTACGCCACTGTATACCGGCATTTCAACAGATACGGGACATCTGAAGTTTTCAAATGTAACGCCCCGTACCATGCGGATTATGGCAGAACTGTTGGAATTCGGTCTTGATCATCGGGAAATCACCCGTCGTTTGTATGACACCGTGAAATTTAAGAAATTGAAATTTACCGGCGCACTGGCGGATAAAATCTCATTTTTTGATAACGGCAGAATTGCTATTTTAGAGTGTTTTGACAGTTTTCTGGAAAGTTTTGACCTGTCTCATGAAGAGGTAGAAGAATTGCCCAATACGGTGCTTTCCATTGAAGGTGTCGAGGTCAGTGCTATCATAAAAAATAAAGATGACAACCAGTTAAAGGTGAGTCTGCGTTGTAAAGAAAATATTGATGTTGCCGCTCTGGCTTCTTGTTTCGGTGGTGGAGGCCATAAATGTGCTGCGGGTTTTGTTTCGGATTTATCCGTTCCCAGCCTGACAGAAAAACTTGTGGCAGAGATAAAAACCCGTCTGGAGGCATTTTATGGCTGATAAGAAAACGGTAATGATGTTTACAGATGGTGCTTGTTCCGGCAACCCGGGTCCTGGTGGTTGGGGGACAATTTTGCGGTATGGTGAACATCAGTTAGAACTTTCAGGGGGCTATCGTTTAACGACCAATAACCGCATGGAAATTCTGGCTGTTATTTCCGGTCTTGAGAGACTAAAAGAGCCC
>JBGUTC010000034.1:0-2394 GCA_045132895.1 Clostridia bacterium
AACATCCACAAGCGTTTTCCCGGCGTCCACGCTTTAAAAGGTTGCCGGTTCGAATTAAAAAGCGGCGAAGTCCATGCTCTTGTCGGAGAAAACGGCGCCGGAAAGTCTACTCTGATGAAAATTCTGTCCGGCATTCAGAAAAAAGATGAAGGATCTATCGTTTTTATGAACGAAGAACTAACCGGCATCTCACCCAGGCAAATTCAGGATAAAGGCATCACCATGATTCATCAGGAATTGAATCTGATGCCCCATTTAACCGCAGCACAAAATATCTACATCGGCAGAGAGCCAAAAAAGGGAACCTTCTTTACCGACGAAAACAAACTAAACCGGGATGCAGCCGGGCTGTTCACTTCCCTCGGTCTGGATTTAAATCCCCGCACCCCGGTAAGTCAGCTGACTGTCGCCGCCCAGCAAATGGTGGAAATTGCCAAAGCCCTGTCCTTTGATTCCCGCATTTTAATCATGGACGAGCCTACAGCGGCGCTGACAGATAAAGAAATTGAGGATTTATTCCGGATTATCCGTTCCCTGAAAACTCAGGGTGTCGGCATTGTATACATTTCTCACCGCATGGATGAACTCATGCAGATTACAGACCGGATTACCATCATGCGGGACGGAGCATACATCAAAACAGTCAAAACGTCAGAAACCGACACAGATGACATCATCCGGATGATGGTAGGCAGGGAAATTTTTGAGCCACCCAAGATAGAAACAAGTAACACAAATGAGGTACTTCTTTCCGTTAAAAATCTAAACACCACCACCCTCAAAAATATTCATTTTGACGTAAAGCGTGGCGAGATTTTAGGCTTTGCCGGCCTGATGGGCGCAGGACGCACCGAGGTAGCTCGGGCGATTTTCGGCGCTGATCCGACCATTTCCGCCGAGATTCATATCAGCGGCAAACCCGTCAGGATCCGCTCACCGAAAGATGCCGTTGCCTGCGGTATCGGCTACCTGTCAGAAGACAGAAAACAATTTGGCCTTGCCTTGGGCATGAGTGTAGAAGAAAACACTACCCTCGCCGCCCTGAAAGACTTCCACCGTTTCGGTTTTCTTAACTTCAGAAAAAGCGCTGACACCACCCGGGAAACCGTAAAAAAACTAAAAACCAAAACCCCCACCATTCATCAGGATGTCCGGAACTTATCCGGTGGCAATCAGCAAAAAGTGGTAATTGCCAAGTGGCTTTTGAAAAACTGCGACATTCTAATTTTCGACGAACCCACCCGAGGCATTGATATTGGCGCCAAAAGTGAAATTTATCAGTTACTCACAGAACTGGCAGAAAGCGGGAAGGCCATTATTATGATCAGTTCCGAACTGCCGGAAATTCTCCGCATGAGCGACCGGATTGCTGTTATGTGCGAGGGGCGGATTACCGGCATTCTAAAGGCAAAAGATGCCAACCAGGAGGCCATTATGACCTATGCCACCAAGCGCCAAACTATGGGAACAGGAGAGATCAAAATTGAAAAATAAACAACTGCTGTCAAAAGGAAATTTTAAAAGTTTTTCCGGCCAGGCTATCCAGAAAGCGCTGGCGCTTGTAACCCTCATTGTTTTAATTGCATTCTTTGCCGTCGCCTCACCTAATTTTCTTGTCCCGGATAATATTAACTCTATCTTGCTGGCAACCTGCGTCAACGGACTTCTTGCCTTAGGCGTAACTTTCGTCATCATTACCGGCGGCATTGACCTTTCTATCGGTACGGTTATGACCTTTTCCGCGGTCATTGCCGGGCTTTGTGTAACCGGCCTGGGGGCGCCTCTTTGGTTGGGAGTGGTCGCCGCTATTCTGACCGGCACAGTCATCGGCCTCATCACAGGGTTACTGGTGGCCTATCTGAAAATTCCCGCCTTTATCGCCACGCTGGGCGTCATGATGATAACCGAGGGGCTTTCCCTTGTGGTTTCCGGCGCCTCCCCTATTTATTTTCCGACGGAATATAAAGAAATTGCCGTGGGGTCTCTCCTCGCCAAGGTGATTCCGGGATTTTCCTTGCAGAACGCTGTTCTGATTCTGCTTTTTATGGCGATTTTAGCCACTATCATTTTAAACCGGACCGTTCTCGGACGCTACAATTTCGCCATCGGCTCTAACCGCGAAGCCACCAGACTCTCCGGCGTTAATGTTGCCGGATGGTTGACCGCCATTCATGCTTTAAACGGTCTGTTTTGCGGGGTTGCCGGGGTTTTGCTTTCCTCCCGTTTAGGCTCTGCACAACCGGCACTGGGGCAAGGCTACGAACTGGAAGCCATTGCCGCCGTTGTCATCGGAGGCACCTCCCTTTCCGGCGGTCAGGGTACCATTTCCGGCACGATCATCGGCGCCTTCATTATGAGCATTTTAACAAACGGTCTCCGGATTTTAGGCGTTAA
>JBGUTC010000035.1:0-8601 GCA_045132895.1 Clostridia bacterium
TCATTGCGGGGATTACGATAGCAACAAACATGCCATAGAGAGCCAGTCCTAAGGCAGTTGTGATGGATGCCGGTAAAATTGTTCCGGCAGATGCACCGATAAGCGTTCCGGTAGCCCAGCCTAAATAGGGAGCAATAACTAAACCGTACATATAGCGGGTGCTTAACGGGGATTGTGCCGAGGCAACAGCAAAATTCTCATCTGTTATAAACGTTCCTAAAATCAGGCGCTGGGAAGTAGTAAAACTGGCATCCAGCCGTTGAGATAAGGAAATACCCATCAGGGCATAGCGTAGATTGATGACCAGTTGTACCAATGCCATTTCAACGAGAGTTCCCCCGGCGGCAATCAGAGAAATTCCTGCAGCCTGACCTGCTGAAGTCAGGTTTGTCATGGAAATCAGAACTGCCGTGATTACGTTCAGGCCGCTATTGACAGCAGCGATACCAATTCCAATGGAAACAGATAAATATCCGAGACCGATGGGAATCCCGTCTTTAAAACCTTTTTTAAATAAAGAGTTTTGGCTCATTCATTTCATTCCTTGTTTTTAATTATCCAATTAATTGTACCATAAATATAGAATTGTTGCAATCGAAACCATAAAAAAAGAAGCGCGACAAATTCCATGTCACGCTTCCGGGATTTAAGCAGCACTTTTGATTTCTCCGGCCTTCTTTAAAGCAATTTTTGAAATGACCGGCCCGGTCAGTTCGTAAATCAGCGTTGCACATAAAATGATGGCACGGATGGTTGTACCATACTCCGGCACGACAGTTGTTGCGACCAATGAGAGGCCGATAGCAACGCCTGCCTGGGGGAGTAGTGTCAGCCCTAAATATTGAACGACTTTTTTTTCAGAACGCATAATCAAGGCACCCAATGTTGCACCGCCAATTTTTCCCATAACACGGAAAATCAGATAAATAATTCCGACAAGACCAATGCTGCCAAGAATAGTAATATCAAGTTCAGCACCGGAGATAACGAAAAACATCAGGAATATCGGTGGCGTAACAGCTTCGGAAACCTCCATAATTTCTGCACTATCACGGTTTAAATTGACAAAAATAGAGCCCATCATCATGCAGAGCAGCAAAGAGGAAAAACCGAACAAACTTGCGACGGAAACACCGGCGAATACGGCGCCGACAACAATGCTGAGGCGATTTCCCGGTTTTTTGAAAAAGCGAAGAGGGATTTGAATCAGTATACCCATTAAAGAACCTACAACCAGGGCGCCCATGATTTCATAAAGCGGTTTTAAAATGCTGGCTAAAAAGCCGACATCGCCTTTACCGGTCATCATGCCGGAAATGGCAACACAGATACCAAACGCCATCAGGGCAATCGCATCGTCAACAGCGACAACGGTCAGAAGGGTGCTGGTTAGAGGTCCTTTCGCTTTATACTGATTGATAACCATAATGGTCGCCGCGGGAGCTGTTGCGGCAGCAATGGCGGCTAAAACAAGAGAAAAAGCGGGATCCTGACCGAACAGAATTAAACCTAAGAAAACCATGATAACAGCAGCAAGAGCTTCGAAAATTGCGATAATAATCGGAGCCATTCCGATTTTTTTCAAATAACTCAATTTGAATTCGCTACCAATGGAAAATGCAATAAAGCCCAATGCTACTTCTGAAATCAATGTTAAACGATGAACAATATCTGCCGGCACCAATTTTAAACAGTAAGGACCAATGATCAGTCCTGCAATTAAATAGCCAGTTACGTTTGGCAGTTTCAGCAGCTTGACCAGACGACCGAACAGAAGACCGGAGAAAATAATAATTGCCAGATAGCCTAAAACATTCATTTCCATTGTCTATTTCACCAGTCCTTCAACATCATTGACAGGCAGAGAAAACAGGATGCCGGTATTGGGATTCTGTAAGCCGCCGGTGACTTTGTTTATAATGGCTTTTGCAGTTGCAACCTGCTCGTCCTTTAAAACGGTAAAAATTGTTTTACTTTCAACCCGGTCGGGATTTAAAACCTTTCTCAGTAAACCAAATAGCGGTACGTCTTCCTCTGAGTTCATCAGCGTTGTTGCCATGCCGGTACTGTTTAAGATAGTTGCACCGGAAATGCCGCCGGATGAAAGTTGTGCTAAGAGTTCTTCCAACACTTCAACTTTGTTTAAAACTAAAACTAAAAGTTGCATGATACTTCCCCCAAAAAATTATAGTTTATTTTATGGTCGCAGAGCCATCTGCGTGATAGTCGATTCGGTTTCCTTCCGAAAAAATCGAATCAAGATATGCGAGATAAGCTTCTTTTGATACAAAAGGAGCTTGATACCCTTTCGCAATCTCTAAAGCTTTTTCAGCGTTATTTTCCAGTAGCTTAGTCGCTAACATGATCTGCCATTTGGCCGCAGCAACACAGGCAAGTTCAGGGTCAACGATAAAGAAATCATTGCCGTGGGCTTTGCCAACAGAACCGGGTGCATAAAAATGAACGGCGGGCATCAGACAACTTAAGTCTCCCATATCTGTGCTTCCGGAACGAATCCCGGTATCAAAACGAAGAGTATGCGCAGGAAGAATGTCTGACAAAGCCTCTCCTGACAGCGCAATCAAATTACGGTCGTTTCTCAATGGTGCATAGCCGGCAAAGTCCTCAATTTCAACCTGGACGTTTAAAGCAAGAGCAGCGCCACAAAGAGCGCGGTTTACCTTTTTATTTGTTTCTTCAATGGCGTCGAAACTAGAGGCCCTGATAAAAGTTTCTACGGTTACCACATCAGGAATCGCACTGACAACATCGCCGCCGCGTGAGATAATAGGGTGAACACGAACCATATCCGGTTCCTTGAAAGTTTCCCGGATGGCATTAATGCCGGATAATCCTAAGTTGGCAGCATAAAGAGCGTTTGCTCCTTCCCAGGGAGCACAGCCGGCGTGGGCAGAGGTGCCTTTATATGTAGCTTTTTTGACAATAAATCCGGTATACCCCTCATTTACGGAAAAAGCATTCCCGGCATGAACCATAAACGCCAAATCTACACCGTCAAAGAATCCCCGATGTAAAAATTCGGCCTTTCCGCCTAAATAGCGAATGGTGCCGTTTTTCCGAAGTTCCTTTCGGAAATCAAGTTCAATTAATTCTTCTGCCGGAACGGCACAGAGCCTGATTCTGCCGGATAGGGGAGCCAGGATTTCTTCATGGGTCAAGGTGGCTGCAATGCCGAGAAGGGTAGCCGCCTGCGCGCAGTGTCCGCAGACGTGCGCGGCACCGGTTTCGGGATCTGCCTCCGGATGAGAAGGACAAATGAGAGAATCTAACTCTGCCAGAATCAGGATCTCCGGCCCGGGACGCCCGGTGTCTATAACTGTGTAAAACCCGGGAACATCCCCTGCCTGTGTCAACTCATAGCCTAACTTTTCAAAGGCTTCTGTCAGGTAGGCAGAGGTTTTCCATTCGTGAAATCCTGTTTCGGGATGCTGTTTGATATAATCAAGTGCATCCAGCATGAGCGACCGGTATTGTTCAACAATTGTTGTAATTTTTTGCATAATATCCTCCAGACGTTATTCTGCTTCAACTCCGTATACTTCAATCTGAGTCAGGGCGGGGAAGGGAGATGGATCATCAGGATCTTTTTTCATGTCACAAAGAGTTACCCATTCAATAGTTTTCTTTTCCGGTAGCGGGATTTCGTGAGGAAGAACAGATTTTTCCAACGCCTGAACAAGAGTAGAGCCGTCGGAGAACTTAAAGGTAACTTCCTGCCAGTAATTGTCGTGGGGAAAGTCAGCACGTGTGACGAGAACGATTCTGTCAGCGATAACTTTTCTGCCGAACTCAACGGTAATTTCTGCATCATCCTGCATATTAACGCCCCAGGATTCAAAGGGCCACCATCCGTGAAGTCTGTTACAGCAGTTGCCGTTGATGGCATTTCGTGCTGCAAAAATTGACTCTCCACGGGTTTCTACGTTTGCATGAGCGTGAGGATAGCATCCCAGGTCTGCACCCTGATCGTAAACATTTTTGCAAAGATTTTTATTCATGGCGATTTCAGCTTCGGTTGCGAGACGAACGCTTAAAACATGCCAGTCACCGGAAAAAACTTTGGGCGCATAGGCGTATTTCTTTTCGCCGAAGGGAATGGTGTAGATTAGTTCTTTTTCTTTCAGGTAAACGAAAGATTCGCCCATTCCGTCGTCAAACTGCAGCATGAGGAAACGATTAGGTGTGTCAGTTTTCAAAACCAGTCGATCACCTTCAGCATATTCTCCTTCGTAAGCTAAAACACAACGGTTTTCGGTGGTTTCTGTTGCCAGGACGGTGCCGGACTGATTCTGCACTTCCAATGTTAATGTAGCCATATTATCAATCTCCTTTTAATGGATTAAATTTAGTCAAAAATCATGAGGACATCACACTCTAAAGGGGTTCCTCCGGCATGCATAGGAAAACCGGCGGAGACTCCTGGCTCTGAAGCGGCATGAGCAAAGATTCTGACTGACGTTTGCTCTGTTGTTTGCCGGGGAAATCAAAAACCTCCTTATAGTTAGCTTTTCCTCAGTTTAATTATATACTTTCCCATCGGTAATGTCAATTCAAAGCAGGTCGAAAATCCTGAGAAAATGAAAAACTTTTTCAAAATACGAGGAAAAAATTCAAGGAACCTATTGACAAAGAACGTAAAACTGTGTATAATATTCAAGTACGCGAAAGTGTGCGTTGATTTAGGGGTATGATGTAATGGTAACATGCCGGTCTCCAAAACCGTTCTTGAGGGTTCGAGTCCTTCTACCCCTGCCAAAAAAGAACCAATCCTTTAGGGTTGGTTCTTTTTTTGTTGGAAAGGACTCGAACCCTGAGAGGGTTTTTGCGTGAAGAAAACAGTTCAGCGAACTGTTTTTAGCAAAAAGGTGCGAAGACCGGTACCGAAAGGCGTAGCCTTTGGGTGGTCGAGCAGACAAGACGCCGGAGGCGGCTGCGTCCTTCTACCCCTGCCAAAAAGAAAGAGTAACTTTTAAGTTACTCTTTCTTTTTTTTGGAAAGACTCGAAGATGGGTTCCTGATTCATGTTTGATAGTTTTTAACTGATTTTACTTTTGATAAAGAGAAACCGCCGGGGAGAAAATCCCTGGCGGTAATTTTATGTTGCGATTATTTACTGGGTTTAGGTAATACATCTTTCAGATTATATAAAATTTTACGAGGTTTACAGGATGATAATGAATGCTTGTTTATTTTCCTGTTATCCACATAGCGGCGACGGCGCAGCTTTCCCTGAGGTAATCCGGCAGGAGAGTCAGGATGTCGGTATCAGCATGCATCCTTGCGCTGATGACACCCGCTGATTTTGCCAATCTACCGGCGCGATAAATATGGAAACTGTTTGTAATATAAGCAACACGGTATCCGCCCGGGAAACGCTCAGTTAAAATATCTTTTGAATAAAGAAAATTTTCATATGTAGAGGTTGCTTTTTCTTCGCGGACAATCTGCTCCGGATTTACGCCTTTATCAATCAGGTAGCGTTCCATGGCAAGGGCCTCAGATATTTCTTCCTGTGGTCCTTGCCCGCCGGTCACAATAATCAAGGCCTCTGGATTTTTGGCATGATAACTGATGGCGGTATTCAGACGAAAGGCAAGGGGGCGGGAGACTCTGGTTCCGTGTACACCGGCGCCCAAGACGATGATAGCATCTTCTTTATAATTAACGGTATCGTTACTTGCAGACATGGTAATCAAAGTTGCTGTAAAGGTAAAGACGGCTACAGCAAGAAACACCAGGAATTTCAGGTATTTCCCGACTTTATTATCCAGCAATTGGTTAATTCCGTGGAAGAACAAAGCATATAGAAGCAGAAAAAAACCAATTGCGGTCAGAAGGATCAAGCCCAGATTAAAATTTGAAAAAGCCCAGAGAAAACCTGCATTTACCAGCATAATGGCAGCAATAATCCCGAGGAGAATGCGAAGCAATTTTGTCATGTTGCGCCTCCGTTTTATGTTATTAATTAAAAACAGTATAACAATTTTGAAGAGAAAAGTCAATAAAACTGCATAAAATCCGGGATAAACGAAATTGTTAAGCAAAAGTACTTTACATGTAAAAATGGGTAAAAAAGAAGGAATTCACAGCGAAATGAATTCCTTCTTTTCTTATTTTGTAATCATTGCGTCCAATACAGAACCCATTGTTCTGAAAACGGACTGCGTTCCTTTATGCAGTTTTTTACGTTGACGGTCTGTAACCGGATCCATGACCATGGTCAGAGCAGAGCCAACGATAGCACCGGCGATGATACCGCCTAAAAAACTCATTTTCATTTTCCTACCTCCGCCAGATTTTAGTTCGTTTTTAGTATGCGGAGAAAGGGAAAAAATATTCATAGTCACATAGAATTTGCTTTTTCTGTGCAGGCTTGCATAGCTGCCATGATAGCGCTGCGGAATCCGCATTCTTCCAGGCGTTTGACTGCCTCAATGGTTGTTCCTTTAGGGGAGCACACCATGTCTTTCAGCTCTGCCGGATGTTTTCCTGTTTCAAGCACCAACTGTGCAGCGCCCATAACCGACTGCGCGGCTAACTGGTAGGCGGCGCTTCTGGCAATTCCGTCCCGAACGGCTGCATCTGCCATTGCTTCAATCATCATGAAAACATAGGCAGGACTGCTACTGGAAACGGCAATCACAGAATTCAGGAGAGATTCAGGAAGAATCTGCACCTTGCCGACGGCCTGGAAAATCTGCTTGACACCTGCAAACTCCTCTGTAGTAGCAGGCATGTGCTCTGCAGCGATAACACTCATGCCGCAGAGAGCCATGGCAGGGGTGTTGGGCATAACACGGATAATTTTAGCATCAAAGCCAAGAAACTCCTTGATGGCGGCGATTTCAACGCCGGCAGCAATGGTAATAAACACTTTGTCCTGAATTTTCTTGGCATATTTTTCCCTGAGTTCAGCTAAAACGGCAGGCAGAACAAAGGGTTTAACTGCCAGAATGATATAATCGCCTTGCAAAGCGTGCTCGTTGCTCTCTTTGGCAGAAACACCAATTTTTTTGAATTTTTTCTGTGCTTCAGGATTGGGATCGCTGATAAAAATTTCCTTTTCGGTGCACAGTTCAGCGGCCATTACACCGCCGGCAATGGCGTAGGCCATGTTTCCGCCACCGATAAAACCTAATTTCATGTTACCACAGCCTTTCTTTGACAGAGAAGGGCTGCCGCAGAGCGACAACCCCTTGTTACCTTTTTTTAAACTTGCAGTTTTGATGGAACACCGGACACATTTTTGCCACAGGCTTACGTCCTTTTATATGCACATTTTATGTATGCCATAAGTGGCAATGTGCAGAAATCCGGTGGACAAATAGCCTGTAACGCCTTAGTAAGAGTCGCCTTGTGTCTGGCGCCATATTTATTGTTCGATTTCTTCAGGTTCTTCAGTTTTTTTAGCTTCCTTAACGACGGTAATGCCTTCAACATAAACATCAACGGCTAAAACAGTCAGATCGGTCATTGTTTCGATGTTGCGTTTAACAACCTCCTGCAATTCAGCAGCAAGCGGCTGGATTTTTGCGCCATATTCAACATTAACGTGAATTTCCAGACTAACTGTCTTTTCGTTCATTTCAACCTTGATTCCTTTGGAGAAGTTTTTCTTCACCAATTTTTCAACGAAGCCTTCAGCGGAAGCAGCGGGCAGATCCAGACCCTGCACCTCTTTGATTGCCATAGCGGCAATTGTCTGAACGACATCTTCTGATATTTTGATTGCGCTGTTTTCTGCGTAAACTGTATTTTCATCCATGGAAATAACCTCCTTATAATAAACTACTATTAGTATACCACGTTACGCTGAAAAAATCAAGAATTTTAGAAAGGATAATCCGGCATGCTTTCGTTTTCATATAAAATACGCTTTCATAAAATATGGTAATTTTATTGGAAAAAAGTATTGACAAAGGCGGTTAGTTATGCTAAACTAATCCATGATGTTAGTCTTAACTAACTCGAAATGAAAGTTTTGTCGGGAGGTGCTTGTAATGACTTTGATGGATGCTGTTGAAGGAAAAGAATATATCATTAGCGAGGTTCTGACGGAAGACGAAGACTTAAATGCCTTTTTGTTTTCTCTGGGGTGCTATAGCGGAGAGGGCATTACAGTTATATCCCGAAAGAAAAAAACTTGTATTGTTTCAATTAAAGATGGACGTTACTGTATAGATGCGCAATTGGCAAGGGCAATTGTAGTCTGACGGAGATATTTTTTTGCAGAAAGGTTAGCCTCGCCTAACTTTTTGCAGCGGAATGATTGAAAAAGGAGGAATCTGCATGAGGATTGCATTGGCAGGGAACCCGAATTCCGGGAAAACCACCATGTATAATGCATTAACCGGTTCAAATGAAAAGGTAGGAAACTGGGCCGGCGTAACGGTTGACAGGAAAGAGCATCCCGTTAAAAAAATCTATTGTGGCGGCGAAGATCATATCGTTGCTGTCGATTTGCCCGGGGCTTATTCCATGTCAGCGTTTACATCAGAGGAAAGCATTACAAGTGCATATATTCTGCAGGAAAATCCTGATGTTATTATCAATATTGTAGATGCTACAAATTTAAGCCGC
>JBGUTC010000036.1:0-28417 GCA_045132895.1 Clostridia bacterium
GCTAGCGTTCTAACCAACTGAACTACCGGGCCAGAAGAATTGGTGGGAACTATAGGGCTCGAACCTATGACCCTCTGCTTGTAAGGCAGATGCTCTCCCAGCTGAGCTAAGCGCCCGTTTTTTTCTCCATCCCTTGGCGACAAATAGTATTATACACGAAACAAACCTATATGTCAAGAGAAATTTTCAAATTTTTTTAATTTTTTTTGATTTTTTTTAAAAAAGCCCTAAAATGGCGTAAAATAGGGGTTTTTAGGGGGTAAAAATGGTAAAAAATGTGAAGAAACTATGAATATATCATATTTTTGTTTAACAAATTAATAATATGCTTGACGAGTTATTTCTGTTTGTGTATAATTTAAAATAACAAAACGTACAATAAAAAATAGCGTTTTAAAGGCGGGGTTTTATGAAAAAAAGCATTTACAGTCTTTTGTTATCGGATGCAGTTGTCCGGGCAGCAGATCAACTGGCGTATAGTCGCGGTGTCAGTCGCTCGGCGCTGATTGATGAACTGTTGGCTCAGAGCCTTTCCTGCGTTACGCCGGAGATGCGCATGCGGGACATTTTTCTTTCCTTGGAAAACTTAATGCAGGATGATAGCATTTTCAAAATTCAAGGAAGAAACTCTGAAAGCATGCTTTCACTTTTCAGCGCTCTTCAGTATAAATACCGTCCGACGATTCGGTATAGTATTGAACTGTATCGCCAGTTTAAAGGCGATGCATTTGGAGAATTGAAAATTCAGTCCCGTACCCAAAGTGTTCAACTTCTTTCTGCGCTTGAGGATTTTTATCGTCTTTGGATTGAGTTAGAACGTGCATATCTGGGTGGAAGAACGGTTCGTTACCGGATGACTGACGGCAAATTGGTCCGGCAGCTTTCCCTGCCGCCAGGGCGGAGTGGTTATTCCGAAGCAGAACTGGGTGAGGCAATTGGTGCCTATATCCGTAGTTTTGACCGTGCGATGAAGATTTATTTTGAAAGTGATGGCGACAGACGGCTTAAGCAGGAGAAAATTCTTGCAGTTTTAGCAGAATATTTACGGCAAAAACCGTTGACTGTATAATATAGGAGGTGTTTTGTATGAACATGCATAAATTAACACAAAAAACAATGAGTGCTATTACAGAGGCACAGAGCGTAGCGGTTGAACATCAAAATCAACAAATTGAGAATATCCACCTTTTTTATGCGCTGCTTAAGGATGGAGAGGGCTTGATTCCCCAATTGTTGCAGAAAATGGGCATTGATCCCCAATGGGCAAGAAAGGAAACGGAAACGGCCATGGAGCGTCTGCCTAAGGTCAGCGGCAGTGGAAGAGAGGCAGGCAAGATCTATGTGTCCGGTGATGCGGATAAAGTCTTTGCTGAAGCAGAGCGCAAGGCAGAGCATATGAGGGATGAATACGTTTCCGTGGAGCACCTGATGCTGGCTATGTTGGAAAAACCGGGTAGTCTGAAAGAACTGTTTGCAAAACTCGGCATCAAAAAAGATGCCTTTATGACGGCGTTGCAGACTGTTCGCGGCAACACGAGGGTTACGTCCGATACGCCGGAATCTACCTATGACGTTCTGAAAAAATATGGCTCTGACCTGGTGGAACTGGCAAAGCAGAATAAACTGGATCCGGTTATTGGCCGTGACCAGGAAATCCGGAATGTGATTCGGATTCTGTCGAGAAAAACGAAGAATAACCCGGTTTTAATCGGCGAACCCGGTGTTGGTAAGACGGCGATTGCAGAAGGACTGGCGCTTCGTATTGTCCGGGGCGATGTCCCTGAAGGATTGAAAGAACGACAGATTTTCAATCTGGATATGGGCGCTTTGGTTGCCGGCGCTAAATTCCGGGGCGAATTTGAGGAGCGACTGAAAGCTGTTTTGGAAGAGGTTAAAAAGAGTGAGGGAAAAATCATTCTCTTCATTGACGAACTTCATACCATTGTAGGTGCCGGAAAAACGGATGGTGCCATGGATGCGGGGAATTTATTAAAACCGCTGCTGGCGCGTGGCGAACTCCATTGCATTGGTGCCACTACCTTAAATGAATATCGGCAGTATATTGAAAAGGATGCTGCTTTGGAACGTCGTTTTCAGCCGGTTCTGGTCGAAGAACCGACGGTGGAGGACACCATTACCATTTTGCGTGGTTTAAAAGAACGGTATGAGGTCTTCCACGGGGTTAAGATTCAGGACCAGGCGCTGATTTCAGCGGCAATTTTATCCAACCGTTATATTTCTGACCGGTTTTTGCCGGATAAAGCCATTGACCTGGTGGATGAAGCCTGCGCTATGGTGCGGACGGAGATTGACTCTATGCCGACAGAACTGGACGATATTGCCCGTAAAATTATGCAACTTGAAATTGAGGAAGCTGCGCTGAAAAAGGAAACGGACGCCCTTTCCAAAGAGCGATTGGAAACCATCCGGAAACATTTGGCGGAAATGCGGGCAGAGTTTCAGGAAATGAAGGCGAAATTGGAAAATGAGAAGCAGGCTATTGGTCGCGTACAGAAACTGCGTGAGGAAATCGAGCGTATCAGCGGCGAAATCCAAAGTGCTGAGCGGCAATATGACTTGAATAAGGCAGCGGAACTTAAGTATGGAAAACTGCCCCAATTGCAGCAGGAACTGGCTGCGGCAGAGTCAGAGAATGAGAAAAATGAAAGCGCCAGAACTCTGCTTCGTGACAAGGTAACGGAGGAGGAGATTGCCCGGATTATCTGTCGGTGGACGGGGATTCCTGCGGCAAGACTCATGGAAGGTGAGCGGGAAAAACTCCTGAAATTGGATGAAACCCTTCACCGTCGGGTTATCGGTCAGGACGAAGCAGTTCAACTGGTGGCGGATGCCATTCTCCGATCCCGTGCCGGTATACAGGATCCGGATCGTCCCATTGGTTCGTTCTTGTTCCTGGGTCCCACCGGCGTGGGTAAAACGGAATTGGCGAAAACTCTGGCGGAGGCGTTGTTTGATGATGAGCACAATCTGGTGCGGATCGATATGACGGAATACATGGAAAAATACTCCGTCTCCCGTCTGATTGGTGCACCGCCGGGATATGTAGGTTATGAAGAGGGTGGTCAGCTGACAGAGGCTGTCCGTCGAAAGCCCTATAGCGTCGTTTTATTTGATGAGGTGGAAAAGGCGCATCCTGATGTGTTCAATGTTCTTTTGCAGGTTCTGGATGATGGAAGGATTACAGATTCCCAGGGCAGAACCGTAGACTTTAAAAACACGGTCATTATCCTGACGTCGAATCTTGGTTCAGACTTTATATTAGAAGGAATTGATGAGCAGGGTAATATCCGTGAGGATATACGGGAACAGGTGAACCAATTATTAAAGCGCAGTTTTAGACCGGAGTTTCTGAATCGACTGGACGAGACAATTTTTTATAAACCTTTGACAAAAACGGAGATTACGTCCATTGTGAAACTAATGGTTGAGGACTTGAAGAAACGGCTTTCCGATAAGCGCTTGGAACTGTTTATGACCGATTCGGCGATTGATTACATCATTGATGCAGGCTATGACCCGATTTACGGTGCCCGTCCTCTCAGGCGGCTTTTGCAGAGTAAGGTGGAAACGTTACTGGCTAGAAAAATAATTGAAAGCGATTTACTCCCGGGAACAAGACTAACGGTTGACTACCGGGACGGTAAACTGGAGATTGTGTAAAAAAACAGGGCTGTGATTCTATCGCAGCCCTGTTCGTTATTCTGTAGTTGCGACAAACTCTATCGGATTTAAAAAACTGTCGCCTTGTTTTAAAGAAAAATGCAGGTGAGATTCCTCTAAAAGTTCAGCCGGTGCACTGTTTCCCACGGCTGCAATGACCTGCCCCTGATGGATGGTTTGTCCTGTGCTGACCATTTCCGTTGAGGCAAGATTCTGATACACGGTCCGATAGTCATCCTGATGGGTGATGACGATGGTGTGCCCCATAAGAGGGTCAAGATATGCCTGCTCAACAACACCGTCAGCGGCGGCTTTCACTTCTGCAACGCTGTCGGCGTTGATATCAATACCGTTATGGGTACGCCAATCACCCATGGTTTTAGAGTAGTGCAGTTTTGTCATAGAAAAATTGGCGGAAATTTCTCCTTCTGTTGGCAGGATGATGGTCATTGGCTCCGAATGCCGGAAAACCGGCTCGGCTGAAGGCTCGTTTTGAGGCGGAGACGTTTGCTCCGGTTGTACAGTGGGTGCGGGGGTTTTCAACACATCCGGCTGCGGTGGCAGCGGTAGCGGCGATGGTGTTGGCAGGGTGATAGTCGTTGGTGCATCTGAGAGCAATGTGAAATTTGAGAGTTGATAGTTGAAGAACAAGCCGATTAACCCTACGGCAAGGAAGACTCCTATGCCTATGTAGGAGATTTTTTTTGAAACAGGAACCTTTGGCGCTGACGGCTTTTTTGCTATAATCTTTTTTTCCTTTTTCATGGGCACGCTCCTTCTTTTCTTTATATCTATATCTTGGCCGCGGAATCCGGAAATATACATGACAAGAAATTTTTTGTACAAATTCTAAAAGGGCAGCAATGAGGATATACTGATATTATAGAATGACCGAGATTGAGGTGAGGTACTGTTGCTGATTGTAAATGCCAGACAGTATACATATGAAGCTATGCAGGAGGATATTAAAGCTCTTTTAAAGGAATACCCGTTTTTAGATTATTTTCCCATTGGAATGTCCGTGGGAGGCTGCGAACTTCCGGCTTTGTCATGGGGAAAGGGTGAGAAGAAAATTCTTTTAAACGGCGCCCATCACGGCATGGAGTGGATGACCTCGCTTTTGCTTATGGCGATGCTGGAAACCTGTTGTCACCATTATCGGAACCGGACGGGGATTGGAACGGCGGATTTTGTCCGGCTGTTTTCCAAGGTGACGATGGTCATTTGCCCTATGATTAATCCGGACGGCGTTTCTCTTGCTATCCGGGGGCTTTCGGAAAAACTGCCACCTATTACAAAAACCAGACTTAAGGACTATAACGGGGGGCGTACAGATTTTTCCGGATGGCAGGCAAATTTACATGGTGTTGACCTGAACCATAACTATGATGCAGCATTTCAGAAAGGCGTTTTTGCACAGCATCAACTGAAAATTTTCGGACCGGGGCCAACGCGCTATAGCGGGCCGGAGCCGGAAAGTGAACCGGAAACGAAGGCACTTGCGGATTTTACGAGGCAGTTTAGACCGAACGTTGCTGTGGCGTATCATACCCAGGGGCGGGTTATCTATTATGACTTTGAATCCCTTGCCACGGAACAAGCGAAACGAATGGCGCAACGTCTAGCAGAAATCGGTAGCTACAGTCTGGATGAAACCGAAGGGATGGCAAGTTATTCCGGCTACAAAGACTGGGTTATTCAGGAATTCGGCATTCCTGCCTTTACCATTGAGGCAGGTCTGGGAGAAAATCCTCTGTCCCTTGCGCAGTTTGAGGAAATCTATCTGGACAATTTGCCAATGCTGTTATATCTTTTATCAGTATAAAAAAGCAGGCTACGGCGTTTGCCGTAGCCTGCTTTATCGTTTAAGTATTTATGCTTCTTTCTGCATCGGATTGCCGCAAGAAGGACAAAAAGCAGCATCTTCAGCGACTGCTTTGCCACAAAGAGAGCAGATTTTTTTCTTTGAAAGTTCAGCGGCTTTTGCTTCCTGTTCAGACAGGGTATCTTTCAATTCGTCGATCTCTGCAACCAGGGTCTCTGCATCCGTAGCAGGGTTTTCTTCTCCTTTTGCAGCAAGATAAGCCATTTCACCTAAGGACTCATAGCGACTGCGAATGGCATTCTTTGTGTCAGCAATAGCGACTTTTAACTTGGTTAACTCCACTAATTCGCCGGATTTTTTTACGGCGGTGTTTACCGTGTTTTTTAAATCTGAGAAAAACTTTTCCATGATTATAACCCCTTTCGTTGATCTTTTTTTGTTTTAAACGGACACTTTTTTAATCGTCTTCCGGTTCTTTTAAAAGTTCCGTAATTTTTTCATACAGCCCGTATGGGTCTTTGCGAAAAGCGCGGCACATGGACAGCGCCTTATTTTTGTTGCCCGCAAACAGAGACAACGCCAGCAGGGAACGCTTTCCCTCTTTTAACTCCAGATCAACCTGAAACAGTTGATCACCTACGGGAACAACGTCACAACGCAAAGACTTCCGGGTGATTTCGTTTTTATAATACTGTTCAACAGAGTTCTTGATGCTGTTTTTAACGCTGGCTAACAGTTTATTTTCAAACATGGTAACCATGTCTTCGCCGGATCCTGTCAGCACATATTTTTCGGTTTCGTCACGCCAGACTGTTTTTATATGGTTATCTGCCAGAAGTTGCTGGATAATATCGCACAAATCCAGAAAGTCAACACTGGTAGCTTCCAACATGCAATGCTTCAGTTCAACATCGCTGACCGGTATATCAGCATAATAAATTACATATAAAACAGCCAGTTTTATTTCAACCGGGTCATTCAGTCTATAATATACATTTTCCCAAATGTTTTTTTTCATGTAAAACGCCTCCTAGTATAGTTATATCATATTAAAAAAAGGAAATCAACAAAAAGTTGAAAAAAGAGAGAAAGCGTGGTATAATGATTTCATCTTCGATGAAATCAGCGATATAAATTCCTTGCGGAATTTGCGATATGTACTTCGTACGCGATATATCTTCGATGCGATATGTCCCTTCGGGACGAGAAGAAGGGAATTTATATCATATCGCAACCGAATGAAAAGAGGTTATATCGCATTTGAACTAAGTGAAAATATATCGCACGAGCGTAAGCGAGTATATCGCTAAAAGCCAGGCATCTAAATCGTTCACTGATTCTATAATTACTTTGTATAGACTTATAGGAAAAATAGATTTACTTTTACTGTTATGTTGCGTACATAAACGATAGGGATCTAAATTTTATACCTCGTATGTAAAAATTAATAATATAAAGGAGATGTTTATCATGAAAAAAATTAAAGCAGAGCCCATTACCCATGAAAACTTTGCACCTTTTGGTCAGTTTTACACCATGGACAAGCCGGAAGGTTACGGTCTTTCAGGAGAAATTCATACCTTTTATCCCGACCGTTTGGTAGCAGACTGTAATCACAGAGTGGGTTATTCTCCCATTACGGTTAAAAAACCGGACAAAATGATTATTACCCAACAGGAATACCATACTACTACATGGGAAATGATTCTTCCGTTAAATGATGACATGATTGTGCATGTTGCACCTGCCTCTGCCGGTACGCCGGTGACAGACTATGCAAAGGCCTTTATCGTGCCTAAGAACACCATTATTAAATTGAATGCTGCTATCTGGCACTTGGCGCCCCTTCCTGCAAACGAAAGCGAACTGCATGCCATTATCATTCTGCCGGAATGCACCTATGCAAACGATTGCACTGTTGTGGATTTAAAAGAAGACGAGCAGTTTGAAATTGAGAAATAAGACCTATAGGAGGATATATAAATGGCAGAAAACACAAGAGTAAAAGTAGAAATGGAAAATGGCGGCGAATTCATCATTGAACTGTATCCGGAATTTGCTCCTGAAACAGCAGAAAACTTTGAAAGATTGGCCCGCGAAGGTTTTTATGACGGAGTCGTGTTCCACCGTGTCATCGATAACTTTATGGCACAGGGCGGCGACCCTACAGGGACAGGTACCGGCGGCAGCGGTGTTAATATTAAGGGTGAATTTTTGCAGAACGGCTTTGCTCAGAACAAACTGTCTCATCAGCGTGGCGTTGTTTCCATGGCTCGTTCGATGAACCCGAATTCAGCCAGCAGCCAGTTCTTTATTTGCTATGATGACTGTTCTTTCTTAGACGGTCAGTATGCCGCTTTCGGTAAGGTCATCGAGGGTATGGAAACGGTTGATGATTTTCTGAAAATTGAGCGCAGAGGTCCTGAAGGCGGAACTCCCACCCAGGACATCCGCATGAAGAAAGTAACGGTTCTTTAATTTTACGTAAGCGAGGGAAAAACCATGATACAGGACATTACCAGTCCGGAACATAAGCTGGTTAAGAAAATTGCCAGTCTGAAAGAAAAGAAATACAGAGAACGGTACGGTGAATTTTTAGTGGAGGGTGCTCTGTCTGTCGAATGGGCACTGGCTTCATCTTATCCTGTGTCTGATGTTGTGATTTCGGCAGGCTTTGACCTGCCGGAATCCCTGTCCGCACGACAGGCAGAACGGACGATTGTCCGTGTGCCGGAACATGTATTTGCCAAAATGGCTGATACAAAAACCCCTCAGGGGATTCTATGTACCTGCCCTCTGCCGGATATGCCACAGATGCCGGAAGCGGGCTTGTTTGTCTATTGTGACCGTGTCCGTGACCCGGGGAATCTGGGAACGATTATCCGAACGGCAGATGCCATGGGTTTTGATGGCGTGATGTTGTCGCCGGATTCGGTTGACCCCTTTAATCCGAAACTGGTACGCTCTACCATGGGTTCTTTGTTCCATGTAACGCTCTACCAGAATTTATCTTATGAAGCGTTGGCTGCGTGGCGGGAAAAAGGATTCCGCCTAGCGGTTTCAGCCTTGAACAATCAGGCGGTTTCTCCGGATGCATGGCAGGCGGATAACCGTACCGTCGTTGTGATGGGTAACGAAGCCTCCGGTGTTTCGGTTGACATTCTGAGCATGGCGGACACAGTGATTAAAATTCCGATGGCAGGCAGTGCTGAGTCTTTAAATGTTGCGGCGGCAGCAGCCATTCTTCTGTATGAAGGGGCAAAGAAAACCGGACGGATTGAGGCGTAGTTATGGAAAATAAATTTATGCAGGAGGCTCTTTTTCAGGCAAAAGTAGCTGCAGAAAAGGGAGAAGTTCCTGTGGGTGCCGTTCTGGTGTTGAACGGTGAAATCATAGCCCGCGGACATAACCTGACCATGGAGCAGGATAACATGCTGGCACATGCGGAGATGCTCGTCATGGAAGAAGGGCTTAAAAAGTTAGGAACCCGCCGTCTTTCCGGCTGTTCACTATATGTGACCCTGGAGCCTTGCCCCATGTGCGCCGGAGGGATTTTGTTGTTGCGCCCGGAGCGGGTGTATTTTGGTGCCTATGATGCCGAGGCAGGAGCCTGCGGCGGTAAACACGATGTTTTGAAAAATAGCGGAATTGATGTGTATGGCGGTATTATGGAACAGGCTTGTACGGGATTGTTAAAGGATTTCTTTTCCGGTCTCAGAAAGGCCTGATTTTTGTAAAAAACTATGGAAAAACCGTGAATATTATGATATAATATAATTTATGATTGTATAAAACAGTTTTGACTGATTCGATAAAGGAGACTACATCATGGCAGTGAAAAAAAAGAAAACAACTGCAAAAAAACAGAAAGGAAAACAGCAAGTTATTGAGTCACCTATGAAGAACGAGTTTATTTCCTTGTTCATTATTGTAGGTAGCTTGTTATTAGGTGTATTTTTATATGTGCCGACGGCCATTGTGGGCGAATGGATCAAAAGTCTTTGCACAGGTCTGTTAGGAATTCCTGCCTATTTATTGCCCCCGCTCTTACTGGTATTCGGTATTCATCGTGCCGTAGGGAAGGGCTATGAAGCCAATAAGAAAAAATATGTTCAATTGTCACTGGTTATACTGGTGCTGTCCAGCCTGTTCCAACTGTTTTCAGGAAATGGCGCTGTCAATCCCCTCTGGCTTTCCAGTATCTCCGGCTATTGGTGGGGAGGCATCAGCGGTTTCGGCGGCGGTGTTTTGGGAGGAATTTTATGTGATATTTTTGCCAACACGCTGGGTCAGATTGCTACCGGTATTATCTTGTGTACCGTCATGTTGGTGCTTGTGATGATTCTGACTCATTGGTCGCCGCTTAAAGCGTTTTTGCGTCTGATTGTTCGTTTGTTTGTTGATGTGAAAGCCATTCAAAGGGAAGCAGCTTTAGAGGCAAAGAAGCGGGAGCAGGAAACAGAAAGCAAGAAAGAGAAGGAATTGCCTCCTAAAAAACGGAGCATTCCCAATTTTTCCGATGAGGAAGTGTCTCGCGGGAATGGCGCTACTGAGGATATTGTGATTCAGAAGCCTTACGACGATGAGGGTTATATTCCGGCGTCTATCCGTGACATTGCCATTGATGAAGATGAAAAGCCCTATGATATGAAGGATCTGGATGCGATTTTGGATCAGGCAATTCCTGCAACGGATTCGCTTACAGAAGATGGGGACGACGAGGAGGAAGCAGAGGAAGTTCAGGAAAAACCGGCTGTTTCCGGAACGCCGGTCTCAGAGAAAGCAGAATCCTTAACGGAAGAAGAAGTGGCAGAAATCAGTTCGGAACTGGAAGAAGCTTTCGAACGGATTCCTTATACATATCCTGATGTGGACCTGCTGAATAAAAACGAAGATGCTGCTGACAGTGCTGATTCAAGAGCAGAACTGAGAGACACAGCAACAAAGCTGATTGCAACGTTAAAGAGCTTTAATGTTGAAGCTAAACTGTTAAATGTCAGCAAAGGCCCAACAGTTACACGTTACGAATTAAAGCCCGGCGAAGGCGTTAAAGTCAGCAAGTTTGTAGGTCTGGCGGATGACATTGCTCTGCGTTTGGCGGCTACCGGTGTCCGTATTGAGGCGCCCATTCCCAATAAGGAAGCCGTCGGCATCGAGATTCCCAACAAGACCGTTGCCATGGTAGGCGTGCGCGAAGTGTTAGACACGCCGGAATTTAAGAATTTCCCATCAAAACTGGCTTTTGCCCTGGGTAAGGATATTGCCGGAAAAAATGTGGTGGTTGACCTCGGAAAAATGCCGCACTTACTGGTTGCCGGTGCCACCGGTTCCGGTAAGAGTGTTTGTATCAATACGTTGATTACCAGTATCATCTATAAAGCAGACCCCAACGAGGTTAAACTGTTGATGATTGACCCGAAAGTAGTTGAGCTCAACGTTTACAACGGCATTCCTCATCTGATGATTCCGGTTGTTACAGATCCCCGCAGGGCCTCCGGTGCTCTTTACTGGGCCGTTCAGGAGATGACCCGCCGTTATGCGATGTTTGCAGAATGCGGCGTGCGCGATATTAAAGGCTATAATGAGAAACTGACGGAAGAGGGCAATGAAAACACCCTGCCGTATGTTGTTATTATCATTGACGAGCTTGCTGACCTGATGATGGTAGCCCCCGGCGAAGTAGAGGACTCTATTTGCCGTCTGGCACAGCTTGCCCGTGCGGCTGGTATGCATTTGGTTATTGCAACCCAGCGTCCTTCTGTTGACGTTATTACCGGTATTATCAAGGCTAACATTCCTTCGAGAATTGCCTTTGCGGTTTCCTCTCAGGTGGATAGCCGAACCATTTTAGATGCCGGCGGTGCTGATAAGTTGTTGGGTCGCGGCGACATGCTCTTTTCGCCCATTGGCTCCTCTAAGCCTACCCGTCTCCAGGGTGCTTTTATTTCTGACAAGGAAGTGGAGCGCGTGGTTGATTTTATTAAGAGTGGCTCAACGGCTCGCTATGATGAGGATGTTTTAGAAAAGATTGAAAACGGAAAAACCGTTAATATTTCAGGCAATGACAATGACCCCGGGGACAATGATGAACTCCTTCCCCGTGCTATTGAAATTGCTGTGGATACGGGAAAAATTTCAGCATCTTACCTCCAGAGACGGTTAAAAATAGGTTTCTCCCGTGCAGCGAGAATTGTTGACCAGATGGAAGAGCGGGGCTGGATTGGTCCCCAGGACGGCAGTAAGCCCAGAGAGGTGCTGCTTTCCAAAGAAGATTATCTGGAAATGAGTATTCACTCATGAGAGGTATAGATGCCGGATTCTTGCCGGTTACCAAAGAAGAAATGGAGGCTCTTGGCTGGGCAGAACTGGATTTTTTGTATGTTTCCGGCGATGCCTATGTTGACCATCCATCCTTTGCCGTTTCGGTGATTACCCGGGTGTTGGCTTCCGCCGGCTATCGGGTAGGGATTATCTCTCAGCCGGACTGGCAAAGCGCAGAAGCCTTTCAGGTGTTAGGAAGGCCACGTCTGGCGGTTTTGATTGGCGCCGGCAACCTGGATACCATGGTTGCCCATTACACGGCGGCGAAAAAGAAACGCCATCAGGATTTGTATTCCCCCGGTGGCGAAAGCGGAAAACGTCCGGACCGGGCCACGATAGTGTATGCAAACCGCGTTCGCGAGGCATTTCCGGGTATTCCGGTGATAGTTGGCGGGATTGAAGCCAGCCTGCGGCGCTTTGCACACTATGATTACTGGCAGGATAAAGTCCGCCGCTCTATTTTGTTTGATAGCCGGGCAGATCTTTTGCTCTATGGTATGGGCGAACAAGCGATTTTAGAAGTTGCTGCCTTGTTGGAAAAAGGCGCATCGGTGAAAAAACTTCGGCATATCCGCGGTACCTGCTACGATGTGGGGTCTTTGGATGAGCTTTCAACAGAGTATTTGTTATTGCCATCTTATGAGGCAGTTTCAGAACATAAAAAAGAATATGCTAACATGACCCGTGAAGCGTTCTTTGAACAGGATCCCGTCAGAGGGAAAACTCTGGTGCAGCAGCATGGCAATCGCTTTTTGGTGCAGAATCCGCCTATGCCGCCTCTGCCTGCAGAGGAACTGGATCGTGTGTATGAACTCCCTTATACGCGGCGTGCGCATCCTATGTATGATGCTTATGGCGGCGTTCCCGGGCTTTTAGAGGTGCAGTTTAGTATTACATCGTCCAGAGGATGTTTCGGTTCCTGTAACTTCTGCTCCCTGACCTTTCACCAAGGGCGGACTGTGACAGCAAGGAGTCATGAATCTATTCTGAGAGAAGCAGAAATGCTGAAAACCTTACCGGGCTTTAAAGGCTATATCCACGATGTGGGCGGTCCTACGGCAAACTTCCGCAGGCCGGCCTGTGATAAGCAGTTAACAAAGGGCGCCTGCCGTAATAAGCGGTGTTTATATCCCGGGGTTTGTGCTTCCATTCAGGCAGACCACTCGGATTATCGCTTACTTTTGAAGAAACTAAGAGAATTACCCTTTGTCAAGAAGGTGTTCGTTCGTTCCGGCATTCGTTTTGACTATCTTTTGGCGGATTCGGACGATAAATTTTTCAAAGATTTGCTGGAGCACCATGTCAGTGGCCAACTGAAGGTGGCGCCGGAGCATATTGCCGACGCAGTTTTATCTGCCATGGGGAAACCTTCGGCAAAGGTTTACGATACCTTCCGGAAGAAGTTTAAAAAACTCAATGAGCAGTTGGGAAAGGAACAGTATCTGGTACCTTATCTGATGTCCAGCCATCCTGGCTCAACTTTAAAGGAAGCTATTGAACTGGCGGTTTATCTGCGAAAAGAAAAAATACGGCCGGAGCAGGTGCAGGACTTTTATCCGACGCCGGGCTCGGTCTCCACAGCCATGTATTATACGGGGCTTGACCCCTTTACGATGGAACCGGTTTATGTCCCGAAAGGGGAGGAAAAGGCCATGCAGCGGGCATTACTGCAGGCGTTTCTGCCGGAAAACCGGAACCTGGTTTTAAAAGCGTTACAAAAAGCAGGGCGACAGGACTTAATCGGCTTTGGACCCGATTGCCTGATACCCCCCAGACCTTTAGATACAGGAGGAAAAAAACATGAACGAAGCAAAAATTTTAGACGGCAAGGCCGTCTCCCAGAGAATCAAGGACGAGCTGAAGCAGGAGGTAGAAAACCTAAAGGCAAAGGGCGTCAATCCCGGTCTGGCGGTCATCATCGTGGGCGATGATCCGGCTTCCAGAGTTTATGTCAACAACAAAAAGAAAGCTTGCGAATATATTGGTGTTCGCTCATTTGAATATGCCCTTCCGGCTGAAACAACTCAGGAAGAACTGGTTGGCCTGGTTGAGCAGTTGAACAACGACCCGGCAGTTGATGGCATTCTCTGCCAGTTGCCTCTGCCGAAACATTTAGACGATAAAGCAGTTATTGATGCTATTCGTCCCGATAAAGACGTGGATGCATTCCATCCGGTCAATGTGGGTAAAATCATGATTGGTGACTATGATTTTCTGCCTTGTACCCCGGCCGGTGTTATGGAACTCATTAAAGAGAGCGGGATTGACATTTCCGGCAAGGAATGTGTCGTTATCGGCAGAAGTAACATCGTTGGTAAACCCATGGCTATGCTCCTGTTGCATGCTCATGGTACCGTGACCATCTGCCATTCCCGGACAAAGGACTTAGCAGAAACTGTTCGACGTGCTGATGTTGTTGTTGCAGCCGTTGGTGTACCGGAACTCATTACCGGCGATATGATTAAAGAGGGCGCTGTTGTCATTGACGTTGGCATGAACCGCTTACCGGATAAGAAACTGGTCGGCGATGTGGAATTTGCAAGTGCAGCTGAAAAAGCGTCTGCTATTACGCCGGTTCCCGGTGGTGTTGGCCCTATGACGATTGCGATGCTGATGAAAAACACCGTTAAAGCGGCGTTGATTCACCAGAAATAAAAAAATAGAAAAAATTCAAAAAAAGACTTGCATTTAGAGAAAGAATTTGGTATAATATTTTGTGCTGACTTGTTTTCATCGTCAGCTACATGACAAAGTTAAAAAATTTGCCGTATATTTATTGTTTTTTGAACATATGGGAGGTGTACGATTCATGGCAAAGTGTGAAGTTTGCGGAAAGGGCATGGTTTTTGGTATTAAAGTCAGCCATTCCCACAGAAGAACAAACAGAACCTGGAAGCCCAACCTGAGAAAGGTTAAGGCATTGGTTAACGGAACACCGAAAACCATCAGTGTTTGCTCCAGATGCCTTCGTTCCAACAAGGTAACGAGAGCGGTCTAATTAAGAATGCATGAAAGGATACTGCTAAGCGGTATCCTTTTTTGTTTATGACATTAAAAAAAGAGAGCCCGTGTGGACTCTCTTTTTTTAATGTCATAATAAACATTCAGTCAGTTCAAAAACAGAGGTGACAAGGCAATCCGCACCGGCCTCGGATAATTCTTTTTCATCACCGTAGCCGTAAAGAACGCCAACGGTGGTTAGTCCGGCGGCTTTGCCGGCAGTTACATCAAAACATCTGTCACCAACCATAACGGCAGTTTCTCTTTCAATCTGATTTTCTTTTAAAACATATTCAATGACATCAGCTTTTTCTACCCGTTCTCCGGAAAGCAGGCTACCGCCAACAAAGTTGAAATAGGGGAGCAGGTCGAAATGCTCCAGAATCCGGCGGGCATAGATTTCCGGCTTGGAGGTTGCCAGAAACAGCTTGAACCCCTTCTGCTTCAAGGTTTTCAGCATGGCGGGAATCCCTTCATATACGTGATTCTCAAAAATCCCGGTTTCGCTGAAATATTCCCTGTATGTTTGCAATGCCCGTTCCGCATCCTCTTCGCTCATATCATAGAATGTTTGAAAACACTTCTTCAGCGGCGGACCGATAAAGGGCGTTAAAGATTCTAATGAATCCACCTCAATGCCAAAAGCATGTAAGGCGTAGCGGACGGACTTCGTGATGCCCAGCATGGGGTCTGTCAGTGTCCCGTCTAAGTCAAATAATATGTTCCTTTTCTTCTGCAAAATCAGAGTCCTCCCTTTGACAACGCATATCGTCGCCAACTTCTAAGCGGTTGATGGAAACCTCGTAGGCCGTTTTTGTGACGGTTTCATCTTCGCTGATTTTCTTCTGATATTCCCGGGACTGCATCCTGCCCCAGATTTTTACATTCGCACCTACATCCAGATGACGGACAAAACGGGCATTTCTTCCCCAGGCAATGCAGGGTATGTAGTCCGACTTGTTAAAGGCCCGGTTAACAGCCAGTAAAATGTCAGCAATTTCCCGTCCGAAAGGTGTTACACGATAGACAATGGGTTTACAAACATAACCGTTCAGAAAAATCTCATTGGCTATATCTTCCTCTTCTCCGACAAGGCGGATGTCTTTAGCAAATAGTGTCAGAACCAGTTTGTTTCCCTGACCGGTATAGTTGTTATAGGAACGGAACTGCCCATAGACGGACAGGCGCATTCCTAAGTCCACGCTGATTTCTGTCAGCATCTTTTCAGAAACGGTTACACAGATTAAATCGCTGTTTTCGCTTAAACGTTCTGAACGTAGCATGAAACGGTAAAAGCGCTCTCCGTGAACATCATGGCTATAGGAAAGATAGCCGCAAACCACGCCCACGACAAAGGCTTCATTGTCTTCAATACAGTTTAACATACCGTATGTCTCCCTTCTTGCGTGATGACGAGAAAGGCTCGCCATATAGTCATACGGTATTATTCTATTGATAAAGAAAGAATTTTATTCCAAAAAGTTCAATCAGCAAGTTTTTTCTTCAACAAGAGCCGTGCAGATGCTGTTTACATCGCCGGCACCTAACGTTATAATGAAATCTCCCGGCTTTGCCCAACTACGGAGCAATTCCTCGGCGGCTTCGAAACTTTCAGCATACTGTGCGTTTTGGGATTTTGCCCCGATGGCTTCAGCTAACTGGCGGGAATGAATTAAGCCGGTGTCTTTTTCTCTGGCAGCATAAATATCCGTCACAATAACCGCGTCACAATCTGCAAAACTAGTGGCAAATTGATCCTTTAATTTAAAGGCACGGGTGTAGGTATGGGGCTGGAAGACACAATATACCTTGCCGGTGGTGGCGGCCTTGGCTGCTGTCAGAGTGGTCATGATTTCCGTTGGATGATGGGCGTAGTCGTCAATGACTTTGGCACCGTTGCAATAGCCCTTTAACTCAAACCGTCTGCAAGTGCCGGAAAAACCGTCAAATCCCTTTTGAATCTGCTCCGGAGAAACACCGAATAAATCAGCAGCGGCACAAACCGCCAAAGCATTTTTTACGTTATGGATACCCGGAACAGAGAGAGTAGCCTCCATGAAATATGCGCCGTTTTTCAATACCGTAAAGACGCCGCAGCCGGCATCGTTGAACTGAATCTTTTCTGCAAAAAAGTCAGCCTCTTTTGTCTGAATCGAAAAGGTCAGAACCTTTCTGTCAATGCCTGCAACGGATGCCAGGGAGTTCGGATCGTCAGCGTTGACGATTAAGGCGCCATCCTCCGGCGTTAATTCCGCAAACTGATGGAAACAGTTAATAATATCGTGAATATCTTTAAAATAGTCCAGATGGTCTTCTTCCACATTTAAAATCAAACTGATTTTTGGGAAAAACTTTAAAAAGCTGCCGCAATACTCGCAGGACTCCGTCACCAGATAATTCCGGCTGCCAAGACGCATATTGCTGCCGATGGAGGGTAGAATACCACCGACTAAAATGGTAGGGTCAAGATCTGCGGCAAGCAGAACCTGAGAAAGCATAGAAGTTGTGGTGGTTTTACCGTGGGTTCCGCTGACAGCAATGGGAGTTTCGTAGCGTTTCATAATCGCACCCAGCAAAACAGCGCGCTCCACAACGGGGATATTTAAGCTTCTGGCATGGATCAGTTCGGGATTATCCTGGCTGATGGCAGCCGTATACACAACGGCAGAGGGGTCGCCGACATTTTCAGGAGAGTGTCCTACCGTAACGGGAATTCCGCCGGCAATCAAAGACCTGACAGTGTCGCTGTCTTTAAAGTCTGAGCCCGTAACGGAAAAACCGTCCTGCTTTAAAATTTCAGCTAAGGCACTCATGCTGATGCCACCAATACCAATCATGTGAATGGGTTTCTGTTTATCTAAAAGTTTCAGATTCAACTGTTCCATGTAAGCCGCTCCGTTTCGTCAAAAAATGGGTATATATTCATTATATTACATCTTTGGAAAAATTAAAAGCATTTTTTTGAAAAGATGCATATTTCTTTGTTCCGTGTTAAAAATAGAGGTAAGATTGGAGACAAAGGAGTTTGACAAATGCAGATTACAGATATCAGGATCAGAAAAATCAATTTAGATTCCAAAATGAAAGCGGTTGTGTCCGTAACCTTTGACAATGCCCTGGTTATTCATGACATCAAGGTTATTGAAGGAACAGACAAACTGTTTATCGCGATGCCCAGCCGGAAAACCCCTGAGGGAGAATTTAAGGATATTGCTCATCCCATTAATATGGACATGCGTGACAGCCTTGAGAGAAATATTCTGGAAAAATACCAGTCTGCCCTAATTGCAGAGAGCGAGATGGATGACGAGCGGGTGCCGTCATGATACTAAAAAAGAACCTTGCAGAAAGCAAGACGATTCTGGATGAAATCCTGCCCGTTAATAAGAGTAAGGATCTCCTGACCCGCACGTTTGATTTTGGCGGGAGAACGGGACTTTTGTACTATCTGGACGGATTTTTAAATGATGTTGTCATGGAACGGATGGTCAGCCGGCTTTTGTCCATTAAGCCGGAGCAAATCCGGAAGGTGGCAAACTTGCAGGGGTTTGTTGATAAGTTTATTACCTACACGGAAGTGGATATTTACACAAAAACAGACGATGTTGTCCTTCAACTGATGTCAGGCAAAAGTGTTTTCCTGATTGACGGTTTTGAAGGCGCTATCGTTCTTGATCTGAGAGATTATCCTGCCAGAGGCGTCAGCGAGCCGGAGAAGGAACGGGTCATGCGAGGTTCGCGGGATGGGTTCGTGGAAACGATTATCTGGAATGCTGCATTGATTCGCCGGCGCATCCGTGATCCGAAACTGATTGTTGAAATGGTCCATGTGGGAGACCGGTCGAAAACCGATGTGGCGATTGTCTATTTGGAGGATCAGGTGAATCAGGAAGATTTATCCATCATCCGTGAAAAAATCAATGGTATCAAAGTGGATTCGTTGACCATGAACATGGAGAGCCTGACGGAGTGTCTGGTGCGGCAACGGTGGTATAACCCCTTTCCTAAGGTGCGGTACACAGAGCGACCGGATTCGGCTGCAGCGGCTGTCTTAGAGGGGAATGTGATTATTTTAGTCGACAATGCACCTCAGGCCATGGTTATGCCAACTTCGATATTCAGTTTTATGGAAGAACCAAACGACTATTACTTCCCGCCGGTGGTGGGTGGCTATATCCGTCTGGTGCGGAATCTGGTGTTTTTAACGACACTGATTTTGTCGCCACTCTGGATTCTGGCTCTGGAATATCTCGACAAATTACCGGCAGGCTTTTCGTTTCTGCAGGCATCCTCGCCCTCGGCAGTTCCGATTATTATTCAGCTTCTGTTACTGGAGGCTGCCATTGATGTTTTGCGGCTGGCATCGGTAAATACGCCGAATATGCTGGGAAACTCCCTATCCATTATCGGGGCACTTTTATTGGGCGATTTTGCGGTGAAATCCGGATGGTTGGTGCCGGACACGATTCTATATATGTCCTTTATTGCAATCGCCAGTTTCACGCAACCCAGTATTGAACTGGGCTATGCCTTTAAATTCATGCGGATTCTTCTGCTGCTTTCCACTTATTTCTTCGACATCTGGGGCTTTATTGGAGGACTTGTTTTAGTCTTTGTTTTTGTCGCAACCAATAAAACTGTTACAGGAAAAGGCTATTTATATCCCTTGTTCCCTTTTAACTGGCAGGCGTGTAAAGCGCATCTGTGGAGAAGACGAATCCGGTCAACGACTAAATAAAAAAACAAGCAGGTGTAAGCCTGCTTGTTTTTTGTTTAAAAGATTAAAAATTTGCCAGTAAGTATTGTTCTGCTTCGGGGTTCCAGAGACCTTTGTTTTTCTTGACCAGTTCATCCAGTGTAGCGAAGCGTGCATCGGTTTTTCCAAGTTCTTCAAAGTCGGCGATAGCGGTCAGGGGCAGATTAATATGGGTATAAATCAACTTTTTGCCGCCACCGATTTCCGGTAATCTGACAGTGGAGTCAATCGCCGCATCCATGCCGCCGATATGGGTAATCATAACAGCGGGGTTGATTCTCTTTCTGCCGATTAAGTCAACAATGTCACGGATGTCCTGCAGGTTGCTGCCACTGGTTCCGGAAACGTGATGCTGCGCGTAATGAGCATTGTAGAAGTTAAAGTTTGCACTGAAGTTTTTGTCGGTAGGACCGGCGAAGAAGTTCAGGCAACCATCAAAGGCCAGAATAGAATCTGCCAGTTCAACGACAGCGGGAACAGGTGCATACACAAAAACATCGTCAAATCCCGTACCGTCGGAGAATTTCATCAGCTCATCTTTGTCTGTGGTGTTGGAGAAAATCAAGGTGATACCGTCTTTTTCTGCTTCTTTGGGGTCAAAGATTTTTTCAGCGCGTGCCAGACGGTCAGCATCTAAGTCTGTTACAACGACCAAGGACGGAGCAACGTCACCGTGGATGGCAATGTCAATGGCTTCCAGCCCCATGGGGCCGCAACCGGCTAAAATACAGAGTTTACCGCCCGGCTTAATACCACCGACGGGTAAAAGTTCTTCGTCTAAGTGCAGAGAAGCCTTATAGCCACGGATTACGCAGGAAGCCGGCTCAATCAGAGAACCGCTGAAGAAAGATTCGCTATCGATTTTAATCAGATAGTTATGGTCGAGAATGTGTTCGTAAACAATACAATAGGTTGCAACGCCACCGATTTCTTCAAAGGAGTAACCAATGGTATCCATGCCGCCCAAATAGGAGAGAACCGGAGGGCAGATAACCTTGTCACCGGGGGCGAAATCTTTGCTCCATTTGTCAGTCACTTCCACGACTTCGCCGCAAAATTCATGACCGATGATAACGGGTTTTTCCGCAATGCCCTGGGGCACACGGATATGCTCTTCGCCCTGCTTGATGGTTTTGTATGTAGACATGCAGACGGAGTCGGAGACGATTTTAATGAGAATTTCGCCCTCCTGTAAGGGGCGCAGTTCGAATTGTTCCAATCTGACGTCATTTTTTCCGTAAAGTCTGACTGCTTTTGTTTTCATGATGACTCTCCTTATATTCTGTTAGCGCTGCCGAAAGTGCGCAATTTGCCTCTGACAACATCTTTCATCATCACTCTTGCATCTTCAAAGACAAATGCAGGCCATGTGGAGGGATTGGTGATGGTGTTCAGTTTCTGCTTAAGACCGGCGTTTAAAGCGCCAACAACGTCGGAGAAGATGTTGATTTTGGTGATACCGTGAGAAATGGCGTTTGTCATCTGGTCGTCAGGGGTTCCGCTTCCGCCATGGAGAACCAGGGGAATATCGCTGGCTGCTGTGATTTCGTCTAAACGGTCAATGCGCAGCGTGGGGGTTTTCTTGTAAACGCCGTGGGCAGTGCCGATGGCAACAGCCAGGGCATCAACATCTGTGATTTCTACAAATTTGGTTACTTCTTCCGGCAAAGTCAGCGTATCTTCCGGATCTTCATTTTCTACACTGTCTGCTTCGTTGCCAACCATAGCGTTACCAACGCGACCCAGTTCTGCTTCAACGGTAATACCGTTTTTATGGGCAAAGGCAACAACCTCAGCGGTCTTTCCTGCATTTTCATCAAAGGGCAGAGCAGAACCGTCAAACATAACGGAACTAAAGCCGTAGCCGCAGGCACTTTTGATAAATTCAAAATCGGTTGCGTGGTCTAAATGCAGACAAACGGGAATGGAAAAGTGCTTTGCTGCTTCCTTTACCATGCCGGGGAGAAGTGCCAAGTTTTTGCCGGTTAAGTCACAACCTAACGCCATTAAAATGGCAGGGGAATGTTCTTCTTCGCAAGTTTCCAGCACCGCTTTCATCATTTCAAAATTACTAATGTCAAAAGCCGGAACAGCATAATGATTTTTGCGGGCGTCTGCTAAAATGTCTTTTAATGAAACTAACATAAAAATCCTCCTAAAAAATAGTCAACCATATTATAGCACACGAATTAACATCTGTCAAATACAAATGTTAATTGCGCGTTTGGCTTGACACGGTGATAAGAATTTGCTATACTATAAGGAAATTATTTCAGGGAGTGGTGATTTCGTGCGAATATCGACAGAGATTGGGTCTATAGCCCGGGTGATTGGTGAAGAGCGCGCCGTTGAGTATTGCGCTAAAGCAGGATTTACTGCCTGGGATTTTTCCTTGTTTTCGATTTGTAATTTCAATTGGCAAACCCGGTGTTTATCCGAGAGCCATCATCCGTTGGCAGGGCCTCACTATTTGCAGTTTGCCAGAAAACTCAAGCAGATTGGCCTTGATAACGGCATTGTCTGCAATCAGTCTCATGCTCCGTTTCCTACGGGGATTCCGGGCATACGGTCCCAGTTAAAGCGTGCCATTGAGTGCACGGCAGAAGCCGGTGGAAGAATTTGTATTATTCATCCCGATAACGATAAAAGTCCGGAAGAAAATGCAGATATGTACCTAGAACTTCTGCCGTTTGCTAAAGAATGCGGCGTAAAAATTGCGACGGAAAACATGTGGAACTGGGATGATGAAAAAGATCAATCTTCTTTTGCCGCCTGCGCAACGCCGGAGAGTTTTTGTGCCCATCTGGACGCAGTCGGCGACGAGTATCTGACTGCATGCCTGGATATTGGTCATGCAGAAATGAAAGGCAGTAACACGACGGCGGCAGAGATGATCCTGGCGTTGGGGAACAGGCTGTCTGCCTTACATATTCATGATAATGACAAATGGCACGATTCCCACCAGATCCCATTTTCTATGGCAATTGATTTCGGAAATATCATTGATGCTCTGAAACAGGTGCACTATAGTGGTGATCTGACTTTGGAGGCGGAACGATATTTACAGGATCGGACGGAAGACACAATTTTTGAAGGCATTATTGAACTTGCCGAATCTGCAAGGAAATTGGCGGACATGTTTGAAGGATAAATCATGCGATGGGCGCGAAAAAGCAAGGGTACTCAAACAATGGAAAAATGCAGAAAGCTATTCGTAGTCTGCTGTATCAATGATAAGGAGATATTAACGATGATTGTATTAGAGAAAGAACAGGCGTTACTGTTGTTAGGCTGGAATGTTTTAGTGGCTTTGGTATATGGTCTTGATAAGTTCTTTGCACGGAGGCGCATGCGGCGAATCAGTGAAAACGGACTGCTTGTGCCGGCCTTTTTGTTTGGTGGGTTGGGCGCTGCCATGGGCATGATTCTCTTTAACCATAAGACATCCAAAATCAAGTTCCGTCTGTTGGTGCCGTTGGCTTTTGTGTTAAATCTTTTCATGGTTGGCGGTTTGGACTATCTTTTAAAGTAATCATATAATTTAAAAAGGTGTAGCCTCAGGCTACACCTTTTTGATTATAATGCTTGCATGGAAGTTTTAACCGCTTCTTCTGACATATCACACTTTAAGAGATAAATGGGAAGTGTTTCCACCATTTGCGCTAAAACATCCAGATTTTTTTCGGCCAGTGCCGGAACAATGGGTTTGCGGATAGCTTCAAAAATTCTGAAAATCGCCTCGGCTTTATCCATGGGCGTCAGACTGCAGGTGGCAGAACGCTCAATGAACACAATGGCCGAAAGGGGGACATCAATATTCGCGTGAATGGAATTTTTACCGCTCCAGGGAGCACCGTAAAGATGAACCGTGTCGCCGATTTTACGAATTACCGGCATGTCATCGTTGACAATTTCCGTTCCGGGTGCAAACTTTTTCCAAAGCCCTGTATGGGTCGATTTGCCCGTTCCGGATGGCGCAGAGAATAGAAGACCTTTTCCCTGATAGGCCAGGGAGGAAGCATGAATAATGGTTCCGTTGGCGAACAGGTATGTATAGCGAAGAACTTCCTGAATCATGTGATACGGCCGCTTGTCAACGTCGAGTCCCATGATGCTTTTGGGGCAGAACCAGGCCTCTGTCTGGCGAAAATCCTTATCACAGACAACCAGATTCAGAATCTGATCAGAAAGGTCAGGAATCTGGTCCACAAAGGCAAATCCGCCGTCCGGAAGTTCATACCACTTGCGGCAGTTAACTTCGGCAATCATCTTGCCGGCAGGCGGAAGGATGTTGCTGCAATCCGTGTGCACCGTAAAGATAACGTCCGGAGAGTCAGTTTCCTCTGTCGCATAAAAAGACAGATGATGCTTTGCCTCTTCGTCAAAATAATCTTCCGTCCGGAAGGTTAAGCCGCCAATTTTATAAAATAAAGACATATATATCACTCCTACCTTTTCATTGTACCATGTTGATAGTGGATTGTCAATTAAAAAGAACGGAGTTATTTTCTTATAAAATGGCATTTTTTTGCCGTATTTTTATGATTTCAGGTTGAAAAAAATGGATTCCTATGGTACAATAAAGAGTAGGCTATAACAAATGTGAGGAGAGATACTGTTGGAAAACGTATTTGATATTTTAAAAGAACGTGAATTGATTGCGCAAACGACCCACGAAGATGAAATCCGGGAACTGTTGGGAAAGGAAAAAGTAACCTTTTATATTGGCTTTGATCCTACGGCAGACAGCCTTCATGTCGGCCATTTTCTGCAGATGGTTGTTATGCGCCATATGCAGAACGCCGGTCATAGACCCATCGCTTTGGTTGGTGGCGGTACAGCTATGGTAGGTGACCCCTCCGGCAGAACGGATATGCGCCAGATGATGACAGTTGATACCATCAATCACAACAGCGAATGCTTTAAAAAACAGCTTTCAACAATTGTAGATTTTTCTGACGGCAAAGCGATTATGGTCAACAATGCTGACTGGCTCCGTGATCTTAACTACATTGAGTTTTTAAGAGACATCGGTTCTTGCTTCTCTGTCAACGAAATGCTGCGTGCAAAGTGCTTCCAGACTCGCCTGGAAAAAGGTCTTTCCTTTATTGAATTTAACTATATGCTGATGCAAAGTTACGACTTTCTGCAGATGTATAAAAACTATGATTGTAAAATTGAATTGGGTGGCGATGACCAGTGGAGTAATATCTTAGGCGGTATTGACCTGGTTCGCCGTAAAGAAGGTAAGCAGGTTTACGGTATGACCTTTGCTCTGCTCACAACTTCTGACGGTAAGAAGATGGGTAAAACGGCGAAAGGAGCACTCTGGCTTGATCCCAATAAGACCACGCCTTATGAATTCTATCAGTACTTCAGAAATGTGGGTGATGATGACGTTATCCGTTGTCTGAAACTGATTACCTTCGTTCCTATGGATGAAATCCGTCGTCTGGAGAAACTCTCCGGTCAGGAACTCAACGAAGCAAAGCGCATTCTTGCTTTTGAAGTAACCAAACTGGTTCACGGTGAAGAAGAAGCGAAAAAAGCCATGGAAACAGCAGAAGGTCTGTTTGGTGCTAATAAGAGCGCTGAAAACATGCCGACTACGGAAATTGAACTGACAGAAGAAGTTTACGGTTTGCTTGATATTATGCAGACTGCCAAGTTGATTCCCTCCAAGGGAGAAGGTCGTCGTCTGATTCAGCAGGGTGGCGTTTCTGTCAACGACGAAAAGATTACAGATGCAAGTTTCCAGTTAACAGCAGAAAGCCTCCGCGAAGGCGTTATTATTAAAAAAGGTAAAAAGGTTTATCACAGAGTTATCGGTAAATAATCAGGCTCCGAAACTCTGGTAAGGAGAGATTCTATGCCGATTAAAATTCCGAATCAATTGCCGGCAACGAAAACGTTGACGGAAGAAAATATTTTTGTTATTACGGAGACCCGTGCCCTGACCCAGGACATCAGACCGCTTAAAATTGCGATATTAAACCTGATGCCCACGAAGATTGAAACAGAAACCCAGCTGGCGCGTCTTTTGGGAAATACACCGTTGCAGGTAGAACTGACACTTCTGCATACGGAAAGTTATAAATCCAAAAACATCAATGAAGAGCACATGCTGGCGTTTTATAAAACCTTTGCAGAAATTGAAGATGAAACCTTTGACGGCATGGTGATTACCGGAGCACCGGTTGAGCAGATGCCTTTTGAAGACGTGATTTATTGGGATGAACTCTGTCGGATTTTAGAGTGGACAAAAACCCATGTAACCAGTACCTTCCATATCTGCTGGGGCGCTCAGGCAGGGCTTTACTACCATTACGGCATCCAGAAGCATCCGTTGCCGGAAAAACTGTTCGGTGTCTATGACCACAAGGTTGAACATAAAAATTCTATCCTGTTCCGTGGTTTTGATGAAGTATTCCGCGTGCCGCATTCCCGTCATACGACTATTTTGCGTGAGGATGTGGAAAAGGTGCCGCAACTGAAGATTCTGGCAAGTTCAGAAGAAGCAGGGCTCTATGTAATCAGTACTTCCCGTGGTCGTCAGATTTTTGTAACGGGGCACTCAGAGTATGACAGAGATACGCTGAAAAAGGAATATGTCCGGGACGTTAATGCCGGGCTGCCTATTTCGGTTCCGTATCAGTATTTCCCTGATGATGATCCGACCAAGGATCCGGTTGTTACCTGGAGAAGTCATGCAAATTTGTTATATTCTAACTGGCTGAACTACTTTGTCTATCAGGTGACGCCCTACGATATCAGTAAAATTAAGAAGTAAAAAATCTGCAGGGCTCCCGATAATTGTCCTCCCGGTGAGGAATTGCCTGTTGGTGAGTTTATGAAAAAAACCTCGTAATTCTTAAGAATTACGAGGTTTTATATTAGCAAAAAATGGTAGCTATAATAGATTTTTCATAAGGCGCATGATCGATACACTATCAGCGGCTTTTTGATTTGCCTAGATGCTCTGTGCATATTGCTTGGGGGAAACGCCTTTATGTTTTTTGAAGACGTGAATGAAATAACTAAGATCATTAAATCCTACACTAAGCGCGGTGTCGGTTACAGATAAACCGGAAAGAAGCATATTACAGGCTGCTTCGATTCGATAGGTTGTGATATATTCTGTGGGGGTTTGTCCAGTGATTTCCTTAAAAAAAGAGCAAAAATAGTTAGGACTCATGGAACAAGATGCAGATAAGTCCCGGATCGAAAACTTTTCCTTATAGTTTTCCTCAATATAGTTGATTGCAGATTTGATTCTCTCAAGTCTGTACACATTTTTGATTGGAATATTATTTTTTTGCTCTTTTATCGCCTGACCGATAATAGCATATAAATCACTGACGACTTGAAATTCATAATCATCAAAGGGCTTACGCTTCATATGTTCAAATAAAGAGTGGACAAATGGGTTGTTTTCAAAAATAACCGGACAGTTTAACTTTCTTTTAACAACAGCGTTTGTATAGCCTGTTGCATTTAAAACTGAAGGGGAGAAGACAACACATTCGTATATACATTCAATGGGTTCTGCGCTGTGGATGATGCCGCTGGGCATCAGGACAGATTGATTTTTCTTTAGTTCAATTATATGATCTCCAAGCTGTACCTTGAGAGTTCCTGCCAGAATCCGTTCGATTTCTATATCTGTATGCCATTGTGCTCTCATATGGTATCGAGGATGTGTTTTATCAACGGAATAAAATGCAAGAGGGAACTCAGGGGTTCCTCTTTGCTCAGTTTCGTGAAAATAATTGTTTTTCATCTGATCACCTTAAATTACTTATAATTTTAAAGTATTATATCAGAAAATATATTAAAATACAATAATATTTTTATACTTTTGATGATAATACAACAAGAATTTTATGAAAATCTATTGTATAATAAAACTAGAAAAAAGGAGGAATTTATTATGGCAGAAATAAATTTTGACGGCAACTCCGTCATGAGAAAAGGTTATCCTGAAATAAAGAAATTAGGTGCATGCAGCCCTAATGGGGAAATGACGCCTTTTGTGTGGAATGGCAGACTGATGCGCATGGAGTTGGTAGATCCTATGAAAGGAACAGATCCAACGATTCGTCGCTATGCCGGCATCCGTGATGTTGAAACCGGAGAGATTATTTCTACGTTTGCTGAAGGCAGTTATTTCTATTCTGCTTATATTGAGGATGATACGGCCTATGTTTTAGGCGTTGATATGAAAGATCGCGGCACGATCAATATTTATGAAAGTCAAGACCTTCTCAACTGGGAGGGAAGAAAATTACTGTCAAATCCCGGATGGGTTTACTATAATACAGGTCTCACAAAAGGACCTGATGGGTATGTTTTATTAATGGAAGCAAGTCATCCGGCTGAACACGTTGGTCCTTTCCCGTTTACTCATTTTTTTGCAACCTCTCCTGATCTTAAAGAATGGACTTTTATGGACTATGATCTTGGTTTTAGTAAAGAACGTTACATGGGCGGCCCCTGGTTTAAATATTCAGAAGGCTGGTACTATATGATTGCCTGTGCGTCACTTCCTTGTCACCGTTTTACGAACTATATTTACAGAACAAAAGATTTTGTGGATTGGTATGTCGGTCACTACAATCCTGTCATCATGCCGAGCAATGAAGACAGAAAATTCTCGCCGAGAGCGGTTGATTTTACCGAGGAGATGAGAGACAAAGTGGCAAACTACGGTTTTAACGCCAATAGCTCCGATATCGACATGTGTGATTATAACGGAAAAACCTATATCAACTATCTGGCAGGAAACCAGACGAATTTTTACTATATGTTAGAAGCAGAGTACGACGGAACGGTTG
>JBGUTC010000037.1:0-17884 GCA_045132895.1 Clostridia bacterium
AATCAGACGAAATGCTTAAAAAGGAACTGGTTATGGTAAATCATTCCGTTTGTGCGAAAGGGTCTGTTCTGCTTTCTGAGGGTGATGTTTTAAGCGTCAGGGGCTTTGGCAGAGCAGAACTTATGGAAATTTCCGGTGAAACCCGCAAGGGTCGCACATGGATAACATTGAAAAAATACGTATAACAAAGGAGAGGAAGAGCCGATATGCTGACACCTGTTGATATCGAGAACAAGGAATTTACCAAGGCCTTCCGCGGATATGACATCTGCGAGGTCGATGAATTTATGAAAAACCTGGTGGCGGATTATGAAAAGCTTTACCGTGACAATGCAGAGCTGAAAGAAAAAAACGCCATGTTAAACGATGCAATCGGCAGTTATAAAGGCATGGAAGAAACCATGCAGAATGCAATTCTGATTGCGCAGAAAACCGCAGAAGATATTAAGCAGAACGCCTATGAACGTTCAGAAACCATCGTAAAAGATGCTGAGCGTCGCGCATCTGAAGCGATTAACAACGCAAATAATGCGATTGCCAATCTGGAAAAAACATATCTGAGCCTGCAGCGGGACATGAACGGATTCCGTGCGAAGATGAGCACGCTGCTTTCAACATATATGCGGTTATTAGAAGATGCTCCTGAGGAAATCAGCGGTCATCCCATTAAAGAAGAAAGCAAGCCGGAGGTGGCTGTTGCGTCTGCGCCGGTTTCGGAGGAAAAGGACGAATTTAGTCCGGATGATACCAACACCTTTACACTTCCTTCTATGGCAGGCGAACGGACAGAAGAGGCGTCTTTAGAAAATCAATCTTCTGCAGAAGACCAGGCGCCAACTGAGACTGAAGAGTCTGTGCCTGCTGTACATACCGGTTTTGAAACAGAGCGGAAGGTAAATCCGTTGGTTGAAGAACTGTTGCAGAGAAACAGAGAAGAGCAGCGCTCTGAGCCGGTATCACAAGACGTTCCCTTTTCAGTGACGAAGGAGACCGTTCAGAAAGAAACTCCTACAGTGATTTCATCAATCGATTTAAAAGACCTCAAAAACTTTGATGTTTTTTCAGATGATTCTTTTTAATAAACAAAACGTCGAGTTTTAGATATATTCCAGCATCTCAGAAAGGATGAAAAAACCAATGGATTACAGTCAAACTTTGAATCTGCCGAAAACCGAGTTCCCCATGCGCGGTAATTTGCCTCAGCGTGAGCCGGAAATTCTGGCACGGCAGGAAAATGATACAATGTATGAAAAGCTCATGGAAAAGAACGAGGGAAGACCTCTGTTCATTCTTCATGACGGACCGCCGTATGCGAACGGCGATATGCATATGGGTCATGCTTTGAACAAGTCCTTAAAGGACATCATCACCCGTTTTAAGAACATGGATGGCTTTAAAGCGCCTTATATTCATGGTTGGGATACCCACGGTCTCCCCATTGAGCGTCAGGCGATTGCCAGCCTGGGTATTAACCGTCATGAGGTTGATACGGTTTCCTTCCGTAACCTTTGCCGTGACTTTGCTATGAAATATGTGAACCTGCAGATGGGTTCCTTAAAGCGTTTGGGTGCTTTAGGTAAATGGGAAGATCCCTACCTGACTCTGGATCCTAAATTTGAAGCTAAGCAGATCGAAATTTTCGGTAAAATGGCTGAAAAGGGTTATATCTATAAAGGCTTAAAGCCCATTTACTGGTGCCCGGACTGCGAAACAGCACTGGCTGAAGCAGAAATTGAGTATCAGGAAGATAAGACCAATTCCATTTATGTTAAATTTGCTGTTAAGGAAGACAATGGCGTATTTGATGCTTGTGGCGTTCCAAAGGAAAAGATTAACTTCCTGATCTGGACAACGACTACATGGACGCTGCCCGGTAACGTGGCAATTGCGCTGAACGGTCTCTTTACGTATAATCTGGTGAAATCTGATGATGAGTACTTCATCATTGCAGATGAACTGGTTGATACCGTTATGCAGGCAGCCGGCAGAACAAACTATGAAACTGTTTGCTCTTTCCGCGGTTCTGACCTTGAATTAATTCGTTGTGCACATCCTTTCATTGACAGAGAATCTGTCATCATTCTGGGTGACCACGTAACACTGGATGCCGGTACCGGTTGTGTTCATACGGCTCCCGGTCACGGTCTTGAAGACTACATTGCCTGCCAGCAGTATAAAGAAATCCCCATCATCGTTCCTGTTGATGAAAAGGGTTACTTAAACGATCTGGCCGGTGAATTCTCCGGTTTGTACTATGAAAAGGCAAACGCCAAAATTATCGAAAAGCTGACAGAACTGAATGCTCTGTTTGCAGTTGAAGAAATTATCCATCAATATCCGCATTGCTGGCGTTGCCATGACGCTATCGTATACCGTGCAGCAGAGCAGTGGTTTGCTTCTGTTGATGCGATTAAGGACGATGCAGTTAAAGCAATTCAGGGTGTGACCTGGCTGCCTAAGTGGGGCGAAGACAGAATCACCGGCATGGTGCAGGACAGAAGTGACTGGTGTATTTCCCGTCAGAGAACCTGGGGTGTGCCTATTCCTATCTTCTACTGCGAAGAGTGTGGTAAGGAACTGATTAATGCTGATACTATCAAGGCGGTTTCCGAACTGTTCTATGAAAAAGGTTCCAACGCCTGGTATGAAGTGCCGGCAGAAGAGATTCTTCCCGAAGGAACGGTTTGCCCGGTTTGCGGCTGCAAGCACTTTACAAAGGAAAAAGACATCATGGATGTTTGGTTTGACTCCGGTTCCAGCCATACAGCCGTTTTAGAAGTTAAGGAAGGTCTGCATTTCCCGGCTGACTTATATCTTGAGGGTAACGACCAGTACCGTGGCTGGTTCCAGTCCTCCTTGCTGACAGCTATTGCTGCAAGAGGCGAGGCTCCTTATAAAGCCGTTATTACCCACGGTATGATTGTTGATGCTTCCGGTGAGAAGATGTCTAAGTCCAAAGGTAACGGTATCAGCCCGCAGGATATCATTAAAGATTACGGCGCTGATGTTCTCCGTCTGTGGGTAGCATCCGCTGACTATAAAACGGATATGCACATTTCTAAGGATATCTTAAAACAGATTTCCGAAGCATACCGCAAAATCCGTAACACCGCTCGTTACATTCTGGGTAACATTCATGATTTTGATCCGAATCAGCACATGGTTGCTCCTGCTGATATGTTGGAGATTGATCGTTTTGTTATGTCCCGTCTGGACAAAGTGGTTGAAAAAGCACTCTCCAGCTATAGAAGCTATGAATTCCATAGCGTATTCCATGTCATTCACAACTTCTGCGTTGTTGACATGAGTAACTTCTATCTGGATATAATCAAAGACAGACTCTACACCGAAAAGGCTGACAGTCTGGCTCGTCGCAGTGCACAGACAGCTATGTACCGGATTCTGGACAGCTTAGTTCGTCTTTTGACTCCGATTCTGGCATTTACCAGTGAAGAAATCTGGTCCTACATGCCGCACAAAGCAGAGGACAATGCAGAATTCGTTCTGCTGAACGATATGCCGTCTGTTGACCCGGCGTTGCGTGATGCTGAACTGGAAGCACGTTGGGAAAAACTGCTGGCAATCCGTGGCGACGTTGCAAAAGCTCTGGAAGAAGCCAGAACGGCTAAGATTATCGGTCATTCTCTGGGTGCAGATGTTACCATTTATGCTGACGGTGAGCTCTATGACCTCTTAGCAGAAAAGAGTGATGACCTGGCAACATATTTCATCACCTCCGGCGCAAGTGTGAAAGCGCTGGCTGATGCTCCGGCAGAAGCTGCTGAAGGTGAAACCGGCATTAAGACCCTGGTTTCCGTTGCAACGGGTGAGAAGTGTGAACGTTGCTGGATGTTCTCCGAAAGCGTTGGCAAGAATGCTGACCATCCGACTCTGTGTAGCCGTTGTGCAGCAAATTTGAACTAGCAAATTGTTACTGCGGGTAGATTCGTTGGATTTACCCGCAGTGTATTTTAATTTTTAAGGAGAGGCGAGTTCCTTGCTGATATTATATTTTGTAGGCGTGGTATTGCTGTTTGCTGTAGATCAGCTTTCAAAACTGGCAGTTATCAGCTTGATCAAGCCGACGGCAACGGTTCCCATCTGGAATAAGGTATTCCATTTAACATATCTTGAGAACCGGGGCGCAGCGTTTGGTATTTTACAGAATAAATTCGGACTGTTTTTCATCATCACCATTTTAGTGGTTGTGTTTATCACGGCATTTCTGATTCGTAAGCGGCCCAAAAGCCTGCACCTCAATGTTGCATTAACTCTGCTTGTTGGTGGTGCGCTGGGCAACTTTGCCGACCGGATGCTTCGGGGTTTCGTGGTAGACTTCCTGGATTTCCGGTTGATTCATTTCCCAGTATTTAACCTGGCAGATTGCTTTGTGGTTGTGGGAGCGATCCTTTTGGCATGGTATATTGTGTTTATAGACGGGAAGCAGAAGCAACCGCAAGAGAACAAAGAAAATGAGTGATTGCTATGAATTTTGTATGTGATGAAGCGTCCTCCGGTCTTCGGTTGGACGTTTTTCTGTCTGAGCAGGCAGATCTGACACGGTCTGCGGCACAGAAACTGATTGACAACGGCGATGTTCTTGTGTCTGGTAAGGCCGCCACAAAAAATTATAAAGTCCGGCCCGGCGATACGATTTCTGCTACGTTGCACGAGGCAAAAGAACTTGAAGCGCAGCCGGAAAACCTGCCTGTTGAGATTGTTTATGAAGATGACTCGGTCATTATTGTGAACAAGGCGCAAGGCATGGTGGTGCATCCGGCAGCAGGGCACGACGGTGGCACGCTGGTCAACGCTCTTTTGTATCATGCAAAAGGCAGACTTTCAGCTATTAACGGCGTTATCCGTCCGGGGATTGTCCACCGGATTGACAAGGATACCAGCGGTATTTTAGCGGTGGCAAAGACCAATGATGCCCATTTGTCTTTGGCTGAGCAAATTAAAGAACATTCTGTCAGCCGTGAGTATTTTTGCCTGGCATACGGCAATTTCAAAGAATCAACCTTTACGGTAAACCGTCCCATTGGTCGTCATCCCAAGGACAGAAAGAAAATGGCTATTGTTTCATCCGGTGGCAGAGAAGCGGTGACTCATGTAACGGTTCTGCGCCAGTATGACGGTTGTGCGCTCTTAAAATGCCGTTTGGAAACAGGGCGGACTCACCAGATTCGCGTTCACTTATCAAGTCTTGGGCATCCTGTTGTAGGCGACCCGGTGTATGGCGTGAAAACAGATAAAATAGCAAAAAAAAATGCCCTGGCAGGACAACTGCTACATGCAGCGCTGCTGGGCTTTGTACATCCGAAAACGGGTGAATATGTGGAGTTTTCGGCACCACTGCCGGAACACTTTCAGAAAGTTTTAGACAGTCTGGAGTAGAATCAGGAATCGGCGATGATTTCTGACAGAATTTTATAAATATTGCTTCGTAATGCTACCTGTACCGTTTCTCCAAAAAAGTCGGCAAAGGTAGCATTTTCTTTTTCCTGGAGGCTTTTCTGGGCAGCGGTAACGTTCTCAGTCACGCGGGAAAAGATTTGTTTCTGCGCCTCGCGGAACGCGGAGAAAGCACTTTTGACCTCGTCTTCAGACAGTGTGATAGGCAACATTTTCTGAATGACGGAAATAGAAAGCACCTGCTTTAAGGAGCAGACCATGGTCAGATAGGCCAGGTGAATGTGGTTATACCGCTTTTTAAAAGGCTTTGGGATAACGCCTAATTTTACATAGTTATTAATCATGGAGGGCGTGAGCAGCTTATCTCCCGGTTTCTGATAAGCAGAGAGATACGTATCCATCAGGGTAATGACTTGATCCATGTACAGATCCAGCCGGGGTAATTCTTCCCAGGAGGGGATATCATGCTCTTCCAATGTACAGATCCATTCCTGTAAGTTTCTCGCGTTGTCCACCTGTAAACACGCCTTTCGTTGTATCGTTGTATACATTATATCGCGAAAAACAGAAAGTGTCAAGAAATAGGGGGCTATAGCAAAATGAATTTCATTTTGCTATAGCCCCGTTTAAGCCGGATAAAAAATCATACACATTTTGCTACAGTCGCTATTTACTGTAAGTAAGCAGAGGGGTCTGCCGGCGTTCCGTTGACGCGGACTTCGAAGTGTAGATGTGCACCGGTGCTTCGACCGGTGTTGCCCACTCTGGCAATCAAGTCACCTTTTTTCACAACGGCACCTTCTTCTACCAGTAGCTCGTTGCAATGGGCATAATAGGTCATGATGCCTTCGCCATGGTCAATCTGAATCATGTAACCATATCCGCCGTTATTATAAGCGGCATAAGTAACAATGCCGTTATCTGCAGCGTAAATAGCAGTTCCGACCGGAGCAGAAATATCAATACCGTTATGATTTCTGCCCCAACGGGCACCGTAACGGGAAGAAAGCGTTCCGTTTGTAGGTGTGGTCATCAGACCGGTTCCTACATAGGCAGGACGTTCTTTTGTTCCCTTAGCAACGACTTGATCAACGGACGTGGAAATCACGGTATCAGAAAGAACCTGACAGGACATTTCAACACCGTTAATAGAAGTGATACATGCTTCAACAACGCGGGAGCCTTCGGCGCCTTCTTGCTCGACATGAATGCTTCCTTCGTAGAGTTGCGGGTCTTCTTTTTCAACGGTTTTAAACGGAATGGATTCCGTCAGGGTTTTCTTGGAAACTGTTTTGATATACACTAAGGGCTTGCCCGTAGGAATCTCTAATTTACAAGGTCCGGGGTTGTCCGGATTTTCAATTACATTATTGCGGAGCAGGGTATCGATTGTTACATCAAATTGCTCTGCAACATCAGAAAGACTTTCACCCGCTTTTAACTCATAGGTCATCATGCGACCATCTTCCAGAACTTCCAAAGCACTCTCCGTTGTCTTTAAGGCGGCTCTTGGAACAAAACGACGGGATACGGTTACAGAATCACAAAATTCAGCAGACGTTACCTCACTACCGGCAACAAAGGATTCTTTATACCTGTCTAAAACTGCAAGAGCGGCACTTTCGTTGGGCAGGGCAACAATAATCTCACCATTGACATTTACACAGTAGGCGGGGAGCATGTTACTGTTGGTTGATTTTAATAGTTCCTTAAAATCCTCATCTGCCGTAAATGCATTTTTTGCAATGACTTTTTTGGAAAAACGAAGTTTGGATGTTGAAGAAAAACCTTCCGGCGCTACATAGGCCATTTCTTTGTTAATTTCTTCGATTAAAGCATCATAGGTTTCCTGATTTCTTAAAGTACCAACCACATGACCATTAGCTGTAACTGTAAAACCAATGCTGCAAGTGGTTGCCAGAATCAAGGCAACGCAGGCCACCAATACAAGGCTGACGGAGCAAGAGAAAATCATCTGCTTCGTTTTTTCATTTCGGGATTCCCAGAAAATGTGACCTTTATCAACAAGAAACCGATACATAACATTTGTTCCTTTAAAGCAAGAGTGAACAAAGAGTTTTAAAGAGCCTGCAAGCGCTAAAAAAGCAATTACCATTCGTTTCAGTAAACAGACCGTGCCTTTTCTGATGCGGGGTGCAGTTGTTTTTGCTGTCCCCATCAGAAAAGCGCAAACTTCAGAAATTCTTTTATTCAGTTTTGAAAGAATGTTCTTACAATGTTTTACCATATAGGGCGTGGAAGTCTCCACAATTCACCTCGATCAAATCATGTATATACTATATTTTACACACATCATCATTAAAATATTACAAAATTGTTAAACAACATACTTATTTTACAACATTTTCTTAACAATTTCAAGGGTAAATTTGTAAACAAATTATGAATACACCCATTATATATAAAAAGGAAGGAACTCATTATCACATGAGTTCCTTCCTGATATAGCGTTTTATTTATGCGGTTGGCAGAACATAGAGCAGAATGCTGAAGTAATGCAGAATGCCGCCTGCCAGCACAAAGAGGTGCCAGACACCATGCATAAACGGGATTTTCTTCATGGCATAAAAGACTGCGCCGGCTGTATAGGCAATGCCACCGGTGAGTAACAGCATGAGTGCGGGAAAATCCAAAGCCGCGATCATGGGCTTAATCGCAATGATAATCAACCAGCCCATAGCAATGTAGCAAATCATGGAAAACTTTTTGAAATGCTCAATGCTAATAGCGTTTAAAACCATTCCCAGAATCCCAAAACCCCAGATAATGCCGAAAATCGTCCATCCAAAGGCCCCTCTCAGGGTAACCAGCGTATAAGGTGTATACGTTCCGGCAATTAAAAGAAAGATGGAACAATGATCAAAAATCCGGAAGACTTTTTTTGCAGTTTCGTGGGTTAAGGCGTGGTACAGGGTCGACATAGAGAAGAGAATAATCAGTGTTGCGCCGTAAATCGCGGCAGAAACAACGCTGAAAACATCTCCGTAAAGAGCCGCCCAGACAATGGCAATCGCCGTTCCGGCAATTCCAAGGAGAGCGCCTATACCATGGGTGATTGCATTAATGATTTCCTCAGCGGTCGTAACGTTTGGAAGAACATTAGTCTTCAAAATCGAAGACATCTCCCATACGGTTTTTAAATTCGTCAAAGACCATATCCAGTTCGGCTTCGTCTTCAACTAAGGACAAGGTTTCGTTGCCCTCTTCATCTGTCAACAGCGTAAAGAACAGAACCGCATCCGGCTCACCTGCGGCAACTTCTTCCTCTGTCGGGATTAAAACCACATAGGTCTCACCGTTAAAGGGGAAGGAATCCACATGCTCAAACTGATGTTCGTTTCCGTCTTCATCCAGCATGGTTACCAAAGAAACTTCTTCTTCAGCGCCTTCGGACATGTTTTTATTTTCGAAATCGCTCATGTTTTCACTGCCTTTCTCACAGAATATTTTTTTGACCATCGGAAATCTAGTATTGAAAACTATTTTATCATATTTTCAATACATCGTCAAGTCAGGCAGATGAATTTAATAATTTATTCATCAATTTTAAAGATTTAGCAATAAAGTTTAATGCTTTCTTCAACTTTAGCAAGCATTTCTCTGTATTTACCTTCTTTTTTGCGCTCCTCCTCAACAACCTGAGCCGGTGCTTTTGCAACGAAGCCCTGATTATTGAGCTTACCTTCAACGCGCTTGATTTCACCTAAGAGACGTTCTTTTTCTTTGGTCAGACGTTCCAGTTCTTTCGCTTTGTCTACCAAATCATCCAGAGGCATAAAGATTTGTGCGCCTTCTACCACGCAGAATACGGCATTTTCAGGAGCTACAAAGTCGCTACCTACGACCATTGCTTCGGATGCACTGGCCAACTTTTCAAAGAACAATGTGCCCTGATTAAAGACATCAGCCTTTTCTGTTTTAATAAACACCTTAGCCTTTTTGGAAGGCGGAATGTTCATTTCGCTGCGCTGATTACGAACGGCCTTTAAGGCACTCTTAATCAATTCCATATCCGCAGCTTCTTTTGCAAACTCAAGACTTTCATTATATTTAGGCCACGGAGCAATGACGATGCTTTCGCCTTCGTGGGGAAGTTTCTGCCAGATTTCTTCTGTAATGAAGGGCATGAAGGGATGTAACAACTCCAGTGCGCCGGCAAGTATATAAGAAAGCGTGTGCTGCGCGGCTTTGTTGGAAGGACAATCCTCATCATACAAGCGCGGCTTAATTAATTCAATATACCAGTCGCAGAATTCATCCCAGATAAAGTCATAAAGTTTGCTAACTGCAATACCTAATTCAAAGCGGTCTAAGTTTTCGGTAACAGCCTGCACCAACTGGTTGTATTTATGCAGAATCCATTTATCTTCCAACTGCATTTCAGAAACATCCGGCAGTTTGCGTTCGTTTTCCGTCAGATTCATCAGCACGAAACGGGATGCATTCCAGATTTTGTTAGCGAAGTTTCGGCTGGCTTCAACGCCGGGGGCACCAACAATTTTGTTCACCTTTTCGTTGGGGTTTTTACCCGGCTCAACCGGCGGTTCATAGGTTACAGGGAAACGCATATCGTTACCCGGTGCAACACCGGTTACCAGGGTAAATCTCAGCGCATCGGCACCGTACATGTCGATAATCTGCAGAGGATCAACACCGTTACCCTTTGATTTTGACATTTTTTCACCACGACCGTCACGAACCAGACCGTGAATGAATACATGCTTAAAGGGTGCCTGGCCGGTATGTTCGCAGGCTGAGAAGATCATTCTGGATACCCAGAAGAAGATAATATCATATCCTGTTACCAAAACATTTGTGGGATAGAAATATTCAAGGTCTTTGGTCTTTTCGGGCCAACCCAGCGTGGAGAAAGGCCATAATGCGGAGGAGAACCATGTATCCAGGACATCTTCTTCCTGTCTTACGCTGCCGCCACACTTAGGACACGTTGTAATATCCTCTTTGGAAACGGTCATCTCGCCACACTTGTCACAGTAGAAGGCAGGAATTCTGTGTCCCCACCAGAGCTGACGGGAGATACACCAGTCATATACGTTTTCCATCCAGTTCATATAAATCTTGGAGAAACGTTCCGGAATAAATTCTGTGTGTTTTTCATCTACCGCTTTAATAGCAGCTTCTGCCAAGGGTTGCATTTTAACAAACCACTGGTCTGAAACAATGGGTTCAATGGTCGTACCGCAACGATAGCACTGGCCAACATTATGAGAGTGGTCTTCAACCTTAACCAAAAGACCCAGTTCTTCAAGGTCTTTAATCATAGCCTTACGGCATTCATAGCGATCCATGCCCTCATATTTGCCTGCATAAGCGTTCATGGTGGCATCGTCGTTCATGACTTTGATGATTTCGAGGTCATGGCGTTTGCCAACTTCAAAGTCGTTGGGGTCATGTGCAGGTGTAATCTTAACACAACCTGTTCCGAAATCCTTATCTACATATTCATCCGCAATAATGGGGATTTCTCTGTCCGTAAGGGGCAGGCATAAGGTTTTACCGACAATGGAGGTGTATCTTTCATCCTCGGGATTCACCGCAACGGCTGTATCACCAAATAAAGTTTCGGGTCTTGTGGTTGCGATGACCACATAATCATCTGTACCCTTAATCTGATATTTAATATGCCAGAAATGTCCTGCCTGTTCCGTATGTTCAACCTCTTCGTTAGAGAGTGCCGTGATACAATGGGGACACCAGTTAATAATTCTCGGTCCACGGTAGATAAGACCTTTATTATAAAGGTTTACAAAAACTTCTCTGACAGCCTTGGAACAACCTTCGTCCATAGTGAAGCGTTCACGGCTCCAGTCGCAGGAAGAACCAATCTTCTTAAGCTGATTGATAATACGGCTACCGTATTTTTCCTTCCAGTCCCAAACCCGTTTTAAAAATTCTTCACGGCCCAGGTCATAACGGGTGAGACCTTCTTCTTCACGAAGCTGAGCCTCAACCTTGATCTGTGTGGCGATACCGGCATGGTCTGTGCCCGGTACCCACAGCGTTGCATAACCGGACATACGTTTATAACGGATTAAAATATCCTGTAAAGTTTCATCAAAGGCATGACCCATGTGCAACTGACCGGTTACGTTCGGTGGCGGAATAACGATTGTGAAAGGTTCTTTCTCCGGATCCACCTCCGGTGTGAAATATCCTTTTTCTACCCACTGACTGTAAAGACGATCCTCTACTTCAGCGGGATTGTATATTTTATCTAACTGCTCAGACATCAAACTTTACCCCCTGCAATGAAAATCATCATCGCGCCTGCGATGACCAGACATAAACCAACAATTTTAACAGCATATAAAACTTTTTGCTCCGGATCTTCTGTAACCGTTTGGGTTTTTTGAAGAACCGGCTTTGCCAGAAAATTAACCAACGCACCAAGGACGATTAAGATCCAGCCTGCAACTGTCATAAAGATTCTCCTTTCCTGGTTTTCGGTGCATAATTGCGGAACCGCTGCTTGTGTACGAAGTATAAATACAAGTACGAAGCTGCAGCCAAAAGAGCAAGCACCGCAGAAAATCCCAGCAGAATATTTTTAATATAAACGTTCATGGCGGGAAGTAGTAAAAGAAGCGTCATTACCAAGAATAAAAACACTGTATTGAGTTTTCCTACATGGTTTGCCTTAACGTAGGTCTTCTTACTGTATAAAAAGATGCCGCCAATAATCATGATGACTTCTTTTGCGACCAGAATTCCTAAAAACCATCCGGGAACCAACTTTGCGGAGAACAAGGTCAGGATAACGGCAAGCTGCATACATTTATCAGCCAGCGGATCCAACAGTTGACCGACACGGGTGCTCATATTCAGTTTACGTGCCAGATATCCGTCTAATACGTCTGTCGCGCTGGCAAGCAGGAAAATCAAAGCTGAGACAACGTGAGCATCTGCTTCCAGAATAAACACAACGACATAGAGGGGCACCAGAAAGAGCCGCAATAGTGTTAATATGTTTGGTATATTCACGCTTTTTTCACCTCCGTTCACATTCGTCTTACTTTTTTTATTTTTCAACAGCGCTCTTAACGAAAGCAATTGCCTGCGCTAAAGCCTCATCAGCTTTCTGCGGATCCTTACCGCCTGCCTGAGCAGAGTCGGGACGTCCACCGCCGCCACCACCGGCAATCTTTGCCATGTCGCGGATGATATTGCCTGCGTGAACACCCTTAGCCACAGCCTCTTTGGTCGCCATGGTTACGAAGGTGACCTTTCCGTCAGAAACGTCAGCCAATGCGATGAATGCACAAGGCAATTTTTCTTTAATGGAGTCGCCCAATGCGCGGAGACCGTCAACACCGGTGTTTTCCATTTTTGCCGTAACAACTGTTACGCCGCCGATTTCCTGAGCACCGTCTAACAGATCAGAAGCAGCATTCTTTGCCATTTTAGCGGTCAGTGCTTCAACCTGAGAGGATGCAGCTTTTAACTCAGACTGGAGGCTTTGTGCCTTCTGTGCCACATCGCGAGGTGCACACTTTAAGACAGAAGCAGCCCCTGAAAGTTCGCTTTCCAGGCTATACAATTCTTCCATAACACCAAAACCGGTAGTACCCTCAATTCTGCGGATACCGGCAGCAACGCCACCCTCAGACAGAATCTTAAACAGACCGATTTCAGCTGTGTTCGTTACATGACAACCGCCACAGAGTTCCATGGAATAATCACCCATGGTCACAACGCGGACAACGTCGCCATACTTATCGCCAAACATAGCGGTTGCGCCCAGTGCCTTTGCCTGGTCAATGGGCATATTCTCCCATTTAACGGGGAGAGCTTTTAAAATATGGTAGTTAACTTCTGCCTCAACAACCTTTAAGTCTTCAGCGGAGATGGGTTGTGTCAGCGTGAAGTCAAAACGCATGCGTCCATTTTCAACCAAGGAGCCTGCCTGACCAACTTCTGCACCGAAACGGTTCTGAAGTGCTTTATGGAGCAGGTGAGTGACACTGTGGTTCCGGGAAACAGCTGCGCGATAGTCAGCATCAACAGTTGCGGTTACCACGTCTCCCTCTTTCAGTTCACCCTCGGTTACTTTAATAATATGATAGAACTTTCCGTCAGCGGTCTTTTTAGTATCCAGGACTTCAGCAGTACCCAACTCACAGGACAGGATACCCTTATCGCCAACCTGACCGCCACCCTCGCCGTAGAACGGCGTGGTATCCAGAACGACAATGCCTTCGCCGTCGCTTAAGGAATCAACTTTTTCCTGATCGGCAATTAAAGCCAATACCTTTGCAGAAACGGAGAGGTTATCGTAGCCAACGAAATCTGTCTTCGGCATGGTTGCCAGAAGGTCAGCAATCTTATCATCCCAGCCCACGTCACCGATTTTTGCTCTGGCTGCTCTTGCGCGGGCACGCTGTTTGTCCATTTCAGAAGCAAAGCCTTCCTCATCAACGGCAATGCCTTTTTCAGCCAGAATTTCACGGGTCAGGTCAATGGGGAATCCATATGTATCATAGAGTTTAAATGCCTGCTCGCCGGAGAAAAGGGAATCATCCCCTTCAGCACGGTCAGCAATGAAACTGTTGAGCATAGCAAAGCCGGCATCAATCGTCTGGTTAAAACGTTCTTCCTCTAAACGGATAACGTTCTTAATCCGATCCTGATTTTCGGAAAGAGCGGGATAAGCACCGCAGGACTCCTGAATAACGGTATCAGCGAGCTCAGCCAAAAACGGCTTTTCGATGCCTAAGAGTCTGCCGTGACGTGCAGCACGACGGAGCAAACGACGGAGAACGTATCCTCTGCCTTCGTTAGAAGGACGAACGCCGTCAGATACCAAGAATACGGTGCTGCGGATGTGGTCTGTTACGACGCGAATGGAAACGTCCGTTTTCTCGTCTTTTTTGTATTCAACATTTGCCATTTCACAAATCTTTTCAGAAATGCGGTAAATGGTATCAACATCAAACAAGGAGTCAACCCCCTGCATAATGCAGGCGATTCGCTCAAGACCCATACCGGTATCGATATTGGGATGTGCCAGGGGGAGATAGGTCCCGTCTTCCTGACGATCGAACTGGGTAAATACCAGATTCCAGAATTCAACGAAACGGTCGCATTCACAACCAACGGCACAGTCAGGAGAACCGCAGCCATTTTCTTCGCCACGGTCAAAGTAAAGTTCAGAACAAGGACCGCAAGGGCCGGTGCCGATTTCCCAGAAGTTGTCCTCTTTACCCATGCGGACAACCCGGTCAGGAGCAACGCCAACTTCCTTTGTCCAGATGTCAAAGGCTTCGTCGTCATCTTCGTAAATGGTAACCCAGAGCTTATCTGTGGGGATTTCCATAACCTTTGTTACGAATTCCCAAGCCCAGGCAGTTGCTTCATGTTTAAAATAGTCGCCGAAGGAAAAGTTACCCAGCATTTCAAAAAAGGTTCCGTGACGAGCTGTTTTACCTACACGCTCAATGTCCGGTGTACGAATACATTTCTGGCAGGTTGTTACCCGTTTGCTGGGCGGTGTTTGCCTCCCGGTAAAGTAGGGCTTCAGCGGTGCCATGCCGGCATTTATGAGCAGCAGGCTGGGGTCGTTTTCGGGCACCAGCGAAAAGCTCGGCATTCTGTAATGCGCCTTTCCTTCAAAAAAAGATAAGTATTTTTCTCTGATTTCGTTCAGTCCCAGCTTTTGCACAATAATCTTCCTCTCAAAAGTATATACTTGAAACACAATTTTATCACAAAAACCTCGTTAAATCAATACTTTTTAGGGATTTTTTCGGTGTTTATTATAATAAAGTAGAAAAAAATGCCGCGTCAGCGTGGGGCGACGCGACATTTTGTTTTATTTTTGGCAGATGGGGCAAGCATTACAATAGGTCACGTTGCCGTCAAATACTTTGAAAATTGTAGTGAATAATTCATGATTCTGAATGGCATCGGCGTTGTGCACCGTCAGGTTCCGAGGGGCCAGCGTGATCAATACGCTAATTAACAGGTCGTCATAGGCTTCCTCGGTCAGGAGAACCTCCCCGTCTAAAAAGTCAGAAAAACAACGGGCGGTAATGTCCTCGCCGGTTTCATCAGACAGCGTATAGCCACCCTCGTGATGGACAAAGATATGAACGAGATCCGGGCGGGAACTCTGGACATTGACGAAGTATTTTAATAAACTGATAAATTCTTCGTATTCCTTTTGCGTCATGTAATGCTCGACGAGCTTTTCGGCAAGAAGTGAAAGCCTTGCTTCGTAGTCTTTCAATCGAAAGGCAACGAAACCGTCTAAGAACATGGTGGTTTCTTCCTTCAGGTAGTCATAAACGCTGAGTATAACCGTTTGTTTTCGTGCGGCATAGCCAATCTCCGGGTCGTCGCCGAAACATTCTGTGCTTTTTAAGATTTCCCGCTTTGAAACAGGGGAGAGATTGGGGTAAGCCTCTGCTAAAATCCGGCGAAGAAGCCGGGTTTCATAGCGGTCAATGATATATTCAGCAACGACACTGACATATTGATTAAGGACAAACAGATCGTCTGTAGGTTCAAAATCGATGTAGGTGACAGGCTCATAGGTTTCATCCTTGGTAATGGAAATGGGAAAAACACATTCGGGATGGTTGAATAACCTTGCCTGAATCAGACTGCAGTCGCCGTTTAATCCCAATGTGATTCTGTCATACAAAAACAGTCACTCCTTTATAAGGCAGATTCACAATGTAGTATACGCTTTTTTTATAACTCTATGCAGAGAAGTGTTCCAATGTCGCGCAGGGGCTTTCCGGGAATTTCAGCAACGGAAAAACCATGGTTCTGAATGAATTGGCGGATGGCGTCACCGTCAGGATGAAAACTTAAATCGCCGATAAAGGCAACGGTGTTTCCGTCTAATATGCCGGAGGCACCGCCTAAAAATCCATACTCATAGCCCGGCAGTTCCACGTGACCGCCGGAAACAGATAACACCTCAAATCCGGCAGCTTCCCCTTCGTTTTTGACAGAGGGATCCGCCGTAATCATACAATGACCGAATAAGACCGTTGAACAGCGTGCATAGCCTTGATGAATATTGTGGCGGCTGATACCGCATTCGTCCAAAAGGCCGGCGATTTCCGGGTCGGTACTGTCCCAACGGGCAAAAGCGCAACCGTCTGCTTTTAATACATTATATGCAACATCACCGGGATAGTCACTGTTAAGCGTTGTTTTTCCTTCCATCAGCGTAATGCCGAACGGAGCGAGAACGGGCTGGTAGGCAGAGCAAACCTCCGGGGCGCAAATGGCGTAGCCACCCAAAAGAGGGAAAATCGTCATGTCCGGATGTCCGTTTGTGGGTTCAGGCAGAGAGTGGCAGGGGAATGAAGGGAGAATGATTCGTCCTTCTCCAAAGGCATCGTTAATTTCTTCAAAATAGCGGTAATCAGCAATATAAACCCGGTTATACATGATCTTTCCTCCAAAAATTTCTTTTTTGACTTGTAACATGCAAGCAAAAACAGTATAATATAACTATCGAAAAAAGTCAACGAAAGGAAGATGAAGATGGTCTATGTATTTTTAGCCGAAGGCTTTGAAGAAATTGAGGCATTGTCCGTTGTGGATATTGTTCGCCGTTGCGGCCTTTCTGTCCGGACGGTTTCCATCAGCAAAGACAGACAGGTAACCGGTTCCCATGGAATTCCCGTTTTGGCGGACGCAGTTTTTTCAGAAACGGATTTTTCTGATGCAAGAGCATTGGTTTTGCCCGGTGGTCTGCCCGGTTCTGACAATCTGCAAAATTGTGCAGAACTTAAACAATTGCTGGTGGACGGCCATGCAAAGGGCGTTTTGCTGGCCGCCGTCTGTGCGGCACCGAAGGTGCTTGGTGCCTTTGGTCTTTTAAAAGGCAGAAGGGCAACCTGCTATCCCGGTTATGAACCGGAACTTTCAGGGGCAATCCCGGTGGAAGATAAAGTGGCGGTTGACGGCAATTGCATCACCTCCCGCGGCGCCGGAACGGCAGCAGATTTTGCGTTTGCCATTGCCAAAGCATTAGGCGCAGAAACAGACGGAGTTTATCAGGGAATGCTGTACCATCTTTAAAATACAACCGATTAGTTGTATTTGGGAAAGGTCGTAAAAAGCTATTGATAAACTCAGGAATTTTGTGGTATAATCATAATTTGTAAAAATGTATTTTGGAGGTGCATGTAAAATGTTACGTGTATTTGCTGAACCCGCAGCTGAAGCTGCAGTTACACCCGGTGCTGGCGGACCGATGGAATTGATTATGTCATTCCTTCCGATGATCCTTCTGATTTTTGTTTTTTATTTCATTTTGATCAGACCGCAGCGCAAAAAGGATAAGGAAAACAAAGAAATGCTGGCGAACCTAAAAGTTGGCGATAAGATTACAACCATCGGCGGCATTGTTGGTCAGGTTGCTAAAATCAAGGACGAAAAAATCGTTGTTGAAACCGGCACCAACACA
>JBGUTC010000038.1:0-28340 GCA_045132895.1 Clostridia bacterium
CGGAACGCTTTCAACAACGCCTGCGTGAACATGGGGACATTTACTTGCCGCAATATGAATACCCATGCCGGTTCCGCAGAACAGAAGGGCACGTTCAAATTCGCCTTCGGAAATCATAGCGCCGGCACGAAGACCAACGCGGTGGAACATCAGGTCTGTATCATCCGGATCAGAGTCAGCTTTCACACCCACATCCGTAATGGTCCAGCCTTTGCTTCTTAAATGCTCACAAACCGCTTCCTTTAAGGGATAGCCCGCAAAGTCAGCACCAACTAAAATCTGCTTATCCTTAATTGTTTTCATTTTCATTACTCCATTTCTTTATCAATGATTTTAAAGTTCAACCACCATTCCATCTTCACAGATAACTGCCTGACCTTTAAATTGGGCATCCATTTTTTCCTGCGCCCTCTCCGGGTCATTCAGAATTTCCCGGCCGTTATGGCTGAAAAAGATGTTTTTGATATCTTTATCCTGTGTGTATGTGTGCACCGCGTCAATACCGTAATGCCCCGTTTCAATAATCAGCGCATCACAGCCATTTTTCAGCGCCTCATCCAGTTCCTCATAATGTCCCACATCGCCGGAATAGACAACCTGTTTCCCCTCGCACCGGATTTCATAGGAAAACGATCGTTTCGCACCCGGGCGATCGGGGCTGACGTGGGTATTCCGGTATGCCGTAATCTGCATGACGCCGTCATCAAACAGCAGTCCACTTTCAACATTATGAGCGCAGACCGTTATTTCCGTACCGTTTCCTCCGTCGGAGTTTTCCAACAATTTTAAAACACCGTCCCATGTCTCCATGTTCGGAATATACAAATCAATATCTCCATAATGGCAAAGCTTGCCCGTAACCCGGGTAACCTTCCGGATATTCCAAAGGAGATTGGCAAGGCCGCCAACATGGTCCATATGGGTATGAGAAATAATAATTTTGTTAACGGAAAGAAGGTCAAGCCCTAACAGATAACCCGTGTAGGAACAGCCCTCCCCCGCATCAAACCAGTAAAGTTTGTTGTCACTTTCTATCACAAAGGACATGTGCTTTCTGCCGGGCATAGGTTCCGTCCCGGCGCAGGTTCCCAAAAAATAGAGTTTCATCTTATTAACCCCGCATCTTGCAGTCTTTTTTACGCTCTCTTTACGACAATAAAACGATCCAGACAGACAGCATCTTCCATGCCCTCAGGTCCACCGAAGGAATGCCCCTCACCTTTTAAGCGCACATACACATCGCAGGAGGCATAGGGCATAATCTCCGCAATCGGGTTCAGTCGAAGAGAAATGCCTTTGGTTTCAAAGACATATAAATAAGAATTTGAGCCCGGCTGAACTTCTGTAATATTGTCCATTGAGAACCAATGATACTTGCCATCAGAAAGGTCGGCATGAGAAATCAGCATTTCCCGGCTTTTTTCAGCATTTTTTGTCAAAACGATGGGCAGTCTCCACTCGGACAGATCAGCCAGAGCATCGGAAAAACCGATGGCTGATGCCGTCAGTCTGGAAACCATCTGAGAATCAGCCGCCTCATCAGGTACGGCATAAATATAGCCCAAATCGTAGTAATTCACGATTTCATAAGCCGGAATGTTATAAACATCATCCCTTGAAACGCCCTGCAAAAATTCAGGCATTCTATATGCCTTCGGCTCTCTTTTCTGCAGGCTGCGGAATGCCGCTATTTCCATTTTCAGGCGTTCAAGCAAGAGATTATCCCGGTGAACGGCAATGGTGCCAATATGATACTCATATTTATTTTTAATTTCCTCCAGGGCAAAAAGAACCTTTTCGCAGGCTTCCGGCACCGTTGGAAGCGCAAACTCAATGCCTTTTCGTTTCATAATGCGGAGGAAGTCTTCCTGCTGCACCGCAATACAGCGATACAGAGGCATCTCAATTTCTCTGAGTCTTTGCTCCATCACTGTATCACCACGAACTGCCGCAAAGGCTTCAGCAAACAAAGATAGACCTTCCTGAACAAATTCCGGCGTGATATAGTTCCAGTTTCCGCAGGTATTATCCAGTACAATATAGAGATCTGACTGCTCCATCAGGGCATAAAGCCGTTCCAGATAAATCTTGACGGCGCCTGAGGCCTTTCCGTAATATTTCGTCAGAAAATCGTTTAATGTCTCCGTAAAATCCACATAGGGATTCTCTAAATATTTACAAAGCATCCACTGTGTACAACACCAGAAATCCGGCATATAACCCAGTTCATTTTCTACAAAGCAACCGGTAATGCCCATTTCATATACTGTCCGGTAGTTAGCCGGCAGTTGATACATAATAGCCTGAGGAATACTGGTAAAGTTATGAATCAGATATTCCCAGGTATACATATTGGCGCCGGATTGCTTACATAATTCCACCCACTTTGTCAGCAACCCCAGTTTTCTCTGATTGGTCTGACTTAAAAGGTCGTGGGCAATATCCACCAGCAGATCCGCAAAACGGATAATAACATTGGGTTCCGGAACCGTATCGTCAAGAGGCGGTTCAATATAATCCCAGTAAATCAAGGTTTCAAGGCTTGCCTCCGGATAGATTTCCTTCACATCCCGCGCCAGACGGTTAACAAACTTCAAAAAATGACCCGAACGGCCGGATTTTTCAACAGACGCAACACAAGCAGGACACTGGCAATGTCTTTGGTCATCCGCAGCAGAGACGGAGAAAAAGTGCGGCTTATCAATGCCGGCATTTTCAGCATCCCGAAAATCAGACTTAATATAAGACAACAATTTCTCAAGGGTTGCCTGATACAGTTCTTCGTTACAGAGACAATACTGTCTGTCGTCTTTTCTTCTTTCTTCTGCCGCATCCCAGCCCCACCAGTCAGGATGGCTGGCAAAATACTCGTTGACAGGAAAATATAATGGAAGCGAATGTGCCGCGCTGGGATTTCCCGAATAGTAGGCGCCACCGGTTTTCCGGACAGAGGAATTAAAGGGGCCGTCTACCACATTATCGCCGCCCTTAATGGCGTTTAAGCGATTACGGGCATACCAGTAAAAATCTGTATTGGCGTAAGTAGAGACACCCTTTCTGTAGCGAAACTTAGGCGTTCCCTCATCTGCATAATCTGCCGCAACCGTAAACTCCGCAAGAGCCGGAACATATTCTTCAACATGGTTCCACCAACGAATGCCCACGCAGTCTTCCAAAAAGTGATACACTGCATAGACAACCCCTCGCTGCATGTTCGACAGACCGCCCGTTAAGACGATATTTTCGCCGCAAGTTACAATGCGCCAGTTTTCCTCTCCGTCGCAGGTAATCCCCTGCGCCTTTGAAAAATCTGTATGCCCGATATACAGGCAGGGTCCGGTTTCTTTTCCTTCGCTTTTAATCGGCAGTTCTGCGCCGGTTGCTTTCAGCAGGTATTCGCGAACTTCCTGCGCCGCCCGCTCCTCAACCTCTGAGGACGCTTGCGGCACTACAATTACATAACGGCTTACGCCATCTTTACAAATCGTCAAGGTGTTTGCCATTTTATATATCTCCCTTTCTTCCGGCAATCAATAATCGCAAAAATCTTCCATCATCAGCAGTTCATCAATAGCTGTCAGCACTACGCTGGTTCCATGGTCATCATCAACCTGCGTAGGAATATTGGCATAGTACTTTTCTTCCATGGAGCAGCTTGAGCCCATGCAGATGTTATAAATAGCACCGTCACGGGATATGCAAAGACCTTTCAGTCCTTCCCATGCTTTTTTCAGGGCATCCCGATAGGATGCATCCAGCCAGCCATTTTCAACGCCACGAATCAGACTGATCATAAACATAGCCGTACAGGAGGTTTCAAGATAGGTTGAGGGGCTGTTTAAAACCTGATGCCACAATCCGCTTTCATCCTGGCAGGCACATACACCTTCCATAAACTCCTGATACAGAGAAAGAAGGGCTTCCCTGTCCTTATGAGCCTCCGGCAACGCCATCAGAACTTCTGTCATGGCATAGGCAATCCAACCATTTCCTCTTCCCCAGGGGATTCGGTTCGGCGTATTGGCCTCAACAAAGAAAATATGAGAAAATATTTTCTGATCGCTCATGTATAATTTCTCTTTAAAGCCCATAATCTGCCGGATTGCTTCGTCATAATACTTGGACTCGCCGCTATATTTTGCCAATCGCATTAAAAACGGACAACTCATATATAAATCATCCGCCCACATGGTTCCGGTTCTCTGGCGGTAAAAGACGCCGTTGGGGAAACGCATAACATCATGCTCAATGCCTTTTCTCAAACGCTCAATAATCGGTTCAAAGACCGTATCACCGCTTTTTAAATAAGCATCAACAAAATTAACACCCATGGTGCCGATATAATCCAGATAGTGGGTTTCTGTACTATAAGGCATAAAGGATGGGCAGGTATAAACCATTTCATCATACTGCATCAGTTTAAAATACTGCGCCATCTGAAGCATTGCCTCATAAAAATATGTATCGTAATGATTATCGTCTGTAGACAGCGCCGTGATATACAAGGCGTGCAGGGAAAGCATGGTCGCATAGAACCACTGCCCGTAAAAACAGGAATCAAGGTACGCTCTTAAATAGGTATCTTCCGTATAAAACCGCCAGTATACCCATTCCCCTTTTTCGTTACGGTAAGGTTCATTCATTTTGACCTGATATTCCGGCGCGGTCTTGGTTTTAAGACCCTTATGATAGAATACGCCACAGAATAAAAAGGTCAGATTTCTTTTTTCCGACATGGTAACAAAGGGTAAGCCGAAGCATTCCTTCTTATCCACACTAAAACCCCAGCCGCTATCCGTCCGCAGGCACTTTATCAAAAGTTTTTCGCCTTTTTTAACGGAAACCTCTTTCACGCCATGGGTAAGAGTCTCTTCTAAAACACCATCTTTAAATATGGAAAGAGGTGCAAAAGCCGTCAGCTTAACGGTTCCGTCTTCTACTGCCTCCGTGTAAGCAAAGGCTATATTGCCTTTTTGATATAACTTACATAAATCGAAATCTGTTCCCTCATCCTCTATTTTCGGATAGGCAAATGCAGGGTTACTTAAAAAAGCGTCTTCCGCTTCCCGGGAATTTTCATATAAGTTGGAAATAGCGATATTTTCCTCTCCAAAGAGTTCCGGCAGGGGACTTTCTTCCCGCGCCCAGATTAAATAATCCTTGGGCCAAACCGTCAGATTTTTGGGATGGGACAAGTTCAGGTCAAAACAAAAATCATCCTCGTCGCAAAGGGATTCAATGATCAGTTCATTGTCCCGACCTTTTTTAGCACTAACACAGGTCTGCCAGGCATCTTTAACGGTAGTCAGCCGTTCAACAGCATCAATCAATTTGACTTCATAGCCCTCTGCCGCCTCGACTTCCTCTCCCATAGAAGAAAAGACAAACTCTTGATTAAACCAAACTTTAACGCGGCCGTGAATCAGAATCGCAATCCCCGAATCCTCCGGAATATGTATTCTGCAAACGGCAAAAGCCGTATTCCCCGGTTTTGCTTCCGGGTAAAAATGCCTCATATCCACACGGATAAATCCCTGTGTTGATGTAAAACGGACACCGTCCTGCTTGATATACGGTCTGAAATGAGGTTTTACGGCAGGGCTGATTCCGGAAATATGCTTGGCAATTTTAGCGGCAATTTCCTCCGCCGGCAAATCAAAAGCCGAATCCTCCCTCGCAAGATATACATTATTCAATTCCATCATGTATCTTCCTTTCTAATATCTCAAACCGTGGTTTTATAGTTACTGGGGGAAACGCCGGTATATTTCATAAATGTCCGGCGGAATGTTCTGATATTGGTAAATCCGCACCGCTGATATAAATCTTCAATACGTATTTTCGGCTCTTCCGCAAGGATTTCCCGAGCCATATTGATTCTCTCTGCGTTAATATAGTCAACCAAGGAATAGCCGGTCTCCTGACTATAAACGCGGGAAAGATATTTCGCATTCATATTGAGCTTTTGAGCAATAAAGTTCAGGTTCATCTGGGAATCTAGCAGATTTGCCTTAACGATAGACTTGATTGCCACAATCAACTCGCTTTGCTTCTGGTTCTTTGTTCTTGCATTCTGGCAAATTTCTTTCACCAGAGAAATGCAAAATTCGAATAACTGTGCCTGTTCTTTTTGTTCCTGTAAGCAAAACAGCAACGCTTCTTTGTTCGCTGTCCGCTCTGATTTAATGGCGCTGAGAACCAAAAACAGCTGATATACACTATAGTCACTTAAAATATGCTCTTGCTGCAAGAGTAGCTCCAATAGACGTTTTATGTGTTCTGTCGCCTTGTCTGCATCACCTAAAGCACAATCATTGATGAGCATATTGGCAAAATGGAAAAATGAACCGGAATCAATCGTGCCAAAGCTGGCATCTTCAGACATAATGACCTCATAGTCTTCACTAATGCGGTATTGTGAATATTTAAGGGTTTCCCGATATCCCTCTTCAATACTGCTGATACCCTTTCTGACGCGACTGACGACAACAAGGATATGCGCGCCCAGAACATCGTGAATGGTCTTTGCCACAGTCTCTGCACTACGGCGCAGACGCTCAGCAGCGTTTACATCATCCTGTAGGTTCACAATTGTATAAATCACGCCACCGCTTTCCGTCACATAGCCGCAGTCTGCCTGATTCAGCAATTCTTCTGCTACATTTTTAATCCCATAATAAAGGAGGTTAATATTTCCCTCAAAGGCATCATCATATTCCTTTACTTCAAGGCGCAAAACGGCAAAGATATCCGTTTTAAAGATGATATCGTGATATTCCATGTTTTCCTGGAGATTTACCTCAAGCAAACGCCCGAGCAAGATGTTCTCCAATAAATTTTCACGGATTAAATGTTTCTTTTCATTAAATTGTCTCATTAAAGAGTCATGACTCTCTAAAAGTTCATTCACTCTTTGACCGATATATTGATACTCTGAGTAAAGCAGAGGATTTTCTTCTTTCGTAATGTCTTTTCCCTTTAATACATCCATCAGGATTTTAATTGGCTTATAATTTTTCTTGGAAAGAAAAACAGCCGTGACAATTCCCGCTGCCGAGAGGAGCAAAAGACCGAAAAATGCCACAAAATTTGCGTTTCTGATATGGCTCATATAGGACTCTTCCGTTGAAATCAAAACATATTTCCAAGGCAGAGTCGCAGAAGAAGTATACTGAACAACATACTCCTTGCTGTCAGCACCGAAACGGAAATAGCCTGTTCGCCCCATATCGCAATAACTCAGATTCTGGGGCAACTGCACCGTTTTCGGTATGCCAATCAATTGATTATTTTCATTAAGGATAAAAATCTCTTCGTCGTCTCTGTAGGGCGCCATAAGCCGTTCCACATCAAGCACGATAAAAATATTAACCCGTTCTCCGTCTATTTCCGCAGTTTTTGCATAGACAGGATAATTGTTTACATAATTCTGAGATTTAAAGGGCATCACAAGGTACACGCCGTTGTATTCCCCTTGCATCACGGTATGAATCGCTTCATAATCGGTAAATCGGGCATTTCCATAATAGAAAAAGTCTGTTGCATTTGTGCCGCTGATAATAAAATCTTTTTTAGGTAAATAAATCATGATGTCCTTGATATAGTCATTATAAATGCTATATCTCGTAAAATCTGTCATGACTTTTTGATAAAGAGCGCTGTCGGCATAATCGCCGACAGCACTTTTTACATCGGGGCTATTCTGGATAGAATAGTCAAATGCGCCTACCTGTGTAACCAGAACGTCAACATTAGACTGCATGCTACCCAGCCGCTCTGAATTAAATTGTTCCACTGTCTCTCGGACAATGTAGATAAGTCTGGAATTAGAAAAAACAAACAGGATAATGGATATGACCACGATAACGAAATGCGAAATGAGCATTTTCCACCGCACACTCTGTAAAAAAACCATAATGAACTTCTCTCCTTCTGTAAAGTTTCTCTTGTTCTTTTAATAAAAGTATAGTCCCACTTTCATTCAAAAATCAAGTAAAACCAAGTGTTAACAGAGCTGCGGCACGATGTATTAATAGAAGGTTACATTGTATCCGCTACCAATATCGTCTGCTACTACTTTTCCTCTTTCGTTCAGGTAAATAAACATCAGTTGGTCATTGCCGGAGGCTGTTCTGTTTACAATATCCTGACGTCCGTCACCGTTTAAATCAAGGTTATATGCCTTGTCGCCTCTGGCCTGAGGATATAACATAACCGGCTCCAGGCCTCGAACCGGCGCCAAGGTTCTGGCACGGATTCTCATATTGCCATCATACATAAGGCCTTCCGGACCCATATATAAGAAGTCTTGCTTTCCGTTCCAGTTAATAACGCACGGGAAACGAATCTGCATAAAACTGTAACGTGCTTCCAGCATGTTGCCATCCATATCAAAGATATAAATCGGCATCGTTCCGGTACAGCTACCCTCCTGAGAAGGAATAAACGGATTGGTGATAATCTGTTTTTCGTCGCTGTCTTCAAACATCTGTGCCATAACGATGGTCTCGTAATGCATACCGTCTTCTACCGCCCAGACGCGCTTACCGTTACCGTCAAGCATAACCGTATCAAAACCGCCGCATAAGCAAATACAAATGCGGATATCTTCCATAGGCAAGCCGCGGTTGGGGAACGCCTTAATTTCATGGCGCAGTTTCTTGCCTAAAAGTTCAAAGTCTTTTTCCGTCAGTTTGCCGTCACCGTCTGTATCACCGGCACGGAGCTGACCGGAAGTTGCTTCCTGCTCGCCGTCAATTATTTTTCTTAAAAGCGCAGCATCTTTTTCGTTGATAACGCTGTTCTCGTCTACGTCACCCACAACAAAGTATTCTGCCATCTTAGTGGAATCGCAGTGAGAGTGTTTATAAATCAGAGGACTTTCATACTCATCCGGATCCATCATCCAGCGAATGCTGCCGTCCGGATTGATCATACAATATCCTAAGGAAACTTCGTCATAACCGTCGTTATCAATATCTACAGGGAAGGGACGGTGACCAATCTGCATGCCGCCCGGCATATCAAATTCCCAAATGGGCTCCCAGTCTTTTGTAAATGCCCACGCACTCCAGTAACGGGTCTTGACAATAATATCACTGGGATAGTCATTACCGGAAATATTGGCAATACAAATAGCGTCTGTTGCTGTTCGGGTCGGGTCTGATTCATAAATCGGCAAGGGGAAACGCTTTTCTTCTTTACCGGTTTGTGCATTCAGAATTACCAGGTCTGTTTCTGCCGTCATTAAGACTTCCAAAACACCGTCATTATCGATATCATATAACTGAAGACCTGCGTCTCCACCCGGATCATCCGTACCGTCACCGGCTTTACCCCAGGTCCATATCATGCTACCGTCCAGTTCAAAGGCACAGGCATTGACTACCGGATGGTTACCGCTGCCGTAGGGGTCATGACCGCAACGGCAACCAATCATTTCTACTTCGCCGTCATTGTCAATGTCACCTGATACGAACCAGGTACTTGTATAATCCTGATTGAGGGTAATGACTTTCCAGGGCTCAATATATTCCACCAGTTCCGGTTTTTCCCCAACAGGGAACACCTGCAACTCGGAAACAGCCGCTTCGCCCTCAAATTCCTTAATCGTAAACCGTACCCAGCTAACTTCCTTTGCAGGGAAATCTACGATACGTGTTTTGCCCGATGCAGGAATGTCTGTAACCTCGATTTCGCTGCCGTCGCTAAAGAACAGAACGCCTTTTAAGAGATTATCGTCGGTGCGAGCGCTGTCGTGGAGTACAATCTGGTCGATGGTCTGAGGATTGACCCAATCCATCTGTAACCAGGGTTCAGAATCGTCCTTAGCCGGCCGCCACTCGCCGATTTTACCGAATTCGGCAATAATATTATCGTTGATACCTCGTTTATCATGGGTAAGAGCGCTGTCGCTGGATGTGGTAACCCGTGCGGTAAACGCCAGGTTTTCCACCGGATTCCGTTTCTCCCAGATAGCACTGACTTCCGCTACGGAAGCCGGCATCTTACCTTTACTTTCCATGATGCTGATACGCAGGAACTTCGTTCTCGTCGGTGAAAATGCAAAACGCACAGTTCCTGAATAGAACTTATCTGTCATATCGCTGCACATAGACCAATAGGAAGCGTCACGGGAAATCGCTGCAACAAATTTATATTCGCGACCCTCAGGGAAGGTAATCTCTGCCTGCTCAAGGGCTCCCTCGCGCTTAAAGTCCAAAACGATGTGCTGCGGGAACTTCGGTTCATCAACGAACTGATACTTTTCTACGGAAATGGTACCGCCGCCCTGGGTAATATTCATATTGTCAAGGCTCTTGGTGCCCTCTGCATAACTTTCAAAATCATCCTCAACGATGGGCTTATTGGCTTCATCACCCAAGGTGATTTTAACGTTATCGATAAAGAACTTACCCGTAGAACCAACGTTCATATGGTACTGGATTTTGGAAATATCCTGTGCATCTTCACGGAAGTCAAACCGTCTTGCCAGCTGACCGTCTACATAGAATTCCCAAATCTGTGTATCAACATATAAAACAATTTTGATGTGGTACCATCTGTCTGTCTGGACTTCCGGTATCATGGTACGGTTAAATGCCGTTAAGACGTTATCCGTCATAACCGTATGAAGAGCAATCTTACCGGTTGAACTGTAGAAATAAGGCATTGCCTTTTCGCTGACAACATCAGTCGTCAGAATGTCCTGTTCAAAAACGACAAGTTTTGTCTCCGGTGCAAATTCATAGGTTGCAAGGGTAATATCACTATTCTGGTTCGCCTTCTCAAACATCAGGCTCTTACCCTTGTCTTCCGGTTTCGTCGGCGGGCAAGCTTCCCAATATGTGCTCGGGTCTCCGTCAATTAAGTTTTCTGCGCCTTTGCCCTCAACCGCTTCACTGGCAGAAACCGTCACGCCATCAAACATAGCGCTGACTTCAACGCCGGTCGCCTCCGGGGTGTAGGGAACGAAGCCACGTTCTTTCAACACCGGCAGACCTGTACTGTTACCACGCTCAGCGCTACCGATTTTTAACACTTCCGCATTGCTCAAAATGCTGAATTCATCAATACAAAGGGCATCACCGCCACTACCGTTTACAGCATAACGGATGCTTGTAACATCGGTAATCGTTGTGGCATATTCGCTGTTTATCTGCATGCCGTCTACAAAAACGGCAATTTTACCGTCACTTAAATCGGTACGAATCATAAGTTCAAACCAGGCATTTTTATTGTAGCGGGTATGAACTGTCCAGTTGCCGTTATTTAAAACATAGAGAGTGCCATTCGCTAAACCAAGACTCATAGAGCCGCTTTCTTTGCTGTTTAAGCTGATTTCTGCCCAGGCATCACCAATCACTTTAATTTTCTGGCTAATTCGCGCTGTACGGCCACGGACGTCAAGTCCGCTGATCTGCTCTGTACTGCCTGCCTTGATACTGGCAGCTCTACCATATACACCGGTTACCAAAGAAGCTTTGCTGGCTTCGCCAAAAGCATCTTTTACACCTTGAGTCGTATCGAAATCAAAATAGATTCCCGTTTTAGCAGCTGACACCGGCACCGCACTGAGCAGGAACAGCAGCGACAGAATAAATGCTATATACTTTTTCATAGATTCGCCTCCTTTTTAGTCTTCAAATATAAAGATCTCCTTCACGTAGTCAATTCGTGTATTCAAAAATACTCGGGAGCCGTCAAGATCACCGGAAATGGTACCGTCTAACTTCAGAACGGCGCTGGAAGAAACCAAATCCTCCGGCGAACCAAGGCGAACATTTCCTTTTTCACCAATGATATAAACCAGCGGTGTGTTACGACCTAAGGAGATTGAGCGGAAGCCTTCCGCTCCACAGTAAACCGTTACATGGTTATCGCCTTTACGGTAAAGAATACCGTTAGTGGACCAACATTCAGAGAACGGATTACCGCCTTCATGGTTAATCTTAAAGTATAACGGCTGATTGGTCTTGTTTTTGAAAATAACGCTGCTTTCATCAACATAGAGTTCGCCGTCTGAGTTATATTTTGCGTAAATAATATCGCCGTAATTCAACTGAACGTTATTCTGGTTAACCATTTCCTTACGCTGATGGGAACCGCCTGAATAACAGTCTAACATATTAACGACTTCGCCCTCTGCATTAACCGCACTGACAACCTCGTCAACTAAAACGAAAACATCAGATTCTTTAAATGTCTCGCTGACTTCTGCCACATTAGGCTGGTAGACAATAACATCCGCAACCATGGTTTCGTCATTATCATAGAATGTCATGTTTTTATAGGTGCCACCATTTTTGAAATAGTTTGTTGTAATAACCTTCGCATCGCTTTTGACAATACTGCCGTCCATAACAGGGATATAGAAAATCGTTCCTGTTGTGCTGGGCCAGAACTCAGGATAAAGAATGGTTCCGTCATCGTCATAAGAACAGAAGCCGCTACTGTGGTCGTTGAACCAGAAGGTTTCGTTTCCGCCTTCATAGTCTTTACTGAAACTATCCAGTTCAAACATAGTCGGACCGGCTGAAACCGCACATTCAACTTCTGAAACTTTACCTTCTTTATTGACAAAGTAGCGAATGACCTGAGGTTCAAATCTACCGGAGGTATGAAGGTCATCGCCCAAAATTGCAGTGTCAGCATTCATTTTTGCTCTCAAACCGCTCTTTGCCGTAAACCAGATTTTATCTTCTGTGTAGAATGTTGATTGCTTACCGCTTGTCTCCAAAATAAGTAAGCCAACCTGGCCGCCCAGACCCTTAGACGGATTCACTGCCATCAGGAAGCCGTACTGCAGTTCTGTATCGCTTTTCTTTTCACGAATACCGGCAATTTCACCAACGATATTAAAGTAGAATTCACTGCTCTGGCCTAATTTAATGTCGTCCGTGTAGCCCTTGGTAACACAATCGTTAAAGTGCTTGGATGTGACATATTCTCTGCCGTTGATGATAAAGGTATTCGCATTTGTCGTGTCCTTGCGTTCAACCACACCACTGACACCGTCGCGGCAGACAATCAGGCTGATGCTTTTGCCGTCGCGGCTTTTTGCGATAGAGAGAATGTCCCACATTTTAATATCTGTCAGGCGTTCCATGGAACCCATGCTGCCGTCGGGGAATGTAATGGATACATTATCATGATATGGGCTCAGATCCAGTCTGCTCCGGTGTTTGCTGTTAATAAAGGTATCACTTACCTTATCAACGACAAGTTCTTCAAAGTTCCAGACCATCACAACGTCAATCACTTCATCGTCGTCATGGTCAATCAGGTCAACATAACCTGTGTCAAAGGGATAGGTTCTCCAATCAAAGTCAAAGTCATACACGCCATTATAGGCATAGCAGAAACCATTGACCAACTGAACTCGTTCCGGTTTGTCGTCACCATCATCATATACAAACGTAGTTACCGAAAACTCCGTATCATTCTTTAACACATCGCAGGCTTTTACGCGTGTTACTACATTGCCCTTTTGCTCTTCTAAGTACATAAGTTCATATTGTCCGTTTACTTCTTTCAGGAAGTATCTGACATTGCTGCCTAATAAAGAATCATAACGGGCATCTGCCACCTTAGCAACCGTTTTGCCGAAGGCCGCTTTCCCTTTTACGCTTTTAACGTCCTTTACGGCACTTTTACCGTTAATGGAGCCTAAAACGCCCTCCGCACTTGTGATTCCTAAATAAACGCCCAGATAGTCTCTGCCATCAGCACGGTACTCTGCATATTCAGAGTTAATTGCATATACGTTCTGAACATCAACACCAACTGCCTGATACAAAATTTTTGCAACATCAAAGCGGCTGATTGCGCTGTCTGCTTTAACGTCGATTCCGTCTAACAGACCGAGGCGGTTTCCTGTCTGAATATATCCTACCGGGTAGCCACCGCGCAGGATTGCCTGAGTATCATAACCCAGCAGGTGAATGAAAACCTTTGCTGCCTGTCCATAGGTTACATATTCATCGGGCATAAATCTGCCTTCGCCGTCACCTACCATAATGCCCTGCTGATAAACGAAATAAACCTGGGGACGTGCCCACTCGGGAACATCGGTAAAGGGAACCTCACCGTCTGCAACCCGATCTTCTCCGCCAAGCATGATTCTGCTGACGATGGTTGCAAGCTGTGCACGCGTCAACGCCGTGCCATTTTGCATGTCTTCAACGCTCAAGTCATTCATGAATGAAAAAGCCTTGACAAAATCAATCACCCGCTGTGCTCCCGGTTCAAAACCGATCGCTGACGCCCCTGTCATCGGTACAAATGCAGAAACCGTTAGCAATGCGCTAAGCAAAATGATCAACATTTTTCTTTTCATAACAATCTTCCTTTCTGCTATACCGTTTCTTAGCGAGTTTCCAGAGCAGCAAGACCGCTCCAAAGAATTTTTGCGGTTTCAGCACGGGAAATTTCTCTCTGAGGCTCAAATTTTCCTTCATAACCACTGATGATACCCATGCTGCTTAAAACGCTGACTGCTTGTTTTGCATAGGATGCGATGCTGTCAGAATCTGCGAAAACAGTTTCTTCCGCAACCGCCTCCGGCTCTCCCAGCATACGATAGAGAATCACGGCTGCATCCTGACGGGTAATGGTGTTCTCCGGGAAAATGCAGTTATCGCTGCCCTGGATTAAACCTGCCTTATAAGCAGCGCCGATAACGCCAGAGTACCATGCACCCGGTGCAACATCATCAAAGTTTGCTGTTTCGCTGCCCAGTTTTAAAATCCGGGCTGCCATAGCAATATATTCCGCACGATTTACATGCTGTTCCGGCTTAAAGGTTCCATCCTCATAGCCGTTAATAATCTGTTTCTCACAAAGGGTCAGGATGGCTTCTTTCGCCCAATGGGTTTCAACGTCAAAAAACTTCGCTCCGGTTGCCGGCTTCTGCTGCGGCACAACAACCGTTTCCGGTGCAATCGCCGGTTTCTTGTTGCCAACGGCTATGCCAACGCTGACCTTTCCGCCACCGCCGCGGCCGCCACTGTCTTTATCCTTATCTTTGTCTGCGCCCTTATTCTGCTCACGTTGTTCTGCAATGGAAGCTTTGATGGCATCTCTAATTTCGCTGGGGTACAGATAACCCTGACCGAAAAGAGGTGCACATACAATATCAAAGTCAAGACCTTCAGGATCAACCTCTGCATCTGTCAAACCAAAGGTATTCTGATAGGTTCTGACAATTCCGCTGATACCGCTGCGCAGTGCGGAGTTGACCAAGGTAACGCTCATCACCTCGTCGATGCGCTCTTTAACGTCTTTTTCACAGGTAAAGTCCTCTGTCAGTTCATTGCCGCGCCATACTCTGTTGAACTCAGTCACCTGATCTTCTGTCAGGCTCTCAAGATCCAGAAAACCATCAGAAGCCAGTAAATCTACGATTTCTGTTACGCCGGCATTGTTCAGACCTAAAATAACCGTTGCGCTGTCATAGGCATTGCCCAGATCTGCTACTGAAGCAACAGGCATCCCTTCTGCTGCATTTTTCATCAGATAGGTTGCATAGAAGTCATCGTTGTCTAAGTAATTAAACCACTCAGAGCGACTGACAGCCAGAGGCAGGAAGGTGTTAAGCATCGTAATCGTAGATGCTTTGCTTGCGATATTGGCACTAAAGCCATCTGCAAGAGCCGCGTCAGCACTGCCGGAGTAAATCAAAATGTCTCTTTTACGTGTCTCAACCGTAGTCGGCAGATAGTCGCTGGAAACATCCAGTAAAACCCGTCCGCTGACATCTTCGGGAACGGTCAGTTCCAGATTGAATGCGCCACCCTCAACAGTAGCACCGCTTGTGGTCACAAGGGCTGTCGTGCTATCGGCAGGGAAATATAAATCCGCGCGTGCAGCCTGATCAAAATGCGGTCTTGCGGTACCGTCGATGGTAATCGTACGGGTCTCGCTGTCATAGACCGGCATATACATAATGGTCATGGTTGCTTCATCGATATATTCTGTGTTTGAATGTACCATGTTAAAGTCGTCTACAATAAACTTCGTTTCAGGAAGATTTTTATCCAGACGGAAGCCAAAATAGCTCATATTATAACTCTCGGTGATTGCCTTTGTTGCTGTGGGCGTTGTGGTGTCATTATTAATATAGTAGCTAGCCGTTTGCGTTTCCGCATCAAAGACCAGACGAACAGTCTGCCAGGTGTTGAATGCCAGTTCATACAGAGTTCCGTCAATCTCCACCTTCGGTGCGCCACCGTGGTTTGTCCATAACTTAAAGCCTTCGCCGAGAAGGTCTTTTCCTTCTCCATTGATCGCAGTAAATTTCACACTATAATTCTGTTGTCTCTGGTTATATGCTTCTCCGCTGGCTGCAACGCCCAGGGAGGGAATCTGAAGTCTGAAGGACACATCTACATCACCGGTCAAAAGTGCACTTCCGGTAAGCTTTGACGTTATCAGACTATAACTGTCAGCCTCAACGTTTGCATTGGGCTTTTCAATTGTAAGGTATTTATTCGTACGGTTGTTTCTGTCGCTGTCACGAACAACCGTTGCTGTCCAGACAGCAGCATCAGAACTCTTTTCCCATTTTTCGCCTATTCCGCAGGGCAGAGCCTGGTTAACTGTATAGGAATTAAAATTGTCATTTGAAACAATAACTGTGTAATTCAATTCTACCGCATAGCTGCACAATGTGATCGCCATCAGCAGAGAGGCCAATAAGAATCCTGTCATTCTTTTAAACATACTATCTCCCTTTCTAAATACCGCAAACAAAGCGGTTATTTAATTGTAAACCGCTTTGTTTGCGAAAATAGTTGCTGAATTATCTCACAGTTTCTGTGAATGATTCGCTAAGCGGCTGTAAGGTTTCCATGCTGTCCCAGATAAAGGCTTTGATGTATTTTGCGCCACTGAGTGCATAGTTAAATACGGCATATCCGTTTTCATCAACTGTTACCTGCGGGCAAGCAACCAGTTCATCATTTGCATTAAATGCTGCAATGATTGCTGTTTTGCCGGCATTGTCTTTGCCTGCAATCACTCTCCAGAGTTTGTCAGCAATTGTCGGTTTGAAAACGATGTTGTTGTATTCATTACGAACATATTCCACATCGATAGCTCTGTCCATTGACAGAATGTTTGCATCAACGGTCATTTCCATGTCATCAATCAGGTAATCACAAGCCTGACCGGCACCGTGCTGTGTGTTGGTGTGAGTCATCCAGAGTTCGTGAAGAGCGCAATCTTTGTCATAGCGGGTATAGCCATAATCGCCGGGTACTTCAGCCTGGTTTATGTCCTGAACACGCTGATAAATATTACGTCTTTCATAAGGAATAGGCTGGCTGGTTACTTTCTCGCCGTCAATAATGAGCCAGTAAGCCTGTTCGCTATAATCAAACTGGAACTCAAAGGTCTGCCATTCGCCGACTTTTAAGCATTTGCTTGCCACCATAGTTGTTTTCTGATGCTGAGAAGTAACCGGGTTTACCATCTGCATCAATTCAATGAGGTTGGAACGATAGTAAAGTCTTAAGTTGAACATCGGGGAATAAGTCGCTGTTTCAACTCTGGGAGTACCGTCATCCTGCTCCCACTGGCCAACGCCTCTTAAGTCAATAACGGCTGTATCCTGTTCAGCTTTTGCTCTAAAAGAAAGTGTGAAGTCCTTCTTCTGAGACAGGTCACGGTTCATATTGCGAATGATGTAGTTGGTGGAATTTGTTTCACCGGTAGTCTTCGCAATCTTTAAAACCATGTTGTCACTGGTTTCACTTTCTTTTTCAATAGTCATCGTGGTTCCGGTCTTGGAAGAATCATGTCTTGCCCAACCGTTAAAACCGCTGATGTTGGTTCCTGCAGCTGCGTCAAAGCCTTCGTAATAAACAATGCCTGCACGCTTAATCAGAACCGGGAATTCTTTGCTTACGACTTCATCCTCACCAAAGAAAATGTCAGCGTATAACGTAACTTCCGTATCTTCGCCACCAGGAATAATCTGTGAGCCACCTACGACAGCGCCATCGGGATTACTGGACCATTCAACTGTATAGCCCTCGACTTCTGTTGTGAGGTTATAGGTTCCGCAGATAACGCTGGGAACGGTGATGGTATCCAGCGCTGCCTGAGCTGCAGCTTCTGTTGCGCTTACAGTGAAAGGCATCATGGTCAGTACCATTAAAGCTGCTAAAAGAAATGCCATTAACTTAGATCTTTTCATTTTTTCTTCCTCCATTTTTATTGTTTTGTTGAATATAAACTTTCTTTCTTTGGGGCTTCTCTGAAGAGCCCGTTCCTGTTTTACTCCTTGATTGCGCCGATCATAACGCCCTTTTCGAAGAATTTCTGTAAAAACGGATAGATACAGATAATCGGCAGGGCTGAAACCATGATGATCGCATACTTAATACTCTCGCGGAAGAATGCATTTTCTCCGGCGCTTACGTCACTCATAAAGTCATCTGCCGTATTCGCCAAAAGAATGTCTCGCAGTACAAGCTGCAAGGGGAATTTCCGGCTGTCGCGCAGATAAATCATGGCAGAGAACCAGGAATTCCAATGTCCGACCGCATAATAAAGGATCAAGACGGAGATTGTCGGCATGCAGACCGGAAGAGCAATCTTGAACAAAATGATGAGGTCATTTGCTCCGTCAAGTCTCGCAGCTTCCTCTAAGGAGGCCGGCACACTCAGGAAGGCTGTGCGCATGATAATGAGATTGGATGTTCCCACGGCATACGGCACAATGAGCGCCCACAGTGTGTCATCAAGGTGCAAGTTTTTTACAACAAAATAAGTAGGGATTAAGCCACCACTGAAAAACATCGTAAAGGTTATGAGGAGCATCACCTTACTTGTCCAGTAAACATTCTTGCGGCTTAATGCATACCCGCCAAGGCAGGTCATCAGCATATTGAGTCCAACGCCGCCAATAACAACAATAAACGTGTTGACAAAGCCGCGCAGAACCTTAGGAGAGGATAAAACCTCCTGATATGCCTTTAAGTTAAATCCGATGGGTTTCAGCAACAAACCGGTATGAATCGCCAGTTTGTTTGCATTACTCACCGAAGCACATATTACATACCAAAAGGGATACAGGGTTATAATTAACAGCAGGATCATGATGGTAATGTTAATTACCTGGAACAACCATTCTCCCGGGCTTCTTTTAATTCTCATCGCAATTTCCTCCTACCATAACGAACTGCCTGTCGCCATTTTGGATATCTTGTTTGAACAAACAAGCAGCGTGAAATTCACAACGGAATTAAACAGACCGACAGCGGTTGAATAACTGTAATTCGTTTCCTGAATACCCTTTCGGTATATATATGTAGAAATAACATCCGAAGTCTTATAGATTGTCGGATGGTATAACAGAAGAATTTTCTCCGAGCTGACCGACATGACCGCGCCGATTTCCAAAATCAGCATAATCATAATCGTCGGCAAAATGCCGGGCAGGGTAATACTGAAAGTTTGCCGGAATTTTCCTGCACCGTCAATTTTCGCCGCCTCATAAAGCTGAGGGTCAATACCGGAGAGGGCGGCAATATAAATAATTGCCGACCAACCAAGTTGTTGCCACAATCCGGAAATAATATAGATTGGGACAAACAGATTCGGGTCGTTTAAAAGGGTTTTTCTTGAACCCCCAAACAATACGATAATATCATTGATTAAGCCCGTGTCGTTTGTAAAGGACTTGACCATACCGCAAATAACAACTACCGAAATGAAGTGCGGTAAATAGGTAACCGTTTGCACTACCCGTGTAAACTTTTTAGACCACAGTTCATTCAGTAAGAGCGCCAGAATAATCGGCGCCGGAAAACCGAATAAGATGCCGGTAAAGCTGATGGTAATTGTATTTTTAAAGATTCTTCCGAAATAAACACTTCCAAAAAAATCTTTAAAGTGCCGCAGGCCTACCCACGGACTGTCCCAGATTCCAAGTCCGGGAGAAAAGTTTTTAAACGAGATGATCGCTCCATACATCGGTGCATAGTGAAAAATAATGTAATAGAGCAAGACTGGAAGTAACATTCCGTAAATCCATCTGTTTTTTATCAGATCGCGCCGGAGAAACGAAATGAATGACTCTGGTTTCTCCTTTGTCTGAACCGTTACTGATTTCAAAGACATCGTTCCCCTTTCAAATACCTATCTTGCGTATCTACCCGCAAAATTTAATTAGTTTGCGGAGGAAAACTGCGCGTCATATGCATTCTGATAAATTTCTGTGATGCGGTCTGCACCCATCTGTTTTAAGTTTTCAACAAAGGTGTCAAAGTATTCAATATCGGTTGTTCCCATGATGAAGCTGTTAATCATTTCAATGGTGTATGTATCCATATCACCCTGTAGCGTTGACAGTTCCATCAGTTCATCAGCCGGAATCGTTAAGTTGGGCAGAGCATGTTCAGATGCATCTGTGTCAGACCATGTCTTCCAGGATCTCTGCTGTTCGTCTGTTGCATAATACTGTTCCATGTAACCACGGCTCTGGATGAAGGGACCGGCATTGGCAGCACGCATATAACGACCCATGCTCTGGGGCATTGACAGACCGTCTTTGTTATGGGTAATATCTTCCGTGTAGAGATATTTATCGTCAACCTTTGTATAGCTGATACCTTCGAGACCGAAGTTGTTTAAAACGTAACCTTCGTCGGTGTAACCGAAGTTTAAGAACTTCATGGCAGCATCAACATTCTGAGAATTCTTGGAAATCACGGCACCATTACCGCTGACGATGCTGTTATAGTGACCGAACTTCGGTTTTTCACCCTTGTTCAGTACCGGATAGGGAGAACCAACAAAACGGGCATTGCTGCCGTTTGCTTTTGCGGTTGCGTTATACACGCCGATACCGGAACCTGCCGCACCGCCGGTCAAACCGGAGAAGCCGTTTAACATATTGGAATCAATGGTGCTCTGGTCGGTTGTTGCAAAGTTATTGTCAATCAACTTTTCGTTATACCATTTGTTCATTTCTTTTAAGAATTCTTTGTAGCCCGGCAGCATGGGTCCGTAAACCACTTTACCGTCATCAACGTAGTGAGAGGTGTGAACGCCGTAAGCGCCACAGAATGTACCCCAGGTTGAGAGGCTGACAATGTTGCCGCTGAAGGGAATCTGTGCACCTTTCTGTTCTTTGAATGCTTTCAGCACGTTGTAGTAATCATCCATAGTCTCCGGCATGGGCAGAGATAATTCTTCCAGCCAGTCTTCACGAATGATTAAGCCGGCAGTGGTAGCCATGGCTTTATCTTCGGCAATTGCCATAAAGCCTAAAATCTTGTCATCGCTCTTGATCATATCACGGACATCGGGATTTTCTTTCAGGTAATTTGCATAAGCCGGTGCCTCGTTTTCGATTCTGTCAGTCAGATCCAGAATCAGACCATCCTGGAACAGTCTGCCTAAACCGCCGGCATAGTTAAACCAGGTGTATTCAATAATGTCCGGCAGTTCTCCGGAAGCCAGCAGAATATTTAAAGACTCTAAAATTCCGCTGCCTGACGGATGAATGAACTCAACCTCTACACCGCTCTGCTTCTGCAGTTCCTGACCGTAGGGCGTGTCGCCGTAGTTTGAGTAATCCATGGCAATGTTAGGATTCAGTTTGACCCAGTAGCTGACTTTATTATCCCCGGAGGTTTCGTTGCTCTTCTGACCGCAACCGGCAAAGCAAGTAACCACAAGGACACAAGAGATAATGAGTGCAACTGCTTTTAAAAGTTTTTTGTTTCCTTTCATCGTTTTGTCTCCTTTTCTTTTTTATTTAAATATTATTTTTAAATATTTTTATTGTTCGCGTCGTGCATCAGGCTTAAAATAGCCGGTGAGAAACGCAGGCGCATCGCCATAAACTTAGCAACATCGTGTTCATGATAGTCGATGGTGTTAACATAGTCAAAGACTCTGCTGGCTCTGTCGTAGAAAATCGGATCTCCGGTTTTTTCATAGGCAAGAAGCAGACCCTCAACAATTTCAATACTGCTGGTCTGGTCACTGTGGCGCTGTCTGTATCTATAATAGTCAGTATAGTAAAATCCGACACCGTCCACATACCACATATCTTTTGCCAGCCAATATGCCAACTTCTCCATAACCACCGGAGCTGTTTCATTTCCGCTGACCTCAGCATAATAATTCAGCGCCGACATTAAGATGCCACACATAAAGGGTTTACCGCCGAACATAATCTTGCGCTCGGTTTCCGGGAAACCAAGCAGGGCCTTGATACAACCGTTGGAATCCTGCTTATATGCCACACGCTCCACAATGAGCCTGCAGGCATTTAAATATTTCTGGTCTCTTGTCAGTTCAAAGGCATCCAGCATTGCAAGCATTGCCCATGCCGGCTCGCGCTCAGTTACAAAGTCAAATTCGGTGCCATAAACCTCTGCCAGTGTATCCGCACAACTGACCACAGCAGCCTTGAACCGGTCTTCGCCGGTAATTTTATACCATTCAGTCAGACCTTGAACGAAAATGTGACCTAAATGCACATTGAAGTACTCCCAGGCGCTTTCGTCTTTATATTCCTCATAGTACCAGGAATGTCCGGGCGTATGCAGATAAAACAAACCGCTGAAAGCTTCGTTCAAATGAACGCGAACATGGTCAACCTGCTCCATGTGCTCGGCCGCCAGAAGTCCCATCCGGGCATATTCTTCTCCGGCACCTCTCAGGAATTGGATAGCGCCGGCATAAGGCAAGTCATATTCATTGTTGCCCCAGTTAACCATCCGCTCGCCGTGCCAGTCGCCATAATTGAACATACCGTATTCACGTTTTTTATCTTTAAGACCCATAAACATTTTGTAGCCCTGTTCTGCAATATCGTCAAAATGTTTGGTCTCTTCGCAGCAGCGAATCACTCTGCCGTATGCGCGGCTCCGCTCAATCTCATCCAGAGACGGGCGCATCAGAATCGTTTCGGTCAGGCGGGAAGCCTCTTTCTCCGTACCGGAAAAGCCAATCTTTGTAAAGCGGCGCATACCTACATGAATCTGGTAGCCCTCATCTGTAATAAAATATAAAAGCTGACGTTTTTCTTCAGGAGAATACTGTTCGTAAATTTCTTTATGTTCCAAAAACGGCAGTAAGCCGATTTTTGCTGTGTTGCCTTCCCAATCGATAGACTTGGGATAATTCTGCCAGAAGTCGGCAATATGAGCTTTGTACTCTGAAAGTTCTAAGTTGCCGTCGCCTCTTGTTTCTGAAACCTTACCGTCCGTTACGGCGTAATGCTCATCCAACTGCAGAATATTTTCGGTTCCGACTTTCGCCTGCTGAGGAAATTCCAGATAAAAGGCATCCAGTTCCGCCAGTCTCGGATTCTTCTGCTCATTACTAAGAGCAACTTCTGCACAATAGCCGGGTATGCCTCTGTAAAAAGTCAGCCGCAGGCAGAGTTTCTGGTCTATTGCCGGTTCAGGGAAGTTTCCCTCCCGCTCCAACACAACAACTGCCTCTCCATGCCGCTTAATCTGCCAGGGATTACAGAAAGGCTCAAGCCGAGTTCCTTTGAAATGCAGAATATTGTTTGCCTGAACCCCCGGCAAAAGAAATGCGCCATCGTCTGGAAATTCAAAGTTTTCTTCTCCGTTTACCAAACGAATGACTCCGCCGTCTGCTGACAGGTCAAATGTATCCTGGTTGATTGCCATAGCGCCGGTGGCAAAATAATATTTTCTGCCATCCGGAATCAGAACGGTCGTTACAGAAACGGTTTTAATGCTTCCGTCATCCCAGTAAGACGTCACAAGGCAATCACTGGGGTACCAGGTGCCTGCTTCATCGCAGATCCCCACCGTTGAAACGTCAAAGCACTCACCTTTTGCAAAACCCCAGAACGCAGTTGCTGCTGACCGGGTTTCATCCCGTTTCTCATAAAACAACTCATAGGAAAACGGCGCAGTCGGTTTCTTAGCAGTCTGTTCTGCTTCCGCGCCTTCCCAGGAAAGCTGAATTTCAGAACCCTCTTTTTCTTTTGCGTAAATGGTAATGGCAGATGCCGCAACATCTGACAGGTCAAGAGCATGGCAGTTATAATAACCGCTTTCTGCCACTTCTTCATTGCCACATGCCACGCGGCACTTTGACGGTCTCGTTGTAATAAACCGAACCTTGCCTCCCTCAACGGTAACGTCCTGAATTTCATTGTCGCATTGAACCAGCGGGTCCGTAATGAACATCGTTGTTGTAAGGGTAATATTCTCGCCCTCTAAAACCTTCAGGTTAACTTGCTGGTAGCCAAAGAACTGGAAAGGTGTGTCAGAGCAAAACAGATAATACCGTCCGTCGCAGTCATCCATTTCAAATTCTCCAAAGGGTTCTCCGTCAAGATCAACTGCAAACCGGCAAGGGCTTGACCCCTTTGTTTCAGGTGCCATAAACTGGAAGCCGAGATGAAGCATCCCGCCGCGAACCGGAAAAGAAATCTTTGAACCCTTGGATCCGTTTTTCAAAATATAGGGATACCGGTGTCCGACCATTTCAAGTTCAAAACCTTCATAGTCTAACTCGTGGGCAAAGTGAACAATGTTCTTTTTCACATCATCAAGCCACTTAATAATTTCTGCATCCCCACAAAGTGTTTTTGCAAATAACATAGTGCTACTCCCTTTCTAACCATTCCACTATTTACTTAATTTTACTATAGCACAGCCGCCGCCCCCGAACCAAGAGACAAAACTTCCTTTCAGAGGACAAAAAGGTACTTAAAGGACTTTTTCGTGCCAATCTGTCCTCTGCACCACTAAAAATACCTCGTTGACCATGTAAATTCCTTACTTATGGCTCCGGATATACAATCTCGTCAATATAGGGGTAGGTAATTTCTTTTGTCAGGTTGGTTGTATAGTCTGACAGTGCGATATCCAGATTGGAAATCGCCTGTGCCATTTTCTGTGCAAAAGCTGACGCACCGTAAACGGTTAAATGAGTCGTATCGCCCCGATGTAAATCCGGTCTGTAGTCAGGGCCGTCGGGGTTGTTGTAGCTGACCGCTGCTGCTTCATGATCTTTATAAATATCCCAGTGATCAAGACAATCCAGAATGAAATATCTGCGACCTTCACCGTCAGGTGTTGCAGAAGGGCCAACCAGTTCAGCCGTCAGGGCTGTTACATCAATGCTGCGGAAGCCGGGCATGCCGTCCATCTTTTCCATGTAATGATAGAGACCTGCCAGATAATCTTCGCCGCTGGTTGCATTGACGAATTTCGTTGTGCTGACAAATTTACCTTCAGAATCAAAAACTACATTATAATTGTTGCCGGTAAAGATATAATCTGTTACCATTGATGCTAAAATCACATTCGCGCCTTTTTTATGCAGCGTATCAATCATGCTGTCAAGGTTGTCAATATAGGTTGATAAACCGATACCGTTACGGCTATCATTAATTCCTAACTGGAGAACAACATAATCACCGGTCTGAACATGAGTCAGCAAGTCAGCCCACATGGCGTAGCCAACCTGATTGCCGCCACCCAACATAGAGGATGTTGTCGCACCGGAAGCTGCGCGGTTATAGATGTTGATGCCGGTAAAATAGTCCGGGATAACCTGACCGGTACCGCAACGGGGATAGAAGCGTTCGTCATAGGTTGACATGGTGCTGTCACCCAGCATATAAAGAGACGGTGTTCCGCTTGCTTTATAGTTGAAAACACTCGGCTGCTCTAAGGGCTGCAGATCGGATTCGCTATTTAAGAAAAAGACCTTGGTCATTCCGTTTGCAACATCTTTTTCCAGTGCCGGCAGGGACATATTAACTGTCAGGGTTGTCTCGTTGTTGGTAAAGTCTGAACTTGTAAAATTAACCGCTTTAACGGCGCCTAACATCTTATCCTGCGTGTAGTATGCAAAAATCGCCGTGCCATTCCCTGCTGCGCCGGGCGCTTTGGAGATCCGTGCCTGCTTCAGCGTTCCGCCTACAATAGGTCCCGGAACAAACATGCCGTCTTCATCTGTAAAATAGACGTTATCTGTCGCGTAGCTGGTTGTTTCCCTCAACTCGTCAATACTGAGATCATCAAGGTAATATGTGGTCTTTGCATAACCCGCACCACGGAGCTGACAGAAGTTCAGATTGGGAATCGTGGTGGCAAAATTAACCGGCTGACCGATTAACTGTTCATCAACATATAACGAGGTCTGGTTCGCTTTATAGTCAATGACAAACTTATATGTGTGCCATCCCGGCGAAGACATCAACGCCGTCTGGACAGTTCCCTCAGGGCGGATGTATTCAAAAGAAGCATAATTGTTTGAATAAATCAAAGCATATTCCGGACAAAGTTCTCCTAAAAACGGCTCAACTAAAAGCGTGTAACCGTTCGTATGTTTTAACCGGAAGGAAATGGCTATCGCATTGGTGCTTAACACTTTCGGTAAACCGATCATAGCTTCTAAGTTGACAACCTCCGTATTGGTTCCGTCATATTTCACTGTTCTTTTCATTTCTAAAACGCTGTTGCCGGGATCATCAGGATCTGCTTTAACGGTCATCTCTGTTCCCTGGGATTTTGCCGTCTCATACACATCAAGACGCAGTTTCCAGTTGCCGTAAACTTTGGACGAACTGGATGTTGCCAGCGGACCTTCATAGGCACCGGGCGTGCCAAATGAATCCGTCAACAAATTGGTTGCGATTTGCTCCACCGCCATCGTCGTCGGCGCAATCGCGGTCACGAGCAAGAACACCATAACAAACCATACAAAAACTCTTCTTTCAAACATCTAAATCGGCTCCTTCCGGATAATTATATTGTTACCTAATATTATCATAACGGCATAGCGATTCTCTTTCAAGAGACAGAAAGGGCAACAAAAGGACAAAAAGATACTTAGAAACTCTCTATCCGCGCATAAAAAAAGCAGATAGCCTAAGCTATCTGCTTTTTATCAAATTAGATTGACTGTAAAAGATTCTCCACATCCCGTCTTACTGTCGGCAGCATCTCTTCCCGGACATTTTCCAGGATAATACCGCTCTCCGGAGCATATTGTTTCATCTTCCTCAGAACACGTTTTGTATCCAGCAACCCTTTCGTCGGATATTCGTAGTCGACGATGCCATCTTTTATTACAAAATCTTTCAGATGCAACACCTTGATTTTATCATGGAGCAATTCAAAAGCCTCTTCAATCAGCGTTTCCTGATTCTGATAGTTCTCCGGGGTCATGTAGTTAACCGGATCAAAGATCACGCAGGTATTGTCCGAATTCAAATCATCCAGAAGGCGCTTCATTCGCGCAGGAGAGTGAATAACAAAACAATGGACTCCCTCAATGCCTATTGTGACGCCCAGCCTTTCCGCCTCCCGGCACAGGGTTTTCATATTGCTTAATAAATACTGATAGGCTTCTTCCGTTTGATTTTTAGTGATATCAAGAGTTTCTCCCACAAACCCCGTCTCCAGGCCTACCATATCTGCGCCCATATATTTTGCATACTGTAAGTTCTCTAAAAAGAAATCCATATCTTCTTTCAGCAGCGCTTCGTTGGTTTGTGACGGGTTAATGTAGCAACCAAGTACCGATACGCGGACACCACTTTTCCGTAAAATATCACCAATCTCCGTCGCATACGCCGGCGTGAAATCCCCTGCTTTCAGAGTCGGAATTGTCTTTTTAAGCGCAAGCTGAACCCCTTTAATATTGTGCTCCTTGCATTTTGCCGCCAGCCCGCTGACAGACTGTACATCAAAATCGTGCCCTCTCATACCAAAATACATATTCAGTCTCCTCCGTAGGTTTTTATCTTAAACCACATTATAAACGATTCAAAGAGAAAAAACAATAGCAAAAATGAAAACCGCAGTAAAGATTGTCTTTACTGCGGTTTGTAACGCTTAATAAAACATTCTGTCTAAGACTGTTGCAACCTGTGCTCTGGTGCCGTTTGCCTTCGGAGCAAAGGAGCCATCCTCCATGCCGTTCATTAAACCATTTACATTAGCATAAAGAACGAACGGTTTTGCCCAGCCGCTGATGACACTGCCGTCAGCGAAGGACAGGTCTCCTTCAGGTTCTGCAAATGCTTCACCCTTTAAGAGTGCATCAGCACCGGCAAGAATTTTTGCCATTTCCTCACGGGTTACAAGATCATTCGGTCTGAAAACAGAATCACTTGAAATGATACCGTTTTCCAAAGCAGCCTTGATGTAGGAAGCATACCAACTGTCTGCCGCCACATCGCTAAAGCCTGTATCCGTTCCTGTAGCAGACAGATTCAGCGCTCTTGCAACCATGGTAATCAGTTCAGCACGAGTGATGTTAGCATCCGGACGGAAGGAGCCATTGTCGCCCTTAACAACGCCTTTATCCGCCATGCG
>JBGUTC010000039.1:0-9036 GCA_045132895.1 Clostridia bacterium
AAATCTAAGTTAACCAGCGTTCAGCGCATGGACTTAACCTATGACCGGCTGGATACCCAGAATGTACTGTCCAGTATCTTGAATTCTGATATTGATAAAATTCGTTCCACCCTTTCTTCCATTGATCAGGAGGAGTTCGAAACCATCGTGGATACGATTTTCAATGCAGAAAGGATTTATATCGTCGGTCTGCGTTCAGCTTCCTACCTTGCCGGTCTTTTGGGTTTTTACCTGAATCTGGTATTTGATAAGGTAACCGTTATCAGCAGTTCCAGCGCCAGTGAAATCTTTGAACAGATGTACCGGGTCAAGCCGGGAGATATCGTTATCGGCATCAGTTTTCCCCGTTATTCCAAGCGAACGATTAACGCCCTGCGATACGCTAAATCCAAAGGTGTTACGGTTATTGGTATTACTGACGGTGCCCTGTCTCCCATTAAAGTCAACGCCGACTACGCGCTTTTGGCTCGTAGTGACGCAGAATCCTTTGTGGACTCATTGGTAGCACCCCTTTCTGTTATCAACGCCCTCATTGTGGCTTTGGCTTTAAAAAATAAAGACGAGGTCTGCCAAAGTTTTGAGCAACTGGAGCACATCTGGCATGAATATGACGTCTATGACGATATGGATGAAATAGACATGCTGTCCCCAAAAACCGACACCCCGGAGGTCTTAGAGTGAATATCAACGATTTTGATTACTATCTGCCTGAAGAACTGATTGCCCAAACGCCGCTGAAAAACCGAACGGCTTCCCGCCTTTTGGTGGTCAACCGCAAAGATGGCTCAACAGAGCACAAGTCCTTCTCAGATATTACAAACTACATAAAGCCCGGCGATTGTCTTGTTTTAAACAACACCCGTGTCATCCCTGCCCGCCTGTTGGGAAACCGTGAAAATACCGGTGGTGCTGTGGAATTATTGCTGCTCCGCCAGGTAGAAGGCGATGTCTGGGAATCTCTGGTCCGCCCCGGCAAAAAATGCCGCGTGGGTGACCGTGTAACCTTCGGCGACGGAAAACTGGCCGCAGAAATCATTCAGGTCAAAGAAGACGGAAATCGACTTGTTCGTTTTGAATATCAGGGGATTTTTAATGAAATTCTGTCTGAGTTAGGCGAAATGCCTCTGCCCCCGTATATCAAGGAAAAACTGGCTGACCCGGAACGGTATCAAACAGTTTACTCCAAGGTCGAAGGCTCAGCCGCAGCACCTACAGCAGGGCTGCATTTTGACCAGGCACTTCTTGAGTCATTAACCCAATCCGGCGTTAAACTGGCCTATGTCACCTTACATGTCGGACTAGGGACTTTCCGCCCCGTTAAGGCAGAAACCATCGAGGAGCACACCATGCATTCCGAGGCATACTCTGTTACAGAAGAGACGGCTGCTTTAATGAACGAAACCAAGAAAAACGGCGGTCGCATTATTTGCGTCGGCACAACGGCGACCCGCGTGGTTGAAACCCTGGCAGACGAAAACGGCATCATGCATGCCGGGAGTGGCGAAACCAGCATTTTCATTTACCCGGGTTATACCTTTAAACTCACAGATTCATTAATCACCAATTTCCATCTGCCGAAGTCAACCCTTGTCATGCTCGTCAGCGCGTTGGCAGGCAGGGAACGTATCCTCTCAGCTTATGAAGAAGCTGTCAGAGAACGGTATCGTTTCTTCAGCTTTGGTGATGCCATGATGATTCTCTGAGATGCTGAAAATTTAGCTTGAAAGGAACATAAACATGAAAGAATATATCGGACATAGTTTTCAACTGTGTGGCGTTCAGGAATACCGTTTGACCGGCGGCAAAGCAGACGGCATGCGGATGCTCAGAATCCGTAACGGAAAAGGTCTTGACCTTGAAATTTCCTTAGACCGCGCAGCAGATATTTCTACCCTCAGCGTTAATTGTGTCAATATGGGATACTTCTCCCCTTGCGGATATGTCCATCCGGCATATTACCAAAAACCGGGCGCCGGCTTCTTAAAATCTTTTACCGCCGGCTTTATTACCACCTGCGGTCTCACCGCGGTTGGCAATCCCTGCACAGATGACGGCGAGGAACTTCCCTTACATGGTACACTGTCTCACATTCCCTGTGAACGTTATTCCGTAGAGGAAAGTGATACTGCCATCACTGTAAAAGCACAAATTTATGATGCAGCGATTTTTTCTTATAAGTACTTGTTGGAACGTACCTACGTCATTTCGAAAGAGAAAAACGAAGTAAGCCTTACTGATAAAGTTATAAATCTGGGTGCTTCTACTGCACCCCTGATGCTGCTGTATCATTGCAACATGGGCTATCCCCTGCTTTCTGAAAATGCCAAGGTTGTGATTCCCTCAACGGGCGTAACGCCTCGAACAGAAAGCGCTGCAAAGGACATTGACAACTGCCTGAACATGGAAAAACCGCAGGAAGGCTATGCTGAACTTTGCTACTACCATGATGTTTTAGAAAAAGATGGCTATGCAAAATGCGGCATCTATAACGCTGATGTTCAAAAGGGCATGGTCATGAGTTATTCAAAAGATACGCTGGATTACTTCACAGAATGGAAAATGATGGGATCCGGTGAATATGTACTGGGCCTTGAACCCGGTAACTGCAATCCTGACGGGCGCGATGTTATGCGGGAAAGCGGCAAGCTGAAATTCTTGCAACCCGACGAAAGCCTTACAACTCAGTTGATTTTCTCCTTCTTAGACAGTGAGGATGAATTCGATAAAGCGTTATAAAACAAAAAACAGAGACTGCATTTTGCAGTCTCTGTTTTTTTGTGCCTCAGCCTTTGATTGCATCAAAGAGTAAGGATATTGAGCCAAGAAACAAACCCAAAGCAGGGCATAAAATAACCAGAGAAATTAATAATAACCATTTCATTGTTTCCATTATAACTGTCTCCTTTCTTACATCCGGAAGCTGCCGCCGGATTTTCCATCAACCACAAACATAAAAAATTCTTTTTTTGACATTGCCGCAAAGTAACCTGTTTTTTCATATGTATCCAGATAATCGTGCACAACTTTTGCTAACAATTCCCGCAACTGGAACAACGCACCCAGTTTATGTCGGCAAATTCCCATTTCAAAGCATTCACAAACCAGATTATGAATCATGCCGTTTCGGAATTCAAACTCCACCTCAATGGCCTCATCCTGCTGGACAATGGCAACACCTTCACCCCGGTCAATCACCAGATACACCACCTGATTTTTCAGGAAGATTTCCTTTCCTTTCTCAAGAGTCTCTCTTTCATAAGATAACTCATCAAGCATCCGGTCCAAAGGAAACCCGGATCCGTCCCGCCCGATCACATACTCCTCCATTTTTTCCGGTGGCTTAAACCAGTTCCTGACCCGCTCTGTTTCCAATTGCTCTCTGTCAAACCACAGAAAGTGCGAGCCTGCCATATGAAACGTTCCCGCCACATCCGTATCCGCCAGACTGATAACCCTCTTGTAGTCAGACAGCCTGATTTTAAACGTATGCGAAACTGCAACAACCCGTCCCCGCAAACCTGCCATCTTTCCTTCTACATAAACAATATCTCCACAACATAAGTCAAAGAGGTCATTATAATAAGAAAATGCCATGCCTCTCTCCGGAAAATACACCTGTACCAAAGAATGCACTGTTGATCTTTCCTGACCGGAATTTCTTTCTTCTGGCACCATTCTGCCAGGTTGCTTACCAAATACCATTGCGCATTTCTCCTCTCATCTCTTATGGATACAGTGTATCATGACATCAGTCCAATAAAACGGACTTTTGGACATAAAAAAACTGTGGATTTTTTCCACAGTTTTTTAAATTCAATTTTCGTACTGTTTTAATGCTTTTTTTGCCAATGTCACAAAGGCTTCCTTCACCCACTGAGGAGAAACAATGGTAACGTCGGCTCCGAAATTCATCAACCAAGTCAGGAATACCGGGCTGATATGAACCTTGACACGGATTTCAAATTGCATCTCATTGACGCGAGAGAAGGTCACATCTCCTCCAAACCGGTCTATCATCGCACCGGCCAGGTGGTTTTGACACCGGAGCGTAACCATTTCTTCCTGACCGCCATACATACCAAAGGTTCGCTTGGAGTACAGCGCCATGTCAAAATGCTTAAAAAACTCTGAGCCATCTCTTGCTTCTTCTGTCAATGTGAGATGCAGCATTTTATCTACGCGGTAATGCTTAATCTTCCCGCTGAGAGAATCGAAGCCAATCATGTAGTAATTTTCATCATCCCAGGTCAGCGCCCAGGGACTGATACAATAAATCTGGCCGTCATGCCGAAGTTTCCGTTCCTTGTTTTCGTCCCAGTCAAAATACTGAAAGGAAACTTTCACGTTCTGGTTAATCGCATCATGAATATACCCAACCGCATAGTAGATGCTTTCGTTCATCGTCTTGATCCGGTTATTGACAAAGACTTGCCGCTGAAGTTGTTGGGCCTCATGCCGACTGGTTAGACCCTCAATTTTTTTAATCAGTTCACTGCTTTTTTTATGGGTAATGAACCGTGAGGATTGAACCGCATCCACCAGCAACTTTAATTCCGGCAATTCAAAATTCCGGCTGACAACATGATAGGTTACGGTTTTTTCTTTACGCTTTTCGATATCGATGCCAAACAGACGCAAGACTTCTAAATCGTCATAGAGGGTTTTTCGCTCTGCTTCAACACCGTAGTCACGTAAGGCCGCCGTAATTTCGCTGAGCGTCATGCCGTTTGTATCATCTGTTTGCTCCAGCAGGATCTTCATCAGATATAAAATTTTGATTTTCTGATTCATGCCCTTAGCCATGAGTCTCTCCTCCTTATGAGCAAGGTGATTCTTTCCTCAGACAATCTTCGTGCTCCAGTCTGAAACATCCCAGACCTCGTCTACGACATCCGTATAGAACTCGCTTTCATGACAAACCAATAAAACCGTTCCTTTAAATGCCTTAATCGCCCGGGCAAGTTCTTCTTTTGCCACAACATCCAAATGGTTTGTCGGCTCGTCCAATACCAGAATATTCGCAGGAGTCTGCATAATCTTACAAAGGCGCACCTTTGCATTTTCACCACCGGAGAGCACCCGCATCTGGGTTGTGATATGTTCTGTAGTCAGACCACATTTCGCCAAAGCCGCCCGGACTTCTGCATTGGTCAGCGCCGGAAATGCATCCCAGAATTCCTGCAGGGCTGTCTTGTCTGATGTGCTCTCTTCCTGTTCAAAATAGCCGACGCTCATGAACTGGTCATGATGAATCTCGCCGGAAAGCGGCGGGATTAGTTTTAACAAGGTTTTCAGCAAGGTGGACTTACCTAACCCGTTCACGCCTTTAATGGCAATTTTCTTATTGCGCTCAATTTCAATGTCCAGTTTTCTGGTCAGAGGACTATCATACCCAATGACCAGATCCTTTGCCGAAATAATGACTCTGCCGGGCGCACGGTCGCTCTGGAAGGAAAAGACCGGCTTCAGTTTCTCCGGCGCAATGGTAATACGCTCCATCTTATCCAGTTCTTTCTGGCGGGAACGTGCTAAAGTCGCCGTTGCAGCGCGCGCCTTATTCCGCGCAACGAAATCCTCCAGATCGGCAATCTTTTTCTGCTGCTTTTTATAAGCCTGCTCGACCTGCTGTTTTTTCAAATCGTGCATCCGTAAAAAGTCTTCATAAGAACCCTTATAACGCGTCAGTTCCGTATTTTCCAGATGATAAATAACGTTGGTGACCTTTGTCAGGAAGGGAATGTCATGAGAAACAAGAATAAAGGCATTTTCGTAGTTCTGTAAAAAATCAGTCAGCCAGTTAATATGATTTTCGTCAAGAAAGTTCGTCGGCTCATCAAGAATCAGTATCATGGGATTTTCCAGCAAAACTTTTGCCAGTAAAACCTTTGCTCTCTGACCGCCGCTAAGCTCCGTCACATCTTTATCAAGACCGATCTCACCCAGACCCAAACCGTTTGCATATTCAGAAATTTTTGTATCAATGGTGTAGTAACCGGAGGAATCCAGAATTTCCTGCATTTCCCCCACTTCTTCCATCATCTGGGCAAGTTCCTCTTCTCCTGCTTCTGCCATTTTATCATAGATGCCAATCATCTCTGCTTCCAAGTCCGACAAATGAGAAAAAGCCCCTCTCAGAATATCCATAATGGTTTTTCCTTTTTCGAGGGAGGAATACTGGTCCAGATAGCCGTAGGTAATATGCCGACACCACTCCACCTTGCCACTTTCCGGCTGAATTTCGCCGGTTATAATCCGGAGAAAGGTAGATTTCCCTTCGCCGTTAGCGCCAATTAACCCAATATGTTCACCCTTTAAAAGCCGGAAACTGGCATCTTCTAAAATCTGTCTGCCACCAAAGCTATGGGTAATATTCTCTGCATTTAAAATACTCATATCCTTCTCCATATAAAATTTAAAACAATATTCAATTTATTCTAGCATAATCCCCTGTAATAGTCAACTCATTCCAATATTTCTTACATGGTAAACGTCGAATTTTCTCTCTTTTTAAATATAAAAAAATTTTTTATTTTACTAGACAAAATCCCCAAAAAGGAGTATAATATTTCTGTCAGGCAGCGAGATACTGCCCTGATAATATTTTTAGGAGAGTGATCCAAATTGAAACTGATTATCAAGAACAACTACGACGACATGTGTTTGTGGGCAGCGCAGCATATCGCCAACGCTATTAACAACCACAAGGAAAATCGTCCGTTTATCCTCGGACTGCCTACCGGTTCTTCACCCTTAGGTGTTTACAAGAATTTAATCGAAATGAACAAGGCCGGTACTGTTAGTTTCAAAAACGTTGTAACTTTCAACATGGATGAATATGTTGGTCTTCCGAAAGATCATGACCAGAGCTACTGGTATTTCATGCATGATAATTTCTTCAATCATATTGATATTCCCAGCGAAAACATCAATATCTTAAACGGTATGGCAGATGACCTTGAAGCTGAATGCCAGCGCTACGAAGATAAAATTGCTTCCTACGGCGGCATCGACCTGTTCCTGGGCGGCAGCGGCGTTGACGGACACATCGCATTCAACGAACCCTTTACTTCTTTAACTTCCCGTACCGGCGTTCGTGCACTGACACAGGATACACTGATTGTAAACTCCCGTTTCTTTGGTAACGATCCGGACAAAGTGCCGAAGACTGCTCTTTCTGTTGGTGTTGGTACTGTTTGCGATTCTAAGGAAGTTCTGCTTCTCATCAGCGGTCACAACAAGGCTCGCGCACTGCGTCACTGCGTTGAAGGCGGCGTTGACCACGCTTGGACCATCAGTGCTCTGCAGATGCACCAGAACGGCATCGTCGCTTGTGACGAAGATGCCTGCGGTGAGTTAAAGGTTGACACCTACAAATATTTTAAAGAGATTTACAAGAACGAGAAATAAAAAAACAAACAAAAAGTAAGAGGCTGTGCCAATGGCACAGCCTCTTACTTTTTGCAAATTAATTAATCTTAACAGTTTCCCATAATGTATTAATATAATCCAGGGTTTCCGGCTTTAAATTCCGGTACGCATACTGTTCATAGGCATCTCTGAAATGACCGGCATTCTGGTACAGAACACTCATCGCTTCTTCACCCATCTCTGCGATATAATCTGCGTTTTCATAAACCAGCTGATTGGGTGATGCATAATAGGTATACTCAGCATTGGCAATAGCCGGTTCTTCAGACAGCATATAGTTGATAAAGATTTCGGCCAGTTCCTTATTCTGGCAGCAAGACGGAATACACATAGCATCAATATAACAATTGGTCCGTTCAGGGTAATAGAACTTCAGATCAACGTCTTCTGCCTGAGCATCCTTCATGGTGAAATAGTCGCCGGCATAGTAAGCGCCGATTGCCGCTTCGCCGGATTCCATCATGTTATAAATCTCATCCATAACCAGGCTGTAAACCAAGGGCCGCTGAAGCATCAGTTCTTCATACGCTGCATCCCAGACCGCCGGATCGTCCGTATTGACATCCAGACCTTTTTTATACATTGCCATACCAAAAGCGTCACGGGAGTTGTTAAACTGCAGAATCTTGTCCGCATATTTTTCATTCCACAAAAGATCCCAATCCTTAGCATCTGCTTCATCAACTACGTTAGCGTTATAAATCACGCCGATAACACCGTATGCATAAGGCACCGTATACTGATTATCCGGGTCATAGAAAAGATTTTTAAAATTCTCATCAATGTACTGATAGTTCGGAATGTTATCAAAATTAAGCGGCAGGAGCATGTCTTCCGCTGCCATACGTGAAATCATGTAGTCAGAAGGAATGACAACGTCATAGCTGACTGCTCCGGAGGAAAGTTTATTATACATATCCTCATTGGAAGCAAAGGTCGTGTAGTTAACAGAGACCTTCTGTCCATACGTTTCTTCGTACCAGATTTCAAATTCGCGAATGGTATCAAAAGAGCCTTCGCTGCCGTCAGAGATGTATTCTCCCCAGTTGTAAACGTTCAGAACCAGTTTGTCTCCACCGCCGCAACCGGAAAGGCAAATGCCGGCAATCAGAATAAGTCCCAAACAAAGGGCCATCAATTTTTTTGTCATTATGTTTCCTCCTTAATGTAAGAAAATTAACGTTTTTTCTCCGCTTTTCTTTTTTCTTTTAATTTTCTGCTGTCTTCACTGTCCACCAGATTACTCAGAAGCAAGAGCGCCATGGTCACAAAGAAAATAATCGTCGCCAAAGCATACATCTTCGGGGTTACGGTTTTCTTTGTCATACCATAAATCCGGATGGGCAGGGTCTGAAAATCATTACCAGACGTAAAGTAACTGATAACAAAGTCATCAAGAGACAGGGTGAATGCCATAATCGCACCGGTAATAATACCCGGCAGAATTTCCGGAATTGTCACCTTAAAAAAAGCTTTAAAAGGCGTGCATCCCAGATCCATAGCCGCCTCTACCAGATCACGTTCCATCTGATTCAGTTTCGGAAGCACCTGAAAAATAACATAAGGCAGACAGAAGGTGACATGGGCGATCAGCATCGTCCAGAAATT
>JBGUTC010000040.1:0-8846 GCA_045132895.1 Clostridia bacterium
CGGAACGCTTTCAACAACGCCTGCGTGAACATGGGGACATTTACTTGCCGCAATATGAATACCCATGCCGGTTCCGCAGAACAGAAGGGCACGTTCAAATTCGCCTTCGGAAATCATAGCGCCGGCACGAAGACCAACGCGATGGAACATCAGGTCTGTATCATCCGGATCAGAGTCAGCTTTCACACCCACATCCGTAATGGTCCAGCCTTTGCTTCTCAAATGCTCACAAACCGCTTCCTTTAAGGGATAGCCTGCAAAGTCAGCACCAACTAAAATCTGCTTATCCTTAATTGTTTTCATAGTCCTCTCCTCCATATATCATTTTTATTTTTCTACGGTTACTTGTCCCGCTTTTTTGGTTACCTGATAAATGCCACCGGGCGTTTTCAGTTCTGCCGAGATAATCATATCCTCACCACAGCAGGGACTCGGCGTAATCGTGCCATATCCGGGCGCCTGAGGATAAATTCCCAGAACATAGCGCCAAAAGATATAAATCGGCACAGCGGACCAGCCATGGCAAAGACTGCCGGCGCCGCCAAAATCAGCCTCTCCCAGGATTGTTTCCCAGAAGCTGGTCGCACCGTTATAGAGCATATAACCCCACTGGCGTTCAATATCGTCTAAGACATACGCTCCGTAGGTTTCGGGTTCCTGCATCAGAGCGTCATACTGGAACATCAAAAAGCTCAGGCTGACTTCCACTAATTCTTTATCAAGAAGTCTTGCCCGGATGCTTTTCTGATAGGATTCCGGAACACACCCGGCAACCAGGGCAAGAGCCTGTGTCAACTGAGAAAACTGCGGTGCAAGGCCATCGGAAAGATAACTCTGATAAACACCTTTTTCCTCACTATAAAAAGTTCTATGGAAGGTTGTTGAAAGTCTTTCGTGCAGATCGTTTGCCCAGGCACCATCTGCCTCATCACCAATCCACAGACAAAGATCTTTGTAAGAATCAAGAGCCAGCAGATAAAAACAGGTAAGAGGCGCATCTGCCTGAATTGCCGGATCATCATCCCAATTTTCCATGCCCTCAGTCCATTCATAGAAATTCCAGGTTCCCGGCTCATGGGGACGAAGCAGAATGTCGTTTTCAACATGCCCTGCAAAGAAATCAAGCGCTTTTCGAATCTTGCCCTGCATTTGTCTGATAAAGTCCAAATCGCCGCTAAAAAGCGCATATTCTCTCAAGGCAACAACCCATGCCAAAGCAAAACTGGGAATGGTTCGTTCCTCAAAAATACAGGGAGCCGTAATTTCTAACATGCCGCTATCTCTCTGACCCATGCCAAGAAGTGCCAGCGATGTTTTCGGCATCAGTGTTTCACCAAAAGCATAGTAGCCCGTTACCATTTGGTTACGGCTATCCATGCCGTAAAGCGCCTGTTCCCGCTGAGGACAGTCCTCATAATGATCATGCATGCATAAATGCAAGGTTTTAGCGCTGACAGTATAAATTCTGTTAAACAAACGGTCGCTTGAACGAAAGGCACCCACAAATTCCAAAGGATATTCCACCTTGTGAATCCCCGCCTGATAAACCGTGCGAATGCCTTTATGGGCAAAGAACTGTAAATACCGTCCGGCCATGCGACGGATGTAAAAACGAAGGGTTTGCCGCCCTTCCCGGCAGACACAACGAAATGCAAAGTTTCTGTCTCCCACAAAGGAACGAACGCGAAGGTCCGCCAGATGTTCACCGAAGGCAATATCTAATATTGCGCCGTCTTCCGCTTCAATATCCAAAGCGATATAGCCTGCCATTTCTTCGCCCAGGTCTGTAAACCAATACACATCCTCTTTTTTCAGCTTCATGCCGTCATCCGTTAACTCTAAAACATCTTCTGCCTCACAAAAGGCAAGGCCGGCATATTGCATTTTCTGAGAAACCGTCGAACCGTCTGTCACGGTGAATTGACCTTGAGACATAACCTTTCCGCAACATACATCAGAAAGTTTGAGCAGCGAAATCGGGCGCGGTGAATAGGTGACGGCGCTGTCATCCACCACCGTCGCATTCTCCCAGTCTGCACTGACATTCTTTTCTCTCCAACCGTCATCCCGGCGCAGATCAAATCCAAAGTTATAAGAACGCTGGGCGTTAATTCTTTCAAACTCACCGTTAATAAAATCCAGCGCCTTACGGCATTTCACCTGACCGTCACTGACTAAGAGAACTTTTTCTCCTGATATTGCCGCGAAAATTACCATAGGAAGTCCGCTGATATGTTGGAAGGAGTGTTCCCCCTGAGAATAGGCTAAAACAGAAACAAGGTTTTTCCCCTTGGTCACATAGTCAGAGATGGTATGGATATCATAAACCTTTTCCCGGGGAAAATCTTCATATTGTCCGAAGCCAGCCAAATGACCATTGATATACAACTCATACTTTGTATCTGTTGCAATAGAAAATTGAACTGCATCACAGCCGTCATACTCAAATTCTGCCTGAAAGGAAGCATAAGAATTGACGCTTCTTTCTTCATTCAGCCAAATAGCTTTGGCTCCGTTTTGTCTAAAAATATCCATAGTGTCCCTCTTTCTGTTTTAAGAAAAAATATTTATATTTCGCGCACCATAATACAGGTATTTGGCTGCATGGTAAGAGTCAAATCCTCAACGGTATCTACCAGCGTTCCGTCATGCTCTTGATCGAGTAGATAGATTTCATATTTTGCATGTTTCCCGAAGTCTAAACGGAAGGTTTTCTCGCTCATATTGTCTTCGTCGGTATAATATGAGAGCACTGTCACAGTCTTGCCGGCTTCGTCTATACCGGTAAGAGAATAAATATCACTTATCTCCGTTTCAGGACGAATTTCCTGCAAGCCTTTAAGCTTAGAAAACCAAAGGAAAACATAATATCCCTTTAATAAATCCAGGGTATCCGTGTCAAACATTGCACACCACGGACCGGGCTGTGCATCATAATACATCAGCATATCAAGGGGAGCCTGCTGACCAACGCACATAGCTGCCAAAATGAATGCCGCACCTTTGCAGGAGCGAATCGTGCGAAAAGACTCAGCGAAATAAGGACTCTGCCAACCCTTAACGTAGCTATATTCATTCAGGATACTTTCCGTATCGTGATAACCATTCCGATCCAAAATGTCACGGAATAAATACATCCGGTTTTTTAACTGTTCCGGAGAGGTTGCATAACAGTGCCATGAATAAAAGTCAACCGGTGCTTTTCTTTCGCGCATTGTCTGCAGAAAATCATCTGCCCATTCTTCTATACCGCTGGCAGAAGGTCCACCGATTTTAAGATGTGGGAAACATTCTTTCAGATGAATGGCTGTAATAGAATATAAATCAAAGAATTCTGCCCTTGTGCCTTCCCACGTAGGAGGAATTTCAAACCCTTCCGCACCATCGGGCTCGTTCCAGATTTCCCAGTATTCAATGTCATAATGAAAACCATTTGCCCAGCCTTCCGTATAGTGCCGGATAATGTGCTCACAGATAACTGCCCACTTTTTCATATCTTTCGGAGGAGCAATGTGATATTTCTTTACGCCATGTTCAATTTTCTGACCCAAACGGTAAAAGGTTTTGGTTCCTGCCATTTCTGTTGCCAGAGTATATTCATCCGTACAGGCAAAATCATAGGACGCTTCATCGTAAGGATCAGCATCAAAATTCGGGAAAATGGCAGAAATGTCTACTGTATGCTCTCCACCGTAAGCGGCGCAAAAGGAAGCATCGTGATTTCTGGCATAGGGAATGCCGGCGGCTTTATAAGCCTCAAAATTGTTTAAACGGTTATTTCTGGGATTTTTAATGTAGTAAATTGGGCCGTTGTTCACGGCGTTCACGGGCTTGAAATCTCCATAGGTTTTTGAACTGTTGAACATCAAAGTATCCATCGTTATTACGCTCCTTATTTCTTAGAATCGTTTAGATACTTTCATTATAGCCATCCCAAGCCCCGGCGTCAATTGCTATCAGCTAAAGCGAAAATTTTTTCGTTACTTACAAAAAGAGCAGGGTTCCAATAAAACAAAGGCAAACGCCTGTCCATTGCTTAGCCGACAGTTTTTCTTTAAAAATAAAGGCGCTGGCCAACGCCGTCAGAATCACAGCGCCTCCCGTGATAAAGGGATATAGAACCGTTGCCGGCAGATTTTCAGCCGCAACAAGCTGCAATATTGAGGTAACCCCGTCTGCTGCTGCCGCTAAAAACACAATGAAAGCCAAGGGTTTTAACGAAAGTTTCGTCTCTTTTTCGCCAGTTTTTTTCTTCATGCACAACAAAATAATCGTACAAATAATAAAGCGAATCACAGCAGAGATAAAAACAAAATCAGAGGCTGTAACAATCTGGCTGGCTGGATTAATCTGATGCATTTTCGAAAGAATACTGACAAAACCATTTAAAATAAAAACTGCAACGCACAAAAGAATCTGCTCTTTATCCACTTTTCCCTTACTGAGGTTCGAAACAACCAAAGCTGCAAGAATCGCCAGCAAACCAAGAGTTCGCACCCAGGAAAGAGGCTCGTTCAAAAATATAACGCCCCAAATATACGGAAGTGTCATTCCGCCCGACATAAGAAACAGCGTATATAAAGACATGTTACTTTTGTCCATCAGTTTAAACCCAATGAGAATATATAAAATAATAAAGCCAATTCTAAAAAACGCCATCAGCAGCGAATATAGGGTTACCGCTATGGTGCCGCCATTGATTACAAGAAAAATCACAGCTGTAAAAAAACTCAGCAAACAGTTATAAACGAGACCAGCACGACTTGATATCCCTGCCATTTTCTGATATTTCTTCTGCGCTACAAAGTTTGCTGCTAAAAAAAGATCCGCCAATACGACTAAGAAATAATAAAACATGGATTTTCTCCTTTACTCAGCAAAGAATGTTTCAACCAGAGAGTAAGCAAACATCCAGTTCATCATCGGAATGGGATGATTGATGTGGTTTGCCAGCAAATCAGTGGTATTAACGCCCTGTGCAGCCATGGTCTTCCACTTGGTATAGCAGTCACAAACAGGAATATTTTTACTTTTTGCCACTTCTTTTGCAGCATTCAGGAATGTTTCCAGAGTTCCGTCAATTTCTTTTTGTGAGATGCTTTCAGCAACCTGACGGAGGAAGGGCTTGTCAATGTGGCAGCTGACCTCTGTACACATCATATTCGGTGTCATAAAAACCACTTCAACACCCTGTTCCTGCAGACGGTCAAAAATGTCTGCAAGAGACGAAGTATACCGGTCGATGTCGGATACAGAACTATCATTCAGTCCAAAGCAAACCACACATAGATCCGGTGAAAAGCGTAAAATATCCCTTTCCAGTCTATCAGCACCCTCATGGGCACTTCCACCGCTGATGCCGCCGTTAATAATATTGACCGGCGCTTTAGGAAAGAGCATATTCAGAATCTGGCGCACCTTTGTGTGATAGGCTTCGTTGGAGTCAAAATAGGTTTCCAGAGAAGCTTCGCCGGTCATATAGACATCAAAACAACCCTGAGTTACACTATCTCCTAAAAATGCAATGGTAACCGGGGGGAAATCATTTATATTCTCTGCTTTTTGCTTTAACTTCTCAATAATTTTCATCGTAATCCTCTTCTTTCGTTAAAAACTTAACCCAAAACCTTTAAAATAAAGGTTGCAATCGTCTTGGTAAAATCCACCAGGGCATCACAATCAATAAATTCATTTGGCTGATGGGCGCCACCTTCGACATTGAAATTCCGGCCCACACCGTAGCCATAAGCGCGGCTGGAACCGTATTTTGATATAACAGATAAATCCGAGAGACAGGAACCGCAAACCAAGGGCGTCTTACCTGTTGCCTCCTCGGAAGATTCAACCATCAGCCGGATATCCTCGCTGTCCGGCTCACAATAAACATAATGGAAAAACCGTGTATTCTGTTGGAACCCATCACCGATAATACCAAGCGGCTCCAAACGCTCTTGCAAGGTTTTCTCAATGTCTCCCAGTTCCCGGTAAATTTCCTCCCGGGTTTTATCCGTATAATGAACGAAATGAATTTCTCCCCGGTTCATATCCATGCCGTTGTTTCCGGCACGAACCTCTAAATATCTGAGGGCTGCATCCGGAATAATCGTACCCCGGTAGAAACGGTTTTCTTCCAGTTCCTTTTTACGATTTGCCGCAAACGTATCAATCGCATCCATAATAATGGGAATGGCCCGGGCCGTTTTCTCCGCACTGTCTACAACATCTTTGGTATGAAAACGGTATTTAACCTCTTGACCGCCGGAAGCACAATGCCAGATTTCGCCGTCATCACCATCTAAGCTGACAATCCGGTTGCAGGGATATTTCATAACTGCCGCCATTGCACCATGAGAACCACCGTATTCTTCGTCGGAATATGCCGCGAATACCAGATTCTTTTTAGGCTTAAAGCCTTTTTCTTTTAAGAGTTTTATGATAAACAGCGCTGTGGCGATCGCATACTTATCATCCGTCGCGCCTCTTCCATAAAGTTTTCCGTCTTTAATCGCCCCACTTAAAGGATCCATGTCCCAATGACTCGTATCGCCGATACCAACCGTGTCCATGTGTGCCATCAACATCAGCTCATTGATATCTTCTTCACCTTTCCAAACCGCTACCGTATTATAGCGATTTTCAAGACCTCTGCCGGGCCAATAGTCGGGATGCTCCGTAAAGTTTTCCAATTCCAAAGGCGAAAACAAATCACTTTCAAGCCCCTGTTCCCTGAAAAGTTTATCTATATACCTGGCACATTCTTCCTCATTTCCGTAAGAAGGAAAACCCTCTGAGTTAATCTGAACAAGGCCTGATAATAAAGTAAACAGTTCTTCTTTTCTTTCTTCAATTAAACTGCATATCATCTTAATATCCATATACAATCCCCTTGTCTATAGTACTATTCTACCACATTATGCAAATCTCCGCAACATGAAATCATCCTATTGAAACAAGAATCATATCTGAAAAGATATGATTCTTAGTTCTTTATAATGCAATTGTTAATGTTTTTGACTGTTCATCCGTTCCGACAACGCTGCCGTCCGGCATGGTAATGCTGGTATGGTAACCGGCAGGCATCTGTACCTCCAGGGTAAACTTTCCGTTTTCCTTCCGCCAGGAAACAAACACCTGACCGCCCTTTATTGCAACGGAACCCTTTGCCCATTGATGATCTTCGATATAAGGCGCAATATCAATCCGCTTAGCCGGTTCATTAACACGAACACCCAGGTCAATAGCCGCAAATTCATACAGAACCGTTGCGCCCCAACCATGGCACTCGCTTCTGGGGTTACCGGGTGTTTCGGGAACAGTTGTACAATGCAGTGAAATCAGTTCACGAAGGGCATCCAGTTTTTCATTTCTCTTATGATACAATCCGCTTTCTTCTAAAGCACGGAGATAATCATAAATATAAGCATACGTCGGTTTTGCAGATAACGTGTCTGATTTTTCCATAACGCTTTTTGCCTCTGCGCCGGTTACTGCACCGGACAGAACAGCCCAGATCTGCGCATGAACGCTGAAATATTTCTTGGAAGGACCATCCGCAAACAAGCCTTTTTCAGAATCAAAGCAATAGTCTTTAACGGATTGAACCCGTTCTTCCGCAAAATGGCGTACACTTTTCGCCAGTTCCGGACTTCCTACTTGCTCATACAAATAAGCCATTTTCTTCAGCGCCGCAATATACATAAAGGTATAAATGGTCATATCTTCACCGGGCTCGCCCAAAGGAACACCTGCAATATGTGCCCAATCTTCCACCCAATCAACAAAGTTCCAGAAGCCACTCCGCTTCACGAGACCTTTTTCAGAAAGATTCTCCCGGAAATAGCGGATAACACCTTCTGCTGTCGGGATATAGGATCGGATAAATTCCTTATCTGCAAAATGGAGATAATGTTCATGCATCATGAAGATGTAATAGAAAGAGAATCCAGGAATAATTTGCGGGAAGCAGTCCGGAGATTTTGAACAAAGAATGCCGCAAGCCTGCTGAGATGCTGCGAAGTCATGGAGTGTTCTACGCAGGGCTCTGTCATCACCGGATACCTGATAGGTAAACAGAGCCTGGGCTCTCGTATCCATCAGATACTGTTCCTGCTCATAATACGGACAGTCCGTATAGGTTTCCTGCATACAACGCTTTAAGGTCCGCAGGCTGATAGACCACAGTTCGTTATCTACCGCATTATCGCTTTCAAAAGAGCCTTTAACCTCTAAGGGATAACCGGTCTCTAAGCCTTCAATGCCCTTGATGGTAACATCACCGGTAATTTCAGCCTTAATAAAGCGGAACGTTCTGAACCAGAAGGGCTGGAACTCAACCTCACCGTCAACATGAATCAGATCAGAATATCCCACAATGTTGCCGTTCGGATCGGTACGGTCTTTTTTTAATATATTGCCGTTTTCATCAGTAACGGTTTTACACTCAGCATAGGTCAGACGAATACTGCCTTTACCGGATAAGGTAATTTTCAGATAAGCCGTCATGAGCTCGCCGGCGTCACAAATTCCGTCTTTGTCAAAAGACAAAGAAACAGGATCCAGACGCTGCGGCGGAATAGGGGAAGACTTTGCCGTATAGCGACCATAATCGAAAACATGGGGCTTCGGGAAGTCAAAATCAACACAGTTATAGGCAAAAACCGGTTGCTTCCATTCCTGCTCCTGATAAAATGCCGGTGTAATCTCTTCATTCAAGCCGACAACATAATCAATATCGCAAATAAAGGAAATGCCCTCTGTTTTGGCAGTCTCCCAGGTTTCATCAGTTTCTATCAGTATTTCTTTATCCCCGTCAATCACGGTTCCCTGGAATCCAAAAACCATTTCGC
>JBGUTC010000041.1:0-23779 GCA_045132895.1 Clostridia bacterium
AGAAGTACGGACCCGTCAGAAACGTTTTAAAGTTTTCAAAACCTATCCACGCACTGTCTGCCATTCCGCCATACAGCGAGTAATCCTTAAATGCAATCTGAAGTCCCCACATCGGTCTGTATGTAAATAACAGCATGACGATGAGGAGCGGAAGAAGCATGATATACAGTGCCGTGTTATTTCTGCGGACACCGGATTTGCCAAATCCTTTTTTCGGTTTTACTGCATTCGAACCGAGTTCCATTGTTTTTTTCATGATATTCACCTCATTATTCATTATACTACATAATAAAGTCAATTCGCAACGGTTAATTTTGTCATAACAATAGGTCAAAAATTGCACTTCCCGCAAAACACGTTAAAATCCTGCTGTTCTGCACAAAAATAACCCTTTCGGAAAAAATTTTTCATTTTCCGAAAGGGTTATTTTTTAAACTACCGGACAAGTGACTATTTTTGCTTTTTATACTCACCCGGAGAGACATTTTTCAATTTTTTAAAGTTTCTGACAAAACGCTGAACATTATCATATCCAACCCGTTGTGCCAAATCTGCCACACGAATATCCGGTGTCATTTCCAGAATTTCTGTAGCCTTCTGGATGCGGTACGCTGATAAATAATCTTTAAAATTAATATCGCGGTACTTTTTAAACACACGACTGATATAACCGCTGGTGATATTAAACTGCTCAGCCAGGAAAAACAAAGAGATTTCCTCGCGGTAATAATTGTCACGGATATATGCTTCCAGTTGATCGATAAGAGCGCTGTTTGTACAGTCATAGGCATCTTCTGCCGCCATACGGATCACGGAGAACATTTCCATAATTTTCTTGGAAACCTCTTCCGGCGTCCGGCAAGCTGACAATTCCAGATAAAGAACGCTGCCTTCGCCAAAAACTTCTGCTTCCGTTTTCTTGAGAACATGCAGAACACGCTTCACCGTCCCTACAAAAGCAAACTTGAGTTCCGTCAACGCGGCTTTGTTCAGTTTCATTTCCACCAGATTCTTGTCCAGAATCATCTGCACAATCTGCATAGCACGGCCAAATTCACTACCGGCAATACTGGTAATAATATTTTTCTCAAATTCCAAGGGATAATAATAACTGTATTCTTCCCGCTCAAAAAGATCTTCTTTTGTTATAATCAGTTTTTCATAGCTGAAATCCCCATTCTGGAGATAGCGCATAGCATCATTAAAAAGATGACTGAGTTCCAGAGGCGTCTTCAATTCCCCATCGCTGATAGCACCGGTATAACTGACCCCATACCACTCATCAATCTGCAGAACAGACTGAGCAATGGCTGTTTTAAATTCTTTATAGGAAATTCCGCCGGCAATCACCGCCACCTGACCGGGATTTAAGAACACAACCGTACTGTCTGCCACTTTTGTCGACAAAAGCGCTGTAATCTGACCGGCATAAACCGTTCCCTGGGCTTCGTTATTATTTTCCTCCAACAAAGCCAGAACCACCGCTCCGCTCAAATTAACCAAACCATAGTCTCCGCCTTTTTCTTTCAGCGCTTCCTCGGTTACCATACCATAAAGCAGATCACGAATGAAGTTTTGCTTCAGGTATTGCTCCTGTGCATTCATTTGCTCAGCAAGTTTCTCATTGACGTTTTTAATTTCAACAAATCGCCTGGAGATATAGACCTCTTCATCATAAATCTCTGCTTCATCGTCATCAGAAACCTGCTTCAAAATATTCTCAATCGGCCGATGTAAAAACCGTGCCAGGATAAAACTGCCGTAAAGCCCTGCACACACTAACACCAGCAGGAGCAAAATACACACAAACCACAGCATAACACTGCTCCGCTGTTCCGTGGCAATGGAATAGGTTAAATTGTGAACCAGTTCAGAGTGCTCATCCAGTTGCTTCATGCGCCGGATTTTCTTTTCCGGAGCTGAGGAGAAGAAACAGTCCTCATCCTTAAACGCATAAAAAGAGCTGTTATGCTGCTGACTGATTTGTTCTGTCAGCTGTTTTAAGTTAAGAGAAACAACGCCATAAACCGTAATGTCATTTTCCCCCGGCGGATTCCGGCGGAAAAATAGATTCACGCGCTCATAACCGGACGAAAAATCATCTGACAAATAAAAATTATTAACAAATTCTTGCTCCGGAATTGACTTGATCATGTCCCGGCTATTAGGCACGAAGTCAAATCCTTTTTCAAAGTGTTCACAATGTAAAATGCCCTTATTCGTTATAAAAATGTCCAAATCCGGTCTGAACACGCCGTAAATACAGTCCACATTATAAAACAGAACACTTTCACGAGCGACTTTCTCCGAAATTTTCTGAGCATTATAATAATCATGCTTTTCTTCCGTTGCAAACCGGATTACGCTATCTTCCAACATCCATGTACTGATTTCCCGTGTCGCACTGTCCAGCGCCTCGTCAGCCTTTGTCTGGAAGTTAATCAAAAGATCTTTTTGCATAACATCCAGTTGTTTGTCATAAGCGCTCAGATTTCGATAAATAAAAAGATATGTACTGACACTGAGAGTTGCAATAACCAAGATTGAAATCAGCAAGGTTGTTGTCCTGAGCATTTTTCTCTTTCTCATGTTGCACCTCAAGTTCAAATTACGGTTAAAAGGAATCCCCCGGAATATTAGTTCTCAATATCCACCCAGACAAAAGGCATGTCTTTTGCTTTGGCAGCACTTTCTAATAAACCAATAACAGACAGCGTCTGCCAAGGCTCTGCCACCAAGCGACCGGTTTTAAAGAATTCAATCACCCTGAGAACAAAGCCTTTAAATAAATCTGACTCAACTAAAGCAACCGCATGATTTCCGTCTTCGTAGCCGGCATAAATTTCAAAGGGCGCATTCATAAACTGCTCTGTTTTTGCCAGTCTGCCGCTTTCAAACTGAATTAAAAAGGACGGGAATGCCGCTTCTTTTGAAGTTGCCATAACCCGGACGGGCTTTTCATTCATCAGCGCTACAACGGGTTCAAACTGGTGAATGGCATAGACCTGGAAACCGCCGCCACCCTTGCTGGAAATTGTTACAATCCGGTCTTTGTCAAAAATTTCATATTCCGGAACAAATGCAAGAGCCGAAGAAGAACAACAAGGGGTGTTGTACTGCTCTGCCAGGGCAAACATGCGCTTTGCTGCTGCCAGATCAGGGGCAAATGCTTTATCAATATAAACCGGTTTTCCGGACTTAAGCGCCAGTCGGGATAGTTCTTCATGAGGCTCCGGATGACTGGGCGACAGCACCATCAGATAATCGCTGTTTTCAATGACTTCTTCAATGCTGGATAAAATCGGAATACCATACTGTTCTGACCATTCCTGATTGGTCATATCCCCCTCCGCCGGGCTTTCTTGCATTGCATAAGCACAGGTTACCTCCATTTCACCGTTGCTGTACTCATGAATCCAGCCGGGGTAATTACGGGAATGATAGTTATTTAAAAAGTAGTCAATAATACCAATTCGTTTCATACTGATTCTGTCCTTTCTCTATCAACATACAAGTCAATCACAACTAGTACCTATTGTAACACAGGTATATGTAAATATCAACCATCATTTTTGACACTGATACGTCAAAAATAACACAGAAATGCATAAAAAAAGCTGCAGTAGAGCCCATACTCTGCTGCAGCCGATATTATAGTTTACATTCCTAAAAGGCAAATGGACAAAATGCCCGTGAAGATGCCAATAGTCTGCGCCTTGGAAAGTTTTTCCCGGAACAACACCACAGAGGCAATACCCGAAAGAATAATGACACCGCCGTTGATAATCGGGAAAAAGACGATACTGGGCAGAACACCACTGAGCCACAGGTTCACCTGATTGGTGACACCAATAATCACACCGGTTCCCAACGCCATCCAGGTTGCCTTACTTTTTACCACATATTTCGGTGCTTCCGTTGCCCCTTTCTTAGAGAAAAGGTACAGAACATAGAAAATCACCGTCATGATAGCAAAGGACCAGATTAAAAAGCCGTTGATTTCCCCTTTATAGGGCGAACTCTGATGTAGAAACTGCACCATGCCCACAACGCCCAGCGCCGCAAAACTGCCGAAGGCATATAAAAGCCATTTCACGGTAACTTTTGCCTTACCTTTGGCGCCAACGCCCAGATAAAGAGTCAGAAGCATCAACAGAAGACCCACAATCTGATAGATCTTAACGCTCTGCGCTCCAATGGCAATACTGTAAACCGTTGGAACAATTAAGCCAAGGTAGGAAATCAGAACACTGTAAGACATGGAGCCCGTCGACATAGCCATCAGCAGGAAAAACTGGGTAAATGCCGTGGCAAAAGCAAAAATAATCGCCAGAATCATAGAATAAGACGAAATGGAAAATTCCGCGCCATTGCAAAGAAGAAACGCCAGAGCCCCAAAGCCGCCGACAAAGTTAAACAGGTAGGCATCCCGGGCTTTTTCCGTATAGTCTCTTCCAAAATGATTCAGGAAAATATTTTTTAATGTGTCGACAAGGACAGATGCAAACAGGAAAAAATATGCCAACATATTATACCTCTTCTAATACGATCTGATGCATTTCTTCCCAGTTGTCGTGCCATTCTGCCGTACGGAAAGAGATACCCTCTGCCGCAATTTCCTTGCCGGACAGAACATCACTGCCGTTTACACGATAGTTCTTAGACTCATCCAGCACCGGATGAACCGTAAAGCCATCCTGCTGGGTATGACCGGTAAAGAGTTGAACAACAATCTTGGAAAGATTCATATTGCTGTACTGCAGAACGGTAACAGTCTTAGTATCGCAGAGAATTCTGGCAACTGCTGTCTTCCAGAATTCACGGTCAGCCTTAACCTTTGCAACAAATTCCTTAAGGTGTGCAAAATGGTTGGGAGAAATCTTCGTAAGGTCACAGCTGAAGCCGATAGGACCGCAGGTCATGTAACCATCTAAGTAAGAGAGTTCTACGCCGTGAATCCGGTGCCAGATAGCGTCGCCGCAGGCAACCATTCTTTCCACATTGTCTTCATTGCTGCCCTTGAAGGGTTCATAGAAATCTTCATAACCCATCAGGGAGTGAACTGCTACCCAACGTTCATAGCCCTGAGGAGGCAGACGGAGAATTGTCTGTTTGTAAATATCCATTTCCACATAAGGGCTTTCGTTATCACTGGGCCAGTTACTGTCAAACTCCGTATAGTTATTCAGTTCCATTCTCATACCGCCGCCGGCACAGCTACACAGGTACATGTTGGGATATTTCGCGCGAAGATCCTTCATAAACTGCTTGTGGCCTGCATAGTAGTCCTTAAATGCGGTATGACGCTCGTCAAAATATTTATCTGCGTTAAAGTCATCCTTGATAAACTCAATACCGTAACGTTCAATCAGTCCGGAAACAACGCCCATCATCCATTCTCTTGCTTCGGGATTTGCAAAGTCCAAGAAGCAGAACTCAGATTCAACATCGCCGGGAATATAATAGTCAGGATGCGCCTTAACGGATTCGCAGTCGGGCATCGCACGTTCCGGCTCAATCCAGAGACCAAACTTCATACCGGCAGCACGGACCTGATCCGCAACATCAATCATATGACCGCAGAATGCGCCGGTCATATTTTCTTCCCAGTCACCAACGCTGATAGACCAGTTTTTACCGTTACCGAACCAACCGGCATCAATAAAGAAATATTCAACGCCCAGATCTGCTGCCAGCGCAATCTGACTGGAAACGTTTTCAACGTTAATGTAGTCAAAACGATACATCCAGGTATCATAAATAATGGGCATTTCGCGGCGGGGATAGCGAGTGTGCATATAATTATGCAATTTGTAGCAATCCATGTCCAGTTTGTTTTTGAATTCATAGCAAATAATCTGGGGCATATCTACCACTTCACCGGGGGCAACGGTTACATCAAAGTTATAGTCCATGATGCCCATTTCTACTACAATTTTTGTATACTTGCAATAGGGGCCGACACGAGTTACTTTCATTTCCCAGTTAGCATTGTTCACCAGATGAAATGCCACACCGCGCTGCTCCTGTTCACTCCAGAGAGCGATAAAGGGCGCACCGTCCTGAATGGTTCTGATGCTTGAACCAGCAACAGAGACCGTTGTGGTCAGCGGGTGCCAACCACCGGTGCTCTCGTTCTGCCAGTTACAGAACTGCGTATAGACCTGATATTCGCCGCCTTCAAAGATAAAGCGGGATTTTAAACTGTTTAAAGCCAGAGGTTTATCAGAAATATTCTTGAACTCGTCGTTTCTGGTACAAACGCCGTATTCATCCATTTCATACTGACAGGTCAGGGCGTAGTCTTCGGTCTTGTGAGAAATGGTCTGGCCGTCACGGGTTACCGTGCCATGGATTTCGCCAAAAGAGCCGTAGCCGCGGAAGAAGCATTTCGCATCCTCACCCTGCTGAAAAAACTTTTTTGTAAACATAATGAAGCCTCCTGATGATTATATGTACTTCTATTGTAGCAAAGGAGTTCCTCCTGCACAATTGGAAAATTCTTATATATGATTGGATATTCCGAGAGACTCTCAGCCAACCACAACAGTTTTCAGATTCAGAAGTTTACCAAAGAATTCCATTTCCTCAACGGATGCCCCGTAAACAAACGTGCTGTGATGCGTTGCACCATTTTTGCTCAGAGCTTCTAAGAATTCACCGGTAGAAGACAGGGTTGGACGGATCCAGCCACGCATGGTGCGGGGGAAGTTATCATCGCCTGCAGACAACATTTCACAAGGAGAAATAAGCATCTGGAAATCGTCTTTTTCGCGGCTGATGTTCACATAAACACCCTTGCCGCCCTTCATCTTGGAATAGCCGGCATAGGGCATGGTGCCCTTTACGAACGCGGAACCGGTGCGGCAAACATAGGGCTTACCGTCAGCAATCCGGTAGTTCATTTCACCCATATGGCTTAAGAAGACCATGTTATTCTTCCAGTCGGGGCAGAAGATTTCGCAGAAGGTTGTTTCCGGATAAGCGGACAGGAATGCGCCGGTAAATGCGGAAGTCAGCGCATCACCTTCACCTGCATAACCCAGACCGCGTTCCATAGCCTTACAGCATTCCATAAAAGGCATGGTGCCGATACCTTCAACATTTAAGAAGTTCACGGAAAAAGCAGTATAGTTTTCTTTATCCAGATAAGAACGAAGCGCCAGACAGGATGTCATATAGGCATCATATTCTTCCGGAACAATATCGTCACAGAAATCGTAACGGGTTTTATCCAGTTCCATTTCAGCCGCAATGGCTTCCTTGGTAACAGTCTTTCTTTCTTCAGCCAGTTTTTCCGGCATGATGGTCTCAACCGTTACGCCGAAACGTTCTTTCATTTCAGCCGGGGGAACCGTAAAGTCACCCATGCCGTCAAATGCGCCGCCAACCAGACCGACTTTCATGGTGCCCAGTTTCTTGGCTGCAATAGCCGCGCGGACCAAACCGCAGACACGTTCAATAACATCAGATTCTTTATGATGACCGGCAGCAATGGCATAGGCCTTACCATAACGTTTTAACATGCTGCACATATCCATAACACCATGGATACCGTGGTTTGCACCAATTTCGCCGGGATCCTGCTGCATGCCGAATTCCAGAGTCGGCGTGCTGTCTAATACGATGATCGGAAGATCCGTACCTGCCAGCGCATCGATGGATTCAAGAGAGGGAGAATAAGCAGCATGCCAGGTCACGATGGCATCAACGCCAGCCTTTTCAAAACCGGCAATAGCCGCTTCAAATTCCGGCTTAATGCGACAAAAATCAACAGTTTCAACTTCCAGGCCGCGGTTTTTAAACATCTCAGTCACTTCGTCGTAGAACACTTTCATAGCGTCACGCTTGGTGCCGATGTCGTCATACAATTTAATGTACAGGGGTAAAAATCCGATTTTCATTTTGTTTGCCTCCTAAATCTTATATCTTTTCAGAACATAATTTTCCATTATAGCTCCAGTATAGCACAGAAAAACCCGCTTTTCAATAGTCATTTTTTACACCAAAAGGCCAAAAATATTTAAAATTTGTCTTTACGGCGTCCCTTCTTATTAAAAGTTTGTAAAAAGTGTTATTTTTAGATATTAATCATAAAAAATAACACTTGCTATCAAAAAGTTTTTTTGTTACAATGTAAGTGAAAAAATAAAAGGAGGAATTCACCATGGCTTTATTTGAAGTAACTGAATACGATAAAAAAGTTTGGGAAGAAGAACTAAAAGATTTTTTACCGGAAAAGATTTTAGACGTTCACACTCATGTTTACAAGAAAGAATACTACGCTGATGTCGAAGCAAAGAAAGGCAGAAATGTTACCTGGACGGCAGCTGTTGCAACCGAAAACCCCATCGAGGATTTACAGGAAACCTATCAGCTGATGTTCCCCGGTAAGGATGTTAAGGCTTTGATGTTTGCTTCTGGCCATGTAAAAGGAATTAAAAAGAACAACGAATACCTTTCCAAGGCTTCCAAGGAATCTGGTTTTCCGGCTCTTTACTACTCTCACCCCACAGAATCAGCCGATGAACTGGAAAAGAATATCCGTGAGGGTGGCTTTTTAGGTGCGAAATGCTACTTAGACCGTGCTCCTGCCTATCTTCCAACAGGAGAAATCCGTATTTTTGACTTTTTCCCGAAGCATCAACTTCAGCGCCTGAATGACATGGGCGCTATCTGCATGTGTCACATCCCCAGAAACGGTCGTTTAAAGGATCAGGTCAACATTCAGCAGATCTTAGAGATTCGCAGAGAATTTCCGAAACTGCGGTTTATTGTTGCACATATCGGTCGCGCCTACACGAAAGAAGATGTGGCTGACTCTTTCGATTACTTACTGGAAGCACCCGATACCATGTATGACTTCTGTGCTAACTGCTGTGAATATGCGATTACAGAAGTGATTAAGCGTTGCGGCGTTAAACATGTTATGTTCGGTACGGATATGCCCATTCTCCGTATGCGCACACACCGCATTGAAGAAAACGGCACCTATGTAAATCTGGTTCCTCCGGGACTGTACTACGATCCCTTCGGCGATCCCCATCTTCGTGAAGTTTCCGAAGAGGAGGCAAAGACTATTACTTTCTTTGCCTACGAGGAGTTGCTGGCATTTAAGCGCGCTGCTCAGACGCTGGGACTTTCTAAGCAGGACGTTGAGGACATTATGTATAACAACGCAATGGATTTAATCGAAGGCGCAAGAAAAGATATCTACGGGATGGTGTAAAAGGCGCAGAACGCGCAGAGCGCTTTGAATAAACTTCACCTCTCGCCGTACCTTCGTACGGCTTCGGGATTCAGTTTATCCAATCTGCATCCTTTTCCCCACATCCCGGGGAATACAGTAAATGTGCAGATTGCAAAAAGCACTTGGAATAAACTTCACCTCTCGCCGTACCTTCGTACGGCTTCGGGATTCCGTTTTTCCAATCTGCATCTTTTTTCCAGCAAAATAACAACCCCCTATCGCATATTGCAATAGGGGGTTTTATTCTTCTTTTAGTTTCTTTTATTTTTTCCGGACAACAATGACTCTGTCCAGATAGACAGCCTCCTGCTGCGCCGGGTCACCGCCATAAGGTTCGCCGCTAAACTTAATCGAAACATACACGTCGCAGGCATCCATGGGGAAAAGGGTGGAAATGCCGGACAGACTCACCCATTCAAAATTGTTGCCGAACATATCCACTCTCGTATCGGCAGAATCACGGATACCGGAAACAGAGCCGATTTTAAAGAGCTGATAGGTATCGGGGACAATATCTTCCAGAAAAATTTCAATTCCGTCTACAATCTTTGCATCCTGTTCAATAACCATGGAGACACCCTTTGCGCCCACAGCATTCCGGCTGGTTGCCGACAGGAAGATAAACTCCGCTATTGTCGTAATCAGATCTTTACTGAACTTTGCCGCCTTACCGGTAGAAGCATCCGGATCATCTGCCACAGAAAAGCCGTACACATGATTCAGGCATAAATGACGGCAGGTGTTTTTAAAAAAGAACTGATAGACATCTTCCGGTGCAACGGAAGAAAGTTCTGCGGGAAGGGGTGCCACATCTTCTTCCATAGTCAGGCTCTCGAAATATGCCGCAGCGCTCTCAAAGCGCGTCAGGTCTGTTCGGGGTTTCGGCCGGTTCTCCGCCGCCTTATAGCCTTCGATTGCCATCCGGCAAACTGCTTTTCTGTCAAAATCGAAGCTTTCGCCCAGTTCCTTCGCCCGTCTCTTCAGGTCGTGGAACTTAATGCCGAGGCTGGAGGCCAATAACGTCTGCAGATACCGGACACGGGGCTCAAACACCGGATCCCCCGAAACCGCTTCCATCGCTTTTTCCAGATACCCCATGCCGTTTTTAAACGCCGGAACATCTAAATAGTTAAAGTGAACACTTTCAATGACGCAGTAAATGGAATAGGGATTATCCAGCGATGCCCGAACCAACTCATCATAATATGCCTTAACATAAGTCGCAGCCGGACCGTAAAAACGAACCATGAAGTCGTCAATTAGCCCATCCGTATCCGCATACGGATCTTCGCACAGGTGCAAAAGCAGGTAGAGGTTCAGTTCCCACATATCCGCTGTGTAGCACTGATTCTCCACGAAAATGCCCTTAACACCGCAATCATAAAAGGTGCGGAAAGTATCACCCAGACGGTTCGCCACCGGCGCCGGCAAGTCAAAGAACAATTGATACATATAATCCCAGATATACAGGTCGCAACCGGCTTTTTTACAAATTTCTGACCAGTCTTTCAGCAGTTGCAGATACCAGGCATTTCCTTTATGATGCAGCTCGTGAATCAAGTCAACAAAAACCTGAGCCAGACGGATAATCATATTTTTCTCCGGCAGCGTATCGTCTAAGGGCTTATCAAGATACAAAGAATAAACCAGCGTTTCAATTTTCACATCGGGATATTTTTCATAAACTGCCCGGGCAATCCGGTTAACAAAGGTGATGGCATAGCCGCTGGGACCTTTCTGCTTCAACATTTCCTGACATGCCTTACATTCACAGAAACCGCTGGAAACATCCGGAAAAGACACAGAATAAAACACCGGCATTTCAACACCCTTTTCTGCCGCTATCTGTCTGTCTTCTGCAATAAAGCCCAGAAGTTTATCAATCATCGCCTGAATGTATGCTTCATTCGTCAGGCAGTAATGACCGTAGGTCACTCGCTTCTGCTCCGATTCGCTCCAGGCAAACCATTCGGGATGGATATCATAATACTCCTTCGCCGGATAGTAAAGACCTAAGGAATGTACGTGATTCGGTCTGCCCATATGCAGGGCGCCGCCTAAATCAACAACGTTCTCGTTATAGATACCCCCGGGAATATTATCGTCAACCATCACAACATTGTCCCGGTGTCTGGCCTCAAAATAAAAATCGGGAATATTTTTATGAGATAAAATCTTGCGGAAAGAAAACGCCGGCGTTCCCTCTTTGGAAAAATCGATATTCAAAGAAAGATCTGTCTGCTGCGGAACATCTTCTTCAAACCGCGTCCACCAACGAACGCCCACAAGGTCTTCTAAAAAATGATACACCGCATAGGCAATCCCTCTGTCCGTCGGGGTTACGCCGCCGGTCAGGACCGGGTTGCCTTCTACCATTTTGATGATCCAGTTTTCCTTGGATGTTCCCAGAACACCTGCTGTTTTTGCAAAATTTGTATGACCGACATAAAACGCCCTTTGACTGCTGCCGTCTTCCGTTAAAACGGGAAGATCTGTTTCAAAGGCTTTTTTCAGATATTCCTGCAGTTCCTTTGCCGCCGTTTTTTCTACGCGGGTGGCTTCTGCCGGAACCACAATCACATAATCGGTCTGCTTATTTTGAATGATATTGATTTTCATAACAATCCCTCCAGAAATAACGAGTGTCATAACCCCTATTATACTAAATAAGGTTTGCACCGTCAATCAGCATTTTTGGTCTTTTGTACCCATGAAATGACAAAAAATAAAGATAAATGTCTAAAATTAGCAATTTACAGACAAATTATTTCATAGTATAATGAAGAATATATCCCGGGGAACGCAATCGCGACACCGGTCCGGAACCAACGTAAAATATAGACCGACTCAAATAGAAAAGAGGTTAAAACATGAAATTCGGAATGACATCACTGACATTAAAAAATGAATCTGTTGAGAACGTAATCCGCATCGTAAAAGAAGCCGGACTTTCCGGCATTGAATGGGGCGTCTCCGAGGGGCATCAGCCTTTATGCGATGCAGAGCGTGCCGCTCTGATCCGGAAACTTTCAGAAGAAAACGGCATTGAAATTTTCTCTTTAGGTTCTTACTGCTACATGGAAACCAAAGAAGAATGTGATCAGGCGCTGGAAACCGCCGTCCTGCTGGGTGCGCCAATCATCCGCATCTGGGCAGGAAAAAATGCCCCTGCTGACTGTGATGATGCTTACAGACAGTTAATCGTGGAAAACACGAAGTATATGGCAGATAAGGCCAAAGAACATAACATCGTTTTAGGCTTTGAATATCACCCCTGGACACTGACTGAAACATGTGACGAAGCCTTCCTGTTAATCGAGTCCGTGGGCAAAGAAAATGTCGGTCTTTACTGGCAACCCCAGTCAAACCTTTCCCTAGAGGAAAACCTCAGAGACCGCGACCGGGTTCTGACCGCCTGCGTAGGCAATATGCATGTGCAGAATTACAACGAAGAAACCGGCTACCACCTCCTTTCAGAACTGAAGGAACTGGCGCCTTACTTTAAGGAACTTTCTGACAAGCCCTATAACCTGATGATTGAATTTGTCAAAGGCGGCGAGATTGAAAACCTGATGAAGGACGCACAAGCATTAAGAGATACCTTACGGTAAACAACAAAGACGCGGCTTTAATTGAGTCGCGTCTTTTTCTGTCCAAGATAATTTTCATAGCGGAAAAAAATGTGTTATAATAATGGTAAAGACTCTAAATGGCGATGATTCTTTGGAGAATCCACAGATCCTATGGGTTGCGCATTATTATACCAAGCCGTTAGACGGCGTTAAAACCCATACCCATCCTTACTATCATATGATTTATCTTGTGACAGGCTCCCTGCGCTTCGTCATTAACAATAAAACCTATATTCTGACCCCGGGGCAATCTCTGCTGATTCCCAAAAACACTGATCATGCTTATTATAACGACGAAGCGGAAACAGCAGAATATTTTGAAATTAAGTTTTCTCTTTTAAAATCCGCTTTTAATAAGCAAATTGCACGGCGGGAAATTCAGATAACCGAAAATGAATTAGCCGGAAAACTGTTTGAGCAAATCGTGAAAGAATTCGGACGGATTGATATCCTGGTTAACAACGCCGGTATCACCAGAGACGCTATTTTCCATAAGATGACACCGGCACAGATGCATCAGGTTATGAACGTTAACTTCTTCGGCACTTACCACTGCATCTATAATGCCATTCCGATTATGCGCAGCCGAACTACGGTAGAATTATTAATATTTCTTCTACCTCTTCCTTCGGCAATCCCGGTCAGGCAAACTACAGCGCTTCCAAAGCGGCAATTGAAGGCATGACCCGTACGTTGTCCAAAGAATTCGGCCGTAAGGGCATTACCATTAACTGCGTTCTGCCCGGTTATATCGATACCGAAATGATGCATGCGATTCCGGAAGAAATGCTAAACGGTGCGATTGCTGCTCATCCGATGCAGAGACTGGGCGCTCCGGAGGAAGTTGCTTCTCTGGTTGCCTTTCTGGCAAGCGATGAGGCATCTTACGTTTCCGGTACAAGCATCGTTTGCAGCGGTGCTTCCGTCGTACATTAAAACGCAAAAAACAACGATATATTGCACCACCGCCCGGTGGCGTAAGATAAAAAGAGGAAAACTTTATGTTTTCCTCTTTTTTTTATTGGAAAACAAAACAGCGGATGCGCCCTCGGTCTGCAGACGAAAATGCATTCATAATCTTGAAAACGGCAGTTTTATATGGTACAATAAAAAAAGATACGTAGCAAAATGGTGGTGTTATGATGAACATTCTACATATGAAATATGCCGTTGAAGTTGCCAGGGCAGGCTCTCTTAACAAAGCCTCTGAAACATTACTCATTGCTGTGCCCAACATCAGCCGTTCCATTAAGGAACTGGAAGCAGATTTAGGCATAACGATTTTCGACAGAACAACAAAAGGGATGTGCTTAACTCCTGAAGGGGAGGAATTTATCGATTATGCAAAAGGGATTCTGAGCCAGATTGAGTCCGTAGAAAAATACTATAAAGAGGGCTCCGTCAGCAAGCAGAAATTTTCCATTTCCGTCCCCCGCGCATGTTACATCTCTGACGCATTTGCCGAATTTTCCAAGGCTCTGACAAAAAATGCTGCCGAAATTTTTTATAAAGAAACAAATTCTCAGCAAACCATTCACAACATGCTGAATCATGATTATAAGCTTGGTATTATCCGCTATGCCGAAAACTATGACAAGTATTTTAAAGCCATGCTGGATGAAAAAGGGTTCACCTATGAACTTGTCACGGAGTTTCGTTACTCCCTGATTATGAGTGCCGAAAATCCTCTGGCGCAAAAAGAGGAGATTTTGTTTGACGACTTACAAGGCTTCATCGAAATCGCCCACGCAGATCCTTTTGTCCCATCACTTCCTTTATCGAAAGTGGTCAAAGAAGAATTGCCGAACAATATCCACAGAAGGATTTTTATTTTTGAAAGAGCAAGTCAGTTTGACCTCCTTGACAAAAATCCGGAAACCTTTATGTGGGTCTCTCCCGCTCCGGAAACTTTGCTCTCCCGTTATAATCTGGTGCAAAAAAAATGCGTTGAAAACAAAAAAATCTATAAGGATGTTCTGATTTATAAAAAAGGATATAAATTAACGGAACTGGATCGCAGATTTATTACAAATTTATGTGAATCAAAAAGGAAAATCTTTAATTAAAGCATAAGCCTGACGTAAAAAGTCAGGCTTATTTTTTTGTTTTGATTTATTCGGTAAAGGGGTTATCGATATTGATAATACCGATTAAACATTTTAAGAATTCCCGGCAGAAGCAAAGTATGATAAAATATTAACGAAGTCAAGAGATAGGAGGTGTTGTGATGGAAAAATGTTCAATCCCAAAAGCAACATTCGGAAGATTACCACGCTATTTACGATACCTGCGGTCCCTGTCTGACCGTAATAATGAATATATTTCCGCCACAGCCATTGCAAAAAATTTATCGCTTGGCGAAGTTCAGGTTCGAAAAGATTTAAACGCTGTCAGCGGGGCAGGTCGGCCTAAAGTCGGATACGAAATCAAGAATCTGATTAAAAGCATCGAAAAGGCTTTAGGATATGACAATCTGTCAAAAGCTGTTATTGTAGGAGCAGGAAAACTGGGACAGGCGCTCCTGAATTTTACGGGGTTCGATGAATACGGTGTAGAAATTTTAGCCGCTTTTGATATCGCCGTAAAAGAGCAGAGCCAAAACCAATGCGATATTTACCCCATGAAGCAATTTGAAAACTTTTGCAAAAGTAACCGGATACAGATTGGCGTCATTACCACATGCGAAAGTGCGGCTCAGGAAGTCTGCGACCAGATGGTCAAAAGCGACATTAAAGCCATCTGGAATTTTACGCCCCAAAAACTTGTCGCTCCTGAAAACATACTGATTAAACAAGAAAATCTGGCTTTGTCCATGGCTTATTTAAACAACCAGTTACTGAATCACAACTGAAAAAGGAGGGTAAACATTGAAACTTGACAGAGTAATTGCGGTCAGAAACGATAAAACCGTATACCGCGATGGTGAGTACTGCGTAAAAGTATTTAACGAAAACTATTCAAAATCTGATGTTTTAAGAGAAGCATTGCATCAGGCATATGCCGAAGAGGCCGGCCTCAGCGTCCCGAAAATCTATGAACTGACAGAAATCGAAGGGAAATGGGCCATTGTCTCAGCATATATCAAAGGTAAAACGCTTCTGCAGCACATGCAGGAAGAAGAAAAAAACGACGGGTATCTCGACTCGTTTGTTAATCTTCACATAGAGATTCAATCACAAAAATCTTCTTGCTTTACGAAATTAGCCGACAAAATTCACCGGGAAATTGCCCGGTCTGACTTTGATGATAAAACCCGCTCTCTTCTCTTTTATGCTCTGGAGAATTTACCAGAAGACACCAGAATTTGTCACGGGGACTTCGAACCGGCAAATATTCTGGTCGCAGAGGACGGCACGCCCTATATCTTAGACTGGTCTGAGATGGCGCTGGGACATCCTCTGGCTGACGTTGCAAATACCTGCCTCGTCCTCCGGTTACGCGGAGAGGACGACATGGCAAAAGAATACCTGGCACGGGTCTGCCACAAAACCGGCACGACTCTTCAGGAAGTTGAAACATGGCTGCCTGTTGTTGCAGCCGCACGCTCTGCCAAAGCAAATGCACGGGAGCGCGGAATCCTGCGAACCTGGGCAGAAAGCATAAGTTTCTGATAATAATAAAACTATATACACGAAAACGAAAGGATGTTTTTAAATGAAAATCACAGTATGTATCGGTAGTTCTTGTCACATCAAAGGTTCCCGTCAGGTTGTTGACCAGCTTCAGGAATTAATCAGCACAAACAATCTCGGCGATACGGTTGAACTCGGCGGAACATTCTGCATGGGTAAATGCCAGCAGGGCGTTTGCGTTACGGTAGATGATGAATTCTATTCTGTTACACCGGAAACAGTAAACGAATTCTTTAATAACGAAGTTTTAGCGAAAGTGTGAGAAATATATGATTATTCAGATTTGTGTTGGCAGTTCCTGCCATTTAAAGGGCGCTCCTGAAATTGTTGAGTTACTCACCAAAGCTGTTGAAGAGCATCATTTAGAAGATGATGTAGCATTGACCGGAAGTTTTTGCATTGGCAAATGCAATCGTCAGGGAGTTACCGTGCAGGTGGATGACGATGTTCACGTAGGCATAACCCGGGAAAATTTTAAAGAATTTTTTAACGACCATGTGCTTAATAAAATAAAAAATGAAAGGATGTGACGGATATGCCCAACTGCTTAACCTTGAAAAAATCAAACTGTAAAAACTGTTATAAGTGCATTCGTCACTGTCCTGTCAAAGCCATTCGCTTTTCCGGTAACCAGGCACATATCATCGGAAATGAGTGTATTTTATGCGGACAGTGTTTCGTTGTTTGTCCCCAGAACGCGAAGCAGATTGTAGACGAAACCGAAAAAGCAAAAGTTCTGCTGCAAAGCGCCGACCCGGTTTTTGTCAGTCTGGCTCCTTCTTTCGTTGCAAACTATGACGGTGTCGGCATCAGCGCCATGCGCAGCGCGCTTCAGAAACTGGGTTTTCACGAAGTTGAAGAAACCGCTATTGGTGCCACAATTGTAAAAAAAGAATATGAAAGAATGCTCAGAGAAGATGACCGCGATATCATCATTTCTTCCTGCTGCCATTCTGTCAACTTACTGATACAGAAATACTTCCCGGCTGAACTTGAATATCTGGCAGATGTTCTGTCCCCCATGCAGGCACACTGTCTGGATATTAAAAAGAGATTCCCCAATGCCAAAGCCGTTTTCATCGGACCTTGTGTTGCAAAAAAGGACGAAGCTGAATACTATGACGGAATCGTCGATGCGGTTTTAACCTTTGAGGAACTCACAAACTGGTTAAAAGAAGAAAATATTGAGCTTGAGAAAAATATGGATTCTTCTGAAGAAAGCCGGGCCAGATTTTTCCCCACAACCGGCGGCATTTTAAAAACCATGGAGCCAAACATTGCCGGGTATACATACTTAGCTTTAGACGGTGTTGAAAACTGCATTGACGCCCTGAAAGATATTGAAGACGGAAAAATCCATAAATGCTTCATCGAAATGTCGGCATGCAGCGGCAGCTGTATCAGTGGACCGGTTATGGAAAAATATCACCGTACAGCGCCCATCAAAGACTATATCACCATTGCCAATTATGCCGGCAGCAAAGACTTTGATGTTGCTCAGCCTGATGCCCTGGAATTAAAAAAACAATTCACATTTATTGAGCATCGTCTGCAAGCACCGTCAGAAACAGAAATTTTCAATATTCTCCGCCAAATGGGTAAATTCAAGCCTTCTGACGAACTCAACTGCGGTTCATGCGGCTATAATACATGCCGCGAAAAAGCCATTGCCGTTTGTCAGGGCAAAGCGGAAATCTCCATGTGTCTGCCCTTCCTGAAAGATAAAGCAGAGAGTTTCTCGGATACCATCGTTAAGAACACGCCCAACGGTCTGATTGTTCTGAACGAGGAATTGGAAGTTCAGCAGATCAACGAAGCAGCAAGAAACATCATGAATATCCGCTCAAGCGCGGATGTGTTAGGCGAACCCGTCATTCGTATTATCGACCCCAGAGACTTCCTGGAAGTCAAAAATACGGGCCACGACATCAAAAATAAGCGGGTCTACCTGGCGGAATATAAACGTTACGTAGAACAATCCGTTGTCTATGACCGTGACTCCCATCTGCTCATCGGCATTATGCGCGACATTACAGATGAACAAAAGGAACGGGAAAAGAAAGAAAGCATCAGCAGACAAACCGTTGAAGTTGCTGATAAAGTCGTTGACAAACAGATGCGTATCGTTCAGGAAATTGCATCGCTCCTTGGCGAAACGGCTGCTGAAACAAAAATTGCTCTGGCAAAGCTAAAGGAGTCGATACGGGATGAATGATTTATGTGCAGATATCGGCTGGAAAAGTATTAACCACTATGGCGAACAACTTTGCGGCGACCATGTGGAAATCGTAGAGCAAAACGAAAATTCAACGGTTATCGTGCTGGCAGACGGACTCGGAAGCGGCGTTAAAGCCAGCATTTTATCGACGCTGACATCAAAAATCATTTCTACTATGATGGCAGAAGGTCTGCCCATTGAAGATTGCGTGGAAACCATTGCCGCAACCCTCCCCGTATGTTCCACAAGAGGCGTTGCCTATTCCACCTTTACCATCATGCAGATTATCAACAACGAAACCATCGAAATTATTCAATATGATAATCCGCATGTCATCGTGTTGCGCGATAACAAGAATTATGACTACCCCACAACGGAAATGAATATCGGCGGAAAGAAAATTCTCAAAAGCGAAATCCGCATTCAGGAGAACGATATTTTCATTGCCATGAGCGATGGTTGCCCTCACGCCGGAATTGGTCTTGCCTATAATTTCGGGTGGAAGCGGGAAGAAATCGTTGAGTTTATGGAAACCATGTCGGTATCCGGCCTGACGGCGAAAAACTTGTCGACGCTGCTGATTGATGAATGCGATAAACTTTACGGACAGAAACCCGGCGACGATGCCACCGCCTGCATTGTGAAAATCAGAAGACGCGAACCTATGAACATTTTGTTTGGTCCCCCGTCTAACCGCGACGACTGCGACCGAATGATGTCTCTGTTTTTCTCAAAAGAAGGCAAACACATTATCTGCGGCGGAACAACCTCCTCCATCGCAGCAAAATTTTTAAAGAAACCTCTTCAGGCAACGCTCAACTTTGAGCAATCAGACATTCCGCCTGTTGCAAAGCTGGAAGGCGTTGATCTGGTCACAGAGGGCGTTATCACCGTGAACAAGGTGCTGGAATATGCCAAAGACTATTTAGGCGAAAACGAACAGTATAGCCATTGGAACTTTAAAAGAGACGGCGCTTCTTTAATTTGCCAACTGCTCTTTGAAGAAGCAACCGATATCAACTTCTATGTTGGCCGCGCCATCAATCCGGCACACCAGAACCCAGATTTGCCGATTAATTTCAGCATTAAAATGAACTTGGTCGAGGAACTTTCCGAGTGCCTCAAATCAATGGGAAAAAGAATTAAAGTAAGCTATTTTTAGAATGATAAAAGGAGAACGGATATGAAAAACAAAGTTACAATTATTGGTGCAGGTGGCGTTGGAGCAACAACCGCATATTCTCTTTTGGCTCGTGATGCAGCCTCTGAAGTTGTTTTAATTGACATTAATGTAGACAAAGCATTGGGAGAAGCCCTGGACATTAAGCAAGCTACCCCGTTTTTGGAAAACTGCGATATTTATGCCGGTGACTACCGTGACGCAGCCGGCTCACAGTTTGTTATCATCACAAGCGGCATGGGCAGAAAACCCGGACAGTCCCGTCTGGAATTGGTTAAAACCAACGTTGAAATTATCAGAAGCATTTCAAAAGAAATCGTTAAATATGCGCCTAACGCAATGTATATCCTGGTTGCAAACCCCGTAGATATTCTGACCTATGCATTCTTAAAGTTTACAGGCCTGCCCAAAAGTCAGGTTATCGGTTCCGGTACAACCCTGGATACCATCAGACTTCGTACCCGTCTTGCTGAAATTTACGATGTGAATAAAAAGCAGGTTCATGCAAATGTATTAGGTGAACACGGTGACAGTTCTTTCGTTGCATGGTCAACAGCTACCATCGCCGGCGTTCCCATTGCAGAATACAACGACGCGGTTGCAACAAAATATAATCTGACCACGGATTATACGCACGAAGACGTGGAAGCCTATGTGAAAAAGTCAGGCGGCAAAATCATCTCCAGAAAAGGCTGTACCGTATACGGCGTTGCTACCGCTACCATGAATATCGTTAAAACTGTCAGCGGCGACGCAGGAAGCCTGATGACCGTTTCTTCTCTCCATGAAGGCGAATACGGCATCGAAGATGTTTGCCTGAGTTCTCTCTCACTGGTAGACGGAACCGGCGTCAGATCCATTATCACGCAGAAACTTTCCGATGACGAAATAAAGAAATTGTGGAACTCTGCTGAGGTGCTGAAAAGCATTATCAGAGAATCCGGAATTTAAGGAGTGTCGGTCTTGAGAAAGTTTGATACAAAGGTACAATACCTGAATTATAAAGTCCTGCGCGAAGTAGCAAAACAGGCATGGAACGATACGCTTTTGGAAAACATACTGGATATCCCTCAAACCATCGTTCCGGGAAAAACCTCAACCATGCGTTGCTGCGTTTACAAGGAAAGAGCAATCCTCTCCGAGCGTGTTAAAATAGCCATGGGAGGCGACCCGACCAATCCTAACGTCATCGAAGTGATTGAAATTGCCTGCGACGAATGTCCGGCTGCAGGCTATGAAGTAACAGATTCCTGCAGAGGATGTCTGGCGCACCGTTGCGAAGACGTTTGTAAAAAAGGCGCCATTTCCTTCGACCACAACCATGTCGCCCACATCGACAAGTCAAAATGCGTTGAATGCGGCCGCTGCGCAAAGGTTTGCCCGTATTCTGCCATTGTTAACCGTAAACGTCCTTGTCAAAACGCTTGTAAAATCAAAGCCATTTCCATTAACGAGGAAAATGCAGCCGCCATCGACAACAGCAAATGCATCGCTTGCGGTGCTTGCGTGTACCAGTGCCCGTTTGGCGCAATTATGGATAAGTCCTATATTCTGAATGTTGTTGATTTAATCAAGAATAGTAATAACAACCGGAATTATAAGGTATATGCCATGGTAGCACCGTCCATTTCCAGCCAGTTTACCTACGCAAAACTCGGTCAGGTAATCACCGGACTGAAGGAACTGGGATTCTTCACCGTTATTGAGGCGGCACTCGGCGCTGATATGGTTGCCCATGCCGAAGCAGCAGAGCTTAGTGAAAAAGGATTTTTAACCAGTTCTTGCTGCCCTGCTTTTGTAGCCTATCTGAAATCAGCATTCCCTGATTTAACCCCGCATATTTCACATAACCTGTCACCTATGGCAACCCTTGCGAAATATATCAAAAACACGGATCCGGATTCAAAAGTTGTTTTCATCGGCCCGTGTACCGCCAAAAAAGCAGAAGCACAGCTTGAAGAAGTAAAGCCTTACATTGACGCCGTTCTCACCTTTGAGGAACTGCAGGCGCTCTACGACAGTAAGGATATTGATATCACAACTCTTCAGGAAGATGTTTTAGATAATGCGTCCTATTTCGGAAGAATTTTTGCCCGCAGTGGCGGTTTATCTGATGCGGTTAAACAAAGTTTAAAAGAACAGAACCTTGATTTTGACTTAAAAGCAATGCCCTGCGACGGTATTGAAGCTTGTAAATTAGCACTCCTGAAAAAGAGCAAAAACATACTGGATGCAAACTTTATCGAAGGGATGGCTTGTATCGGCGGTTGTATTGGCGGTGCCGGATGCCTGACCCATTGCGAAAAAGATAAAGCCGAAGTCGATAAATACGGACAGGAAGCATTAGAAAAAACGATTACGGAAGCAATTTCAATTTTAAAATAAAAAAGCAAAAAGGAGATGTAAAAAATGGCAAACAGATTTGTGCTCAACGAAACAAGTTATCACGGAAAAGGTGCAATCAACGAGATTGCAACCGAAATGAAGGCAAGAGGCTTTAAAAAAGCATTCGTTTGCTCCGACCCGGATTTAATCAAGTTTAACGTAACTAAGAAGGTTACCGACATCCTTGATCATGCCGCTATTGCTTATGAACTTTTCAGCGAAATCAAAGCAAACCCCACCATCCAAAACGTTCAGGCCGGCGTAGCTGCATATAAAGCAAGTGGTGCTGACTGCATCATCGCCATTGGTGGCGGCTCCTCTATGGATACGGCAAAAGCAATCGGCATTATTATAGAAAACCCTGAATTCGCAGATGTTCGCTCTTTAGAGGGCGTTGCACCGACAAAAAATAAGTGCACACCGATTATTGCCGTTCCCACAACGGCAGGTACTGCAGCAGAAGTAACCATCAACTACGTGATTACCGATACAGAGAAAAACCGCAAAATGGTTTGTGTTGATGTGCACGACATCCCCGTTGTCGCTGTTGTTGACCCGGACATGATGGCAACCATGCCAAAAGGCTTAACCGCTGCAACCGGTATGGATGCACTGACGCATGCTATTGAAGGCTTTATTACCGCAGGTGCTTGGGAAATGAGCGATATGTTCCATATTAAAGCTATCGAAATCATTGCCAAATCTCTTCGCGGCGCCGTTGATAACACCGACGAAGGCAGAGAGGGAATGGCTCTCGGTCAGTACATTGCCGGCATGGGCTTCTCTAATGTAGGTCTTGGTATTGTTCACTCCATGGCACATCCGCTGGGCGCTCTTTATGATACACCCCACGGCGTTGCAAACGCAATTATTCTGCCTACCGTTATGGAATATAATGCGCCTGCAACCGGCGAAAAGTACAGAGACATTGCAAAAGCTATGGGCGTTACCGGTGTTGATGCCATGAGTCTTGAAGATGCAAGAAAAGCTGCTATTGATGCTGTTAAGAAGTTGTCTGCTGATGTTGGCATTCCGGCTGACCTTAAGGAAATTGTTAAAGCAGAAGACATCGATTTCCTGGCACAGTCTGCATTCGACGATGCTTGCCGTCCGGGTAACCCGAGAGAAACAAGTGTGGAAGAAATTAAAGAACTGTATCTGAAACTTATGTAAGCAGATTCTCCGTTCCAGTCAAAATCATTCATAACAAAATAAGCGGTGTAACCATAGTGGTTACACCGCTTTTATGTATCTTATCTTGCTTATTATCCTTTAATTGAACCAATCATAACGCCCTTTGCGAAATATTTCTGGATAAAGGGGTATACAATCAGCATGGGGATGACGGAAACCATGATAATCGCATAGGTCATCATCTTAACAGAATAGTTGGTGATGGTTTCGCCGCCTTCACCGGCTGTTAACGAGGTCGTTACCTCCAGAAGGATTCTCTTCAAGACAACCTGCAGAGGCTGAAGTTCT